>CAZJIS010000001.1:0-2069 GCA_964546125.1 uncultured Clostridium sp.
TGGTGCGGCCGGAGGGATTCGAACCCTCAGGCTTTCGCCGGCGGATTTTAAGTCCGCTGTGTATGCCGTTCCACCACGGCCGCATGGGTGTATTATATGCCCGCTTTTGATGTGCGTCAAGAAACTCGCAGCGACTGCGTTGCGCGCCAAAGGGCCCGCTTTTCGGGCGGGCCCGCGCCGTTCAATGCCTAAGGCTTAGGGCGTTGATATGGCAGGTCACGATGAAGGTCGGGTTCATGCCGTTGAAGCAGGCTGTCACGATCATGCCCAGCTCGTTTTTCACAATCAATTCGCTGGCAACGATCTGCCCGCCGGCGCGGATCTGCACGAAATCTTCCTCGCGTATGGTCGCGCGGATGGCAGCCTCGCACATCGCGTCGCAAAGGGTTTCTGCGCTTGCGGCGGGCAGGTAATCAAGGCTCTCGTCGTAGGTGCCGCCGGGGATGCGCACGGCGGAGATCTCACGCAGGGGCAGGTGTTCGAAGTCGCCTACGCGCAAAAGGCCCGCGCGGCCCGCGCCGGGGATGAGCTCCCGCGGAACGCCCGTGACGGTGACGCCGTCGCGGAGGTAAACGTTGAACGTCCAACCCGCGTAGCGCTCCATCAGCTGCGGCAGGACATGGCGAAGCTGCGCCATGCACAGGCAATCCGCCGCGCCGTCGATCCCGGCGGGGAAGCCCTGCTTTCCGAATTCCCTTTGATTCATAGGATCACATCCGTTTCATCGAAATCGAAGCGGCGTAAAATCGCTTCGATATATCATATGCATGGCTGTCATTCCTTGTCCGCTTTTGCGCGGGCTTTTGCCGGGGAGAATAGACTGCGCGCGGGTTTTGGGCTATAATAGAAAAAAGACGCATGATGCGGACGGGGGAACGGCATGGCCTTTTTTGAAGACGGCTTTACAAAAGATAAGATCGTGGTGCTGTACGCGCTCGATAGACTCCCAGCGGAGCCGACGCGCGAGCAGATGACGACCTTTTTCGGCGCCTATAACATGCTGCCCTTCTTCGAGCTGCAAAGCGCGGTATATGAGCTTGAAGAGGGCGGGTTCCTCGCTGCCGTGCCGCGGCCTTACGGCCAGGCCTATTGCCTTACGCAAAAGGGGAAGGATACGCTTTACATGTTCCTCGAGCGCGTGCCGCAGTCTAAGCGCACTGAGATCGACGGTTATGCGGAAGATTACCGCGAAAAGCTCCTCATGCAAACGCGCTACGCAAGCGCTCTTGAGCGCACGGGGCAGGGAACCTACCGCGTTACGCTCAAGGCGATGGAGCGCAACGCGGAGCTTGTTCGCATCGAGCTGCTGATGCCGGATGAAAGCGCGGCAAAGCTTGCGCAAAACGCCTGGCCCGAGCGCGCGCCCGCCGTGTACAACGCCATTCTCTCAGAGCTGCAAAAAAACGATTAAACGTAGTGCAACAGCTGCCGTATGTTGGCTTCCTCGGTCGTGCGAAGGCGCTCGGCGAGCGCGCGCGTGGCTTTCTCCGCTTCGTCGAAGCGGTTGCTCGCGCGGGCAATCTCGATGAGTCCCACAGCGCTTCCCTGCACGAGCATTTCAGCCAGGTGGGAGCTTGTGGCGTCGATGCGCGCGTTGAGGCGGATGCCGCAGTAAATCGGCCGCCGGAAGAGCATTCCGAAAGCATCCGGCGCTTCGCCGCGCCCGGCAATACGTTCGCCCGCCTCGAGTAAAATCGCGTGGTATTCGGCGAACTGCGAGGCGAGCACCGCGCGCAGCGCCGCATCGTGGCAGCGGCGGATGAGCCTGCCGAGAATATCCTTTGAAAGCTCGGCGTTCCTGTATATTTCATTGAGCAATTCGATGTCGTGATCCATATCATCACCTCCGAATCTAGTGTCGCTCCGCGCGGCGGATAATATTCTCGCACTTGCCCGCGCAAAAAGCTTGCCTTATAATATAAAGTTGTGAATGAATAGGGCGAATACACCATATTGTGGTTTTCGGAGGAACTGATGTCAAAAGACTATAGCGTCAGCGACATAAAAGTCATCGAGGGGCTCGAGGCCGTGCGCATGCGGCCGGGCATGTATATCGGCAGCACGGGCGC
>CAZJIS010000001.1:2169-7470 GCA_964546125.1 uncultured Clostridium sp.
ATCATCGGGAAGCGCCTGCGCGAGCTTGCCTACCTGAACCGCGGCACCACCTTTCGCCTGACGGATGAGCGCGAGTGGGGCAAGCGCCGCGAAAAAGAATATAAATTCGACGGCGGTCTTTCGGACTTCGTCAAATTCCTCAACGCTGATAAAACGGCTCTTTACGAGGAGCCCGTGTTCTTTGGCGGTAAAAAGGACGGCATCGGCGTAGAGGTCGCTTTGCAGCACAACGACGGATACGCCGAGAGCATCTTCAGCTACGTCAACAACATTCCGACCACCGAGGGTGGCACGCATGAAACGGGGTTTAAGAGCGCGCTCACGAAGATCATGAACGATTATTGCCGAAAGCACGGCATCTTGAAAGACAAAGACGCCTCGCTCACGGGCGAAGACTTTCGCGAGGGACTCACGGCGGTGATCTCGCTTAAGATGCACGCAATTCAATTTGAAGGGCAAACCAAGACCCGTCTTGGCAACACCGAAGCAAAGCCCGCCGTCGAATTCGTGATGAACGAGCTGCTCACGCCTATCCTTGAAGATCTGAAAAACGCCGACATCGCCGCTAAAATGACCGACAAGGCCATGAAGGCAGCCAAGGTGCGCGAAACCGCGCGCAAAGCCAAGAACATGGCGCGCGAGAAGAATAAGCTCGAAAACGCGCCGCTTGTGGGGAAACTCTCGAGCTGCACCGGGCGCAACCCCGCGGAAAATGAGCTTTTCATTGTTGAGGGAGATTCCGCGGGCGGCAGCGCCAAGCAGGGGCGGGATAGGCGCTTCCAGGCGATCCTGCCGCTGCGGGGCAAGCCGCTCAACGTGGAAAAAAAGCGCATCGACCAGGTGCTCGCAAACGAGGAGTTCCGCTCGATCATCACCGCCATCGGCACGGGCATCGGGCAGGATTTCACGCTTGACTCGCTCAAATACGACAAGATTATCATCCTCTCCGACGCGGATCAGGACGGCGCGCACATCCGCGCGATTTTATTGACGTTCTTCTACCGCTATATGAAAGAACTCATTATGGACGGCCATGTTTACATCGGCATGCCGCCGCTCTACCGCATCCAAAGGGGCAAGGAAACGCGCTATCTCTACGACGATGCGGCGCTCAACCGTGCGCTCAGGGGAGTCGGCAAGAACTATACGCTCCAGCGCTACAAGGGCCTTGGCGAAATGAACCCCGAACAGCTGTGGGAAACGACCATGAACCCCGAGAACCGCTCGCTCGTGCGCGTCACCATCGACGACGCGGCGGATGTGGAGCACCTCGTCACTATTTTGATGGGCGACAAGGTCGCCCCCCGCAAGGAATATATCAGCGAGTTCGCTGATTTCAATAAGGAAGATCATTTTGATGAAACGGCGCGCGTTGCGCCGCGTGAGGGGATGGTGAACGAGCTTGGCTAAGAGAAACGACCCGCCGCCGATCGGGATCGATCGCAACATCCTCGTGCGCAGCATGGATGATGTGATGCACGATTCCATGATGCCCTACGCCGAGCATGTTATCCTCGAGCGTGCGCTTCCGCGCGTGGAGGATGGGCTCAAGCCCGTGCAGCGGCGCATTCTCTATACGATGATGGGCCTCTCCGTCACGCCGGACAAACCCCACCGGAAGAGCGCGCGCATCGTGGGCGACTGCCTGGGTAAATACCACCCGCACGGCGACAGCTCCGTGTATGATGCGATGGTGCGCATGGCGCAGGATTTCAACATGCAATCGCCGCTTGTAGACGGGCATGGCAACTTCGGCAGCATCGACGGGGACAGCGCCGCCGCCATGCGTTACACCGAAGCGCGCATGACCCCGCTCGCGCTCGAGCTTTTGCGCGACATCGAGCGGGATTGTGTGGACTTTACCCTCAACTTCGACGACACGCAAAAGGAACCCGTGCTGCTGCCCGGGCGCTTTCCAAACCTTTTGGTCAACGGCGCAAGCGGCATCGCGGTTGGCTTGGCAACGAACATCCCGCCGCACAATTTCGCGGAAACGATCGACGCCGTCCTCGCGCAGCTCGCTTCGCCCGACATTGCGCTCGATGCATTGATGAAGATCATTCCCTGCCCGGATTTCCCGACAGGCGGCTTTTTGCTCGATTCGGAGGAGATCCGCCTTGCCTATGAAACGGGCCGCGGCAAGCTCACCGTGCGCGCGCGGGCGGAGATTGAACAGGGCAAAAACGGCAAGCGGCTCATCGTCGTGAGCGAAATGCCTTATCAGGTCAACAAGGCGCGCGCGCTCGAGGGTATTTTGAAGCTCACGCAGGAAAAGCGCACGCTCTTCGCGGGTGTGAGCGACATTCGCGATGAATCCGACCGCATGGGCATGCGCGCGGTCATCGAGGTGAAAAAGGATGCGGATGCGGAAAAGATTCTGCAATACCTCTATAAATATTCCGATTTGCAGGTGACGTTTGGCGTTAACATGGTGGCCATCGCCGAGGGCAAGCCCCAGCAGATGGGCCTCAAGGAAATGCTTGCCCACTACATCGCCCACCAGGAGAACGTCGTCACGCGGCGCACGCGCTTCGACCTTGACGCGGCGCTTCGGCGCGAGCACATCCTCGAGGGGCTGCGCATCGCCATCCTCAACATCGATGAAGTGATCGCCCTCATCCGCGCGAGCAAAACCCCTAAAGAAGCCAAAGAAAAGCTCATGGCGCGCTTCTCGCTCTCGGAGATCCAGGCGCAGGCCATCCTCGATTTGCGTTTGCAAAGGCTCACGAACCTTGAGCTTGTCGCCATCGAAAACGAATATAAAGAAGTCAAGCGCGAGATCAGGCGGCTCAAGGCCATCCTCGAAAGTTCCGATAAGCTCCACGAGGTCATCCGCACGGAGCTCATCGAAATCAAAGAGAAATATGCCCTCCCGCGCCGCACCGCCCTCGTGCGGGATGACGGCGCGGAGATCGAGAGCCAAATTCAAGAGGAACTCAAGGTCGTGGAGGATGTGACCGTCGCTCTTCTTGACGGGGATAAGTTCCGCCGCGTGCCGATGAAAAACGGCCAGAGCGTTCTCGCGGAAGGCGAGCGGGCGCTCGAAACCCTCGATACGGCGACCGATAAGCGATTGCGGCTCTTCACGAACCTCGGCTCCTGTTTCACGCTGCCGGTTGCTGATATGCCGGAAACGAAGCCCGGCGGCAAACCCGCGAACCTCAATGCGCTCTTGACGCTTGAGAGCGGCGAGCGCGTGGTGGCCTGCTTCGAGGAGGCGGATGAAGGCGAGCTGCTGTTCTTCACAAAGCTGGGTAGCATCAAGCGCACCAAGGCCGAGGAGTACGCGACGCGCAACCGCAAGGTGCAGGCGGCTTCTATTAAAGAGGGGGATGAGCTCATCGGCGTGCAAAGGCTCATCGGCGAGGGGCATACGATCTTGTTGATCACAAAGCTTGGCATGTCCATCCGCTTTGAAACGAACACGATTCCCGAGATGGGCCGCGTCGCCGCGGGCGTGAAGTGCATTAAGCTTGATGCGGGGGACGAGGTCGTCTTCTTCGGCCAGATCCCCGATGAGGGCGAGGTGTTGACCATCTCCGAGCGCGGCTATGCCAAGCGCAGCTTCGTGTTTGAATATGAAATTCAGGGCCGCAACGGCAAGGGGCTCAAAACCTTCGATTTTAAGAAAAACGGCAGCAACGGCACGCGCATCGCGGCAGCCATGCATGTGACCGTGCCGTTCCGCTTCGTTGTGGAGCAGTTCCACGGCGCGAGAACGGAGTTTGACACGGAGCTTGTGCGCATCGACCTGCGCGCGGGCAAGGGCACGCTTCTTGTTATGGCTTTGCTCGACGATGTGGTGACGGGCGCCTTCCCCGTGGCGGATTCATAAAAAAGCCGCGGGATGCATACCTATAACCATCATGCGGATGGGGATAGAGTATGGAATACTACGGAGCTTGCAACATCGCAAGGGTAACGGGCGCGCTCGAGGGCACGCTTGCGGCGAACCACGTCATGCGCGGGGAAACCATCTATACGGGCAAGATCGCCATCGCGCGCACGAGCGGCGCGCTCGACCTTTTACCCGTATCCGTGCCGGGACGGCTTCTTGACGGCGTATTCGGCACGGAGTCTGTGAGCATACGCGCGCAAGTGCGCTCCTATAACATACGCGAGGCGGAAGCCAACAGGCTTGCAATCACGCTCTTTGCGCGCTATATTGAAGATGTGCCGCCCGATGCACCCCCGGAGAACGACGTCGCGCTCGTCGGGGTGCTGTGCAAGCGGGCCATCTTTCGCACAACGCCGTTTTTGCGCGAGATCGCGGACTTGCTCATCGCCGTGAACCGGGCCTATGGCCGCTCGGATTACATCCCCTGCATCGCCTGGGGGCGGGAGGCGCACATGGCCGCGGAGCTTTTGCCCGGCACGCATCTTCGGGTGACGGGGCGGCTCCAGAGCCGCGAATATACCAAGCGCTTTCCCGAGGGCGGTGAAGAGCAGCGCACGGCCTATGAACTTTCCTGCCGCACGCTTGAGATTTTATAAAAACATACGGAGGCTGCGATGAAGTACGCAAGAGCCCGCGCCGGCGGGGAAGAATTCTACGCGCGCATTGAGGGAGATAAACTTCTGCGCCTCGTGGACAAGCCTTTTGGGGGAGAACAACTCGAGGGCAGGGTCTACTCCATCGATGAAGCGTGGCTGCTCGCGCCCTGCGAGCCGACAAAGATCGTGTGCGTGGGCAAGAACTACTGGGCGCACGCGGAGGAAATGAAAGAAGGCCACCCGGCGGAACCCTTGCTCTTCTTGAAACCGAGCACCTGCGTGGTCGGTCCGGAAGATGAGGTCGTCTATCCGAAACTGAGCACAAGGCTCGATTATGAAGGCGAGCTTGGCGTCGTCATCGGTCGCCGCGCGCGCAACGTCGCGCCCGGCACGGCGGGGACATATATCTTCGGCTATACCTGCCTCAACGACGTGACCGCCCGCGACATTCAAAAGGGCGATCCGCAATGGACGCGCGGCAAAAGCTTCGATACGTTCTGCCCGATCGGGCCGTGGATTGAAACGGAGCTTGCCGCGGGAAATCTTGCGCTTACCACGCGCCTTCAGGGCGAGGTGAAGCAGAGCTCGAACACTGCGTTGATGACGCACGATATCGATGAGCTCATCTGCTATATGTCCGCATGCATGACGCTTTTGCCGGGCGATGTCGTCGCCACCGGCACGCCCGAGGGTATCGGCCCCATGCAACCAGGTGATGTGGTGGAAGTTGAAATAGAAGGGATAGGCATCCTCCGCAACAGGATTGCCGCGGAATGATATGTCCATGGATGGGCTTTGCCTGCACGC
>CAZJIS010000001.1:7570-60135 GCA_964546125.1 uncultured Clostridium sp.
CCGCAACAGGATTGCCGCGGAATGATATGTCCATGGATGGGCTTTGCCTGCACGCCGCAACGCGCGAGATCGAGCGCGCACTTCTAGGCGGCAGGATCGACAAAATTCAGCAGACCGAGCGGGACGAACTGATCCTTTCCGTTCGCAGCAACGGCGCGAACTACAGGCTTTTGCTCAACGCCTCGGCCGCCGATGCGCGCGTGCAGCTGACGGACAGCAAAAAACAATCCCCGGCCGATGCGCCGGCATTTTGCATGCTTATGCGAAAGCGCATCACCGGCGGCAGGTTCCTTTCGTTTACACAGGAAAATATGGATCGCGTGCTCGCCATCGGCATCGAGGCTTCGAGCGAATTGGGCGACCCCGCGCGCTTCACGCTCTATTGCGAATTGATGGGCAAACACTCGAACATCATCCTCGCCGATGCGGGCGGGGTGGTGGTGGATGCGATCAAGCGCGTAGGGCTTTCGATGAGCGGCGCGCGGCCGATGCTGCCGGGCCTTGCCTACACACCACCCCCATCGCAGGAAAAGCGCGACCCGCGCACGGTGCTGGAAGAGGATTTTCTAAGCGCAACGTCGGGTGCGGGCAATTCCGCGCGCGCGCTTTCGCAGGCATTTTTTGGCCTTTCCCCGCAAACGGCACAACGGCTTATCGACCTTTGCGGCGTCGGGGGGCTCGCGCGCTTTTTTGGCGAATTTGAAAAGAAGAATGGCGCCTGCATTCTCCTTGGCGAGGGCGGGGAGGCGCGCGATGTGCTGCCGTTTCACCCCGCGGGCGAGCCTTTTGAAAGCATGGCGTCACTTGCGGCCGCTTTTGATGCGCTCTATTCCCGGCGCGAGGGCAGCGCATGGATCGCGCGGCATGGAGCGAGCGCACGCAAGGTGATTCAGAATAACATCGCACGCTGCGAGAAGAAGCTCGCGCTCTACGCGGACGCTCTCAACGACGCGGCGAGCATGGAAAAAAACCGCCTTTTTGGAGAACTTCTCACGGCAAACCTCCACAGCCTGCGCGCGGGGGAAGCCGAGGCCGCGGTGTTAAATTATTATGAAGACCCGCCGGCTCCTGCGTGCATCCCGATGGACGCGCGGCTTACGCCGGGCGAGAACGCACAAAGGTATTACCGCAAATACCAAAAGCAAAAAGCCGCGCGCGACATGGCGCTCGTGCGGCGCGAGGAAGCGCTCGCGGAACTTTCCTATCTTGAGGGGCAGCTCGAGAACCTTTCGAACTGCACCGCGCAAAACGAGCTCGAGGAGCTTCTTGAGGAACTGCGCGCCGAGGGTTATTTAAAAAAAGAAAGGGGAGAACGCAAAAAACAAAAACTCCCCGCAACGAAGCCTATGCGCTTTTTCTCCTCCGACGGCATTGAAATGCTCGTCGGTAAAAACAACGCGCAGAACGACGCGCTCACGCTCAAAACGGCGCTGCCCAACGAAACATGGCTGCACGCAAAGAACATGCCCGGCTCGCATGTGATTATCCGCCGCGAGGGGGAGCCGCCCGAGCGCACGCTGCGCGAGGCGGCGGTGCTCGCCGCCTTTTATAGCAAGGCGCGGGGCAGCGAGAATGTGCCCATCGACTACACGCCCCGTAAATTCGTGAAGAAACCCGCGGGGGCAAAGCCCGGCATGGTCATCTACACGACCAACCGCACGCTTTACGTCACGCCCGACGAAGCGCTCATAAAGCGCATGCGCGAGGCGGCACAAGGTGAATGAACCCGATGTTTGCGGAATAAAAATAGGTATCACGCAAACGGAGGGATATCATGAAAAAGGCATTGCGCCATGCTGCAGCCCTCGCGCTCATTGCAGCGTTTTTGATGTGCTTTGCGGCCTGTGCCGGGAAGGGGGACATCGACGATCCGGTCGATGAAACTTCTGCGGGCGCGGGCGGGTACGCGGGCTACCGGGAAACCGTCCTATACTACCTTTCCGACGACGGATTCGTCGTGCCGGTGATGCGCAGCATCCCGTGGGAAGAGGGCATCGGCAAAGCCGCGCTCTCCTATTTGGTCGACACGCCCGAAAACCGCGCGGCCACAGGCGAGAGGGGGCTTAATGCGCTGATCCCCGCCGGTACGAGCTACACGCTGCGCATCGGGGACGACGGTGTGGCCACGGTGGATCTCATCGGCCTTTCGGCAAGCCGCGATGCTGTGAGCGAGCAGGCGATGGTTGAGGCGATCGTCAACACGCTCGCCGAATTCGCGCGCATCGATAAGGTGTCGATCACCATCAACGGCAAGAAGACGAGCGAGCTGCCGTTTGGCACGCGCCTTACGGAGGCTATGGCGCCTTTTTCGCTCAATGCCGAAGATGGCGAGGTGCAAACCTCAACGGAGGGGGCAAGCGCGCTTACGCTCTACTTCCCGAACCTCACGGGGAGCCTCAACGTGCCCGTCACGCGCTATGTCGTGGGGACGGCCACAGCCGAGGGTATCGTAGCGGAACTTCTTGCCGGGCCGCAGGCCGAGGGCCTGCGCAACTGCTTCCCGGAGGGGACGGCGCTGCGCTCCGTGGCGGTGGAAGCAGGGGCGGCTACAGTCGACTTGAGCGGCGAGTTCTTAAGCGCGAAATACACCGAAGGGTTGCCCGAGGCAGCCTATGAAACGCTGTTTTTGACCCTGCACGAGGCGCTCGGTATCGCGCGGCTGGAGCTTTTGGTCGAAGGGAAGCCCGCCGAGATCGTCGCTGCGGTTTCGGCGCCCGTATTCGCCAACGAATTCCGTTAAACCCATTGCATTTACAAAGGAGAAACGCGATGAAACTTGTGATCGCATCCAACAACGCGCACAAAACCGCCGAGATCAAGGCGATCCTCGGCGGTTATTTCGATGAGATCCTCTCCCTCGCCGAAGCGGGGATCAGTGCGGACGTTGTGGAGGACGGCGAAACCTTTGAAGCAAACGCCCTCAAAAAGGCGGTGGAAGTGCTCCGCATCGCGGACGCCGACGCCGTCCTTTCGGATGACAGCGGCCTGGCCGTGGATGCGCTTTCCGGCGCGCCGGGGGTCTACAGCGCGCGCTACGCGGGCGAAGGGCACGACGATGAAGCCAACAACGATAAGCTGCTCCAAACGATGGAAAACGTGCCGGATGAGGCGCGCACCTGCCGCTTTGTGAGCGCTGTGGCACTTGCGAGGCAAGGGAAAGCGCCCATCGTATGCCGGGGCGAGGCCGAGGGCGTTCTCTTGCGCGCGCGCGCGGGGAAACTCGGCTTTGGCTACGACCCGCTGTTCTATTACCCGCCGCTTGGGAAAACGTTTGCACAGATGGACGCCGAAGAGAAAAACGCCGTCAGCCACCGCAAGCGCGCGCTCGAAGCGCTGCGTGATGCGCTCGAGCATGAGGAGAACGCCCGATGAGGGTGCTCGTTATGGCCGACAGCCACGGCAGCCTCGGGGAGATGCGCCTTGGGCTTCGGGCGGCAGGGGAGATCGATTGCGCGATCCACCTTGGCGACTTTGCCTCCGACGCGCGCGCCCTCGAAAGGCTTGCAGATGTCCCCGTTTACGCGGTGCGCGGCAATTGCGACTTCGGGGCGGATCTGCCCGCCGAAACGGTCGTCACGCTCGGCGGCGTGCGCCTCTTTGCCGCCCATGGCCACACCTTCGATGTGCGCTTTAGCGTTGATGCACTTGCCGCGCGCGCCGAGGCCCTTGGGTGCGCCGTCGCTCTCTACGGGCACACGCATGTGTCCATGCTCGAAGCGCAGGGGAAGCTTTTGATTCTCAACCCCGGCAGCCCCAAGCTGCCGCGCGGGGGGCGCAGGCGTTCGGTCGCGGTGCTCAGCATCGAGGCCGGCGAAGTTTTCCCGCAGATCGTCACGTTCTGAATATCAGGCGTGGTGCCGCCAAGAAGCAAGGCGCTTTTCCATATAGGCAACGCCGTAATACATGAGTGCCGCCAGCGCGCACAGCACCACGATGCTCGCCATCACAAGGTCGAGCTTAAATACCTGTCCGCCGTAGACGATGAGATAGCCGAGTCCCGCTTTTGAAACGAGGTATTCCCCGACGATCACGCCCACCCAACTCATACCCACGCTCAGCTTGAGCGCGTTCATGATCGTGGGCACGGAGGCGGGGAAGACCACCTTAGAGAAAATCTGCCACTTCGTGGCTCCGAGGGTTCGCATTAAAAGCTGTTTGCTGCCGGTGATTTCATTAAAGCCCGCGAGCACGCTCATGATAGTGACCACGAGCGAGACGAGCAGCGCCATCACGATGATGCTCTCGATACCCGCGCCGAACCACACAATAAGGATCGGGCTGAGCGCAATCTTTGGCAGCGCGTTGAGCACCACGAGGTAGGGGTCGAGGATGCGCGAGAGCGTGGGGCTCCACCACAGCACGATCGCTGTGAATGTACCGAGCGCCGTGCCGAGCAAGAAACCGATGACGGTTTCAAGCAGCGTGACGCCGATGTGCAAAAAAAGCTCTCCGCCGCCATAAAGCCGCGCGATGGTCGCTGCGACCCGCGCGGGCGAGCTGCCGATGAACGGGTCGATCACGCCGATGCGGGCGAAAAGCTCCCAGCAGCCGATAAGTAGGACAAGCAGCGCGCAGCGTGCAGCGGTCACAAGGCGCTTGCGTCTTTTAAGCTTTTTGATAAAAAGCGCGTGTTCCTGTGAACAGGCGGCCGTTGATTCAGTTTTCACCGATCTCCAGCTCCTTCCATATCCGATCGAAATAATCTTTGAACTCCGGGGCTTTGCGCCGCTCAATCGGCGTTTCTCCATAGCTTAGCGCAATCATGTGCTCATTCTTGAGCCGCGCCGGCCGTTTGGTAAAAACGAGCACGCGGTCGCTCATGGAAATAGCCTCGGATATATCGTGCGTGACGAGGATAGCGGTCTTGTTTTCTTTTTTAATGATATCGTAGACCTCGTCGCTCAGACGCAGGCGCGTCTGAAAGTCGAGCGAGGAAAAAGGTTCGTCGAGCAGCAGCACGTCCGCGCGGGTCGCCAGCGTGCGGATCAGCGCGACTTTCTGGCGCATGCCGCCTGAGAGCTGGCGCGGGTAATGCTTGCTGAAATCCGCCAGGCCATAAGTTTCTAAGAGGGCGAGCGCGGAACGCTTCGTTTGTTCGTTAAGCGTGCGCTGCACCTCGAGGCCAAGCATGATGTTTCCCTCGATGTTGCGCCAATCGAGCAGGTGATCCCGCTGGAGCATGTAGCCCGGCTTGCAGCCATCGGTATAAATGGTTCCCGCCGAGGGTTCGATGATCCCGGCGATCAGCGAGAGAACGCTCGTTTTCCCGCAGCCCGAGGGGCCGACGACGGAAACGAACTCGCCGCGCCTCACCTGCATCGAAAGATGCTCGACAGCCGGCGTTTCTCCGCTTTGTTCATGATAAATCAAACTCACATCGTTGAGAGCAACGACAATCTCCTCCATACGCGCCTCCATGCAACCATTGTATTCCCCCCTCGACGTTCGGGTGAACATGCACGCCCGCCGCCGCGTACTATAAACCATGAAAGGCGTGATGCTTATGCGGACGAGGCCCGCAATGATCTGTGTACGAAGGGGGCGCATCCGGCGGAAGACGGCGCGGTGCGCACTGGTATTTGCGGCGGTCGCATTGCTGCTGCTGTGCTGCGGCGTGAATTTTTTGCTCTCACTGCTGTGCGCGGGGGGGAGCGTCATCATCATGCAGGTGTTTGTTTTCAGATGAAAAAAGCCCCGCTTCGAGCGGGGCTTCGTGCGCTTTGCTGAAAAGGGAATCAGACGCTGCGCTCTACCTTGCCGGAGCGAAGGCAGCGGGTGCAAACGTTCATCTTGCGCGTCGTGCCGTTGACGACCGCACGGACGCTCTGGATGTTGGGCGCCCAGGTGCGCCTGGTCTTCCTGTTGGAATGGCTGACCAGATTGCCGGACATCATGCCCTTGTTGCAAACCTCACAAAACTTGGCCATACTGTACACCTCCTTACCGACTGTAAGCGTAGCATTTCGATCAAACATTGCTATTATAGCGGAAAGAATATGCATTTGCAACAACAAAATTGCGGAATTTGAGCGGAAGGCCGCGCCGTACCCGAAAGCTGCGCGCTTGCGAGTTTGCGCGAAATGCTTTATGATAAAAGCTGCAAAAAAGGAGAGAAGCCTATGAAATGGACGGAGATTACGATCTTTGCCGATGAGGAGGGCCTCGATGCGGTCGCGGGCAGGCTCGCGATGCTGGGCGTGGAGCAGGCCGTCATCGAACAGGGGCGGGAGGAGATCGAAGCGTTTTTGCGCGACACCGCCAAATATTGGGACTTTGCCGACCTTGACGCCGTTTGCTCGGACGAGCCCTGCGTCAAGGCCTATGTCGCCGATATTGCCGAAAACGAAGCGCTCATTAAAGAAATTCATGCTTCGTTCCGGGCGCTCAAAAAAGAGGATCAAGAGGGGACGCTCGGCACGCTGCGCATACTCACGCGCGTTGTCGATGATGAGGACTGGGCCAACAGCTGGAAGGCGCATTACAAGCCTTTTCCCGTGGGGGAGAAGCTGATGATCCGTCCCTCGTGGGAACAGACGGATACGCCCGAAGGCCGCATCGTCCTTTCGCTCGACCCGGGCATGGCATTCGGCTCGGGCACGCACGAAACCACGCGCATGTGCCTCGAGGCGCTGCAGGCACACACGAAAGAGGGAATGCAGGCGCTTGATCTTGGCTGCGGCAGCGGCATCTTGGCGATTGCGGCGCTGCTGCTGGGCGCAAAAAGCGCGACGCTTGTGGACATCGACCCCGTGGCCCAAAAGGTCGCCGCGGAAAACGCACGCATGAACGGCATTGCGAAAGATCGCTATGAGATTTTGATCGGCGACGCGCTTAGCGATCAAACCCTGCGCGCGCGCCTTGCGCACAAGCGCTATGATCTTATCACGGCGAACATCGTCGCCTCGGTCATCATTGCCCTCGCGCCGCTGGTGCGGGAGATGCTCGCGGAGGATGGCGTTTTCATTGCCTCCGGCATCATCGACGAACGGCTGGCCGAAGTGCTTGCGGCGCTCGACGCGCACGGCTTTGAGGTCTTCGAGGTGCATGAAGATGAAAACTGGCGGCAGCTTGCGGCGGGGCGAAAGGCATGAACCGCTTTTTCATCAATAAAGAGGAGATCGTCGGAGGCCGCGCGCGCATCTTTGGGGAGGACGCAAAGCACATTGCTTCCGTGCTGCGCCTTTCGCGCGGAGATGAACTGCTTTTGTGCGATGGCGGGGGGCAGGAATACCCCGCGCGCATCGAGGCTGCGGATAAGGAAAGCGTGCGCGTGGAGATCCTCTCGCAGCGGCGTGCGCAGGCGGAGCCTCGGACGCGCGTCACGCTCTTTCAGGGGCTACCGAAGGCGGGCAAGCTCGAAACCATCATTCAAAAATGCGTGGAACTTGGCGTGAGTTCAATCGTGCCGGTGCTTGCCAAGCGCAGCGTTGTGCGGCTCACGGGCGGGGAGTTTGAACCTAAGCGCGCACGTTACCGGCGCGTTGCTTATGAGGCGGCCAAACAATCCGGGCGCGGGGTCGTGCCCGAAATCGGCGCGCTTATAGAGATCGACAAGATCGACCCCGCGGCGTTCGACGCGTTTTTTGTGCCTTATGAGGGGGAAACCGAGCAGAGCCTCAAGCAGGCGCTGCGAAAGTTTTGCGGCGCGCGAAACGTGGGCGTCGCCATCGGGCCGGAGGGCGGCTTTGATCCCGAGGAGGTGCGCATGCTCAAAGAAAAGGGTGCGCAGTGCGTGACGCTCGGTCCCCGCATTTTACGCACGGAAACCGCGGGGCCGGCGGTCGTTGCGATGCTGCTCTATGAATGGGAGGATGATGCATGAGGGTTGCTTTTTGTACCCTTGGCTGCAAGGTCAACCAATATGATACAGACGCCATGCGCGCGCTGTTTGAAAAGGCGGGCCACGAGGTGGTCGCTTTCGAGGAGGCGGCGGATGTTTACATCGTCAACACCTGCACGGTGACGGCGGTCGGCGACCAAAAATCCCGGCAGATGGTCTCCCGCGCGCACGCGCGCGCACCGAAGGCTTCGGTGATCGTCGCCGGGTGCTACGCGCAAAACGACCCGGCGGCGGCATCTGCCCTGCCGGGGGTCGCCGCGATTGCGGGCACGGCCGAGCGGGCGAACATCGTAGAGCTTGCGGAATCCGTGCTCGCCGGGGTACGCCGGGGGCAGGTAAATGCGTTTCGCGCCCGTGAACCCTTTGAAGAGCTTGATGTTTCCCGCGAGGGGCGCACGCGGGCCTACCTCAAAATTCAGGATGGGTGCGACCGCTATTGCGCCTATTGCATCATCCCCTATGTGCGCGGGCCGGTGCGCAGCCGCTCGCTTGCGGACATCGCGCGCCAGCTTGCGGCGCTTGAGGCGGAGGGCTACAAGGAGATTGTCTTGACCGGCATCCACCTGATGAGCTACGGCAAGGATCTTGAGGGCGTGAGTCTTCTTGATGCGATCGCCGCCGCCGATGCTTTTTCTGGCATCCGCCGCATCCGCCTCGGCTCGCTCGAGCCGCAGCTTTTTTCGCAGACGTTCGTCGCTTCCCTCGCCGCAAACCCAAAAATCTGCCGCCAGTTTCACCTCTCGCTGCAAAGCGGCAGCGCGGGCGTGCTCGCCCGCATGGGCAGGCGCTATACGCCCGAGGATTACCGGCGCTGCGTTGCGATGCTGCGCCAAAAGATGCCCGGCTGCGCGATTACGACCGACCTCATCGCGGGCTTTCCCGGCGAGAGCGAAGAAGAGTTTGAAGAAACGCTGCGTTTTGCCCAAGAGATCGCGCTCGCGCGCATCCACGCTTTTCCCTATTCAAAGCGCAAAGGCACGCGCGCCTGGGACATGCCGGGCCATGTGAGCGCTGAAGTGAAAAAAGCGCGTACGGCGCGCCTTATCGCGCTTGGGCGCGAATGCGAGGCGGCGTTTGCAAAAAGCCATTTGGGCAAAGCCGAAGAAGCCCTTTTTGAGGAGCGCCGCGGCGCATACCTCGTGGGCCGCACGGGGAGCTATGTGCGCGTGCGCGTGAAAACCGAAGAAACGCTCGAGGGCGAAATCGCAAAGGTGCGCATTACGGCGGCGCATGGCGCGGCGCTCGAGGGAACAATCATAGAATAAGAAAGGGAGAAGAGATGAACAACTGCCTGTTCTGCAAAATCATAAGCGGCGGGATCCCCTCAAAAAAGGTTTATGAAGACGAACTTGTGTTCGCGTTTTACGACATTGACCCCAAGGCGCCCGTGCATGTGCTGATCGTGCCCAAAGCGCATTGCGACAGCGTGCTCGAAGCGGATGCGATGACCGTGGCCGCCTTGTTTGAGGCCGCAAAAAAGATTGCAAAGGAGCTTGGGGTCGCAAAAACCGGCTTCCGCCTTGTGCTCAACACAGGGGAGGACGGCGGGCAAAGCGTGGGCCACCTGCACATGCACCTCTTGGGCGCACGCGCGCTTGCCTGGCCCCCGGGCTAGAATTAAGTTGACTTTGCATGCCCCGTCCTTTATAATTGCTTTGTGTTTCGCACAAACGCAGCCTTTTGCGGCAAAAGTCGCTATGTTGCATTTAGAGGGGGGGGATATGAATGGAAATCCGTGTAGGCGAAAACGAGTCCCTGGAAAGTGCTCTAAAACGTTTTAAGCGCAAGTGCGCGCGTTCCGGCGTCCTGGCCGAGGTCCGCAGGCGTGAGCATTACGAAAAACCCAGCGTCAAGCGCAAGAAAAAAGCCGAAGCCGCGAGGAAACGCAAGTATTGATCCCCACGCTTCATAAAAGCTGGTTCAGGCGGCGCTGCCGCGGTGCGAAAACAAAACGGCAATAAGCTAACGAAATGAGATCCGGTTCACGCCGGATCTTTCTCTTTTTGGCGGTTTTTGCGCATATCCTTTTTTAAGGGGTGAGCGTATGGAATGCATTACGTTTTGCGAGCTGCGGCGAAAGGAAGTCATCAACCTGCGGGACGGCGCGCGGCTCGGCTTGATCTGCGATCTTGAAATGGATAGCTGCACGGGCCATGTGCACGCAATTGTCGTGCCTGGGCCGCCGCGGCTCTGGGGCCTGCTAAAGGGGGACGAGGAACTTGTCATCCCTTATAAATGCATCAGCAAAATAGGGGACGATGTGATTTTAGTCGACATCTCCATGTAAATGGCGCTGGCCTATTGGCGATCTTTCGTGATATAATCAAAAAAAACCGGAGGGTGCATCCATGAAGTGCAGGTATTGCCTCGGCACCGAGAGCAAGGTCGTCGACTCGCGTCCCACGGAGGACGGGACGAGCATACGTCGCAGGCGCGAGTGCATCTCTTGCGGGCGCAGGTTTACAACCTACGAAAAAATCGAAGAGATCCCGATTATGGTCATCAAAAGGGATGGCCGCCGCGAGCCTTTCGACAGCGAGAAGATTCTTCTTGGCGTGCGCAAGGCCTGCGAAAAACGCCCCGTTTCCGCAACGGAGATGGATAAGGTCGTCGAGGATGTCGTGCGCGAGGTGTTCAACACCCTCGAGCAGGAGGTCACGAGCGTTTACATCGGCGAATGCGTGATGAATCGCCTGAAGGATCTCGACGAGGTAGCCTATGTGCGTTTTGCCTCGGTGTACCGCCAGTTTAAGGACATCAACACGTTTATGGAAGAATTAAAACTCCTCTTGGGTGAAAAATGAGAGGTAACGGTTCCGATATTTATTTGAATGCGGCCGCGCTCATGCAGCACGGCTGTATTTATGAAGAGCGCGAGGGCATCGGTATCTTCCGTGCCCAAAGCCTCTTGAACATTCCTTTCATTCAACACGGCTTCACCGCGCGAAAGGGCGGGGTGAGCGAGCCGCCCTTTGATTCGCTTAATTTAAGGCTCGGGCGTGAGGACTGCGAGGAGCACGTGCGCGAGAATTTCCGCCGTCTTTGCAGGCGCGAGGGTATTTCGGAAGAGAGCCTCACGATCGTCAGCTTCGAGCACGGCAGCACGGTGCTGCGCGTCGGTGCAAAAGATGCAGGGCGCGGATACTGCCGCAAACCGCTTCCCGCCTGCGACGGCATCGTGACGAACAGCCCCGGGGTAACCCTTGTGACAGACCATGCGGACTGCGGCTGCATCTTCGCCTGCGATCCCCTGAACCGCGCCATCGGCCTTGCGCACGCGGGCTGGAAGGGGACGCTTGGGCGCATCGGCGAAAAGCTCGTGCGGCTCATGGCGCAATCGTTTGGAAGCGACCCCGCGGCGCTCATCATGTCGACAGGCCCCTGCATTTGCGGGCATTGTTATGAAGTGGACGAGGCGCTCGCCAAGCGCTTTGAAAAGGAGTTTGCAACGGATGCGTGCGCTTACCCCGGCAAGCCCGGCAAGGCGCAGCTTTCGCTTGAAACTGCCGTGGCGATCCAACTGCTTGACGCCGGCGTTTTAGCCCAAAACATCACAATGATGGAATGCTGCACCTATGAAAATCCCGAAACGCTCTTCTCTCACAGGCGGGATCGGGGTCGCACGGGCGACATGGCCGGCTTCATGAAAATTGTTTGAATTTGACACGAAAAATAGAGCAACCTCCGGGCAAACTGTGATTGCGTCCGGAGGTTTTGATTTGTGGAAAATTATGTTTGCGCAAGTTTATGCGTTTTGATTTTATCCCTGTGCGGCTGTTTGGACGGCACGCTTGAAAAAACGCGCCTTTCGCGCGCGGATGCCGCGTTTGCGGCGCTGTGCGTGCTGGCGCTTTCCTCGTTTCGCTTCAAGCCCTTCGCCGAATTTGATATCGACGTTGCGGCGCTCGCTCTGCCCGTAGTGTTCGCTCTGCTGAGCATCCGGCGCGAAGGTCAGGCTTCACGGTTGCTTGCGCGCTTTGCGCTGCTATGCGCGCTGCCGGTCGCGGCATCCGCCGTGACGATGCTCTATGAGCTATCCATGACGACCTATGCATACTTTTCGCTGCGCGCGCGCTCGGTGTGCCTTGCGCAAATCGTGCTGTGCGCGCTTGCGCTCGCTATCGCCTCATTCCGCCGCAGCGAAGAAGAAGCCGTGTGATATTCCCTTTTGCATGCTCATATCCATAGAACAACTATGGAGGACATGCACAATGCAACTACCTGCAAAAAATCCGATCAGCGTATTACATCCATTCATACCGCAGTGGCTGCGCGCCGCTATCGAGCGCGAGGACATCGAGGGCCTGGAAGAAATCCGCGTGCGCGCGGGGCGGCCGATCCAGCTCGTGTACGCTTCGGGAGAGCGGATGCTGCCGCTTTCACCGGACGCGGAGCTGCTTTTTGAGCTGCTCGAAAGCCTGTGCGAGCATTCGGTCGCCGCAAAGGAACGGGAGCTTGCGGAAGGCTATCTTACCGTGCGCGGCTGCCGCGTGGGCATCTCCGGCCGGGCGGTTGCGCGGGGAAGCGAAGGCTCCATTGCGCGCTATTCGCATGTGACGGGCTTCAACCTGCGCTTGGCGCGCGAGGTGCGCGGTTGCGCGGAGCCCGTGATGCACGAGTTTTATGACGGTGAGGGCGGGGTTATGGGGGCCCTCGTGCTCTCCGCGCCGGGCGCGGGGAAAACGACGCTTTTGCGCGATGCGGCGCGCCTCCTCTCCGATGGATGGCGAAGCGAGCGCGGCAGGAAGGTGGCTGTCGCCGACGAGCGCGGCGAGCTTGCGGGCGCTTATCTTGGCGTGTCCACGTTCGACGTGGGCGCGCGCACGGATGTGACGGATGGCTGCAATAAGGCGGAAGCCATGCGCTCGCTCATCCGCAGCATGTCGCCCGAGGTGCTCGTCACCGATGAGATCGGTTCCGATGCCGATGCGCAGGCCGTTCTCTGGGCGGCAGCCTCGGGCGTTGCGGTGCTCGCGAGCGCCCATGCGCGCGACGAGCGCGAAGCGCTGCGCAAACCCTACCTTAAGACGCTCATCGAAGCGGGCTGTTTTGACAAGCTTCTCGTGCTTCGGCGCGAGGGGAACTATGCGAACATCCGCGCGGTGCGCCTTGCTCTCCCATGAGGGCGGTGCTGGCGCTTGCCGTGCTGCTTCTTTGCGCGTGGGCGGGCAACAGGCGGCGCGCGAAGCTCGAGGCGCGCACGGAGGCGGTTGCGGCGATCGCCGCCGACATGCGCAGGCTGCGCGATGTGATGGAGCTGACGCCCATGCCCATCGCCGAGGCCGCACAAAGGCTGCACTGCGGGGTGTGGCGTGCATTCATTGAAAACCTGCAAAACCGCGGCGCGCGGCAGGCGTGGGAGGAAGCGCTCGCGGGCGCGCCCGAGCTCGACGCGGATAGGGATGCGCTCGGCGGCTTCGTGGAAGCCCTGCGCGCGAGCGAAATGCAAACGCAGCTCAACGCCTTGAGCCTTATTATCCGCGAGCTTGAAAAAAGGCGCGGCGCGCTCACAGGGGAGCTAGAGAAAAAGGGCAGGCTCTACACCTCGCTTGGCGTGCTCTTTGGGTTAGCCTTGGCGCTGCTGGTCCTTTAGGGAGGCAATATGGACATTTCGATCATCATCAAAATCGCGGGCGTGGGCCTGCTGGTCGCAATCATCAGCCAGCTTTTGAAGCAGACCGGGCGGGACGACATGGCCATGCTCGCCGCTGTTGCGGGGCTTGTGATCACGCTTGCGATGGTCGTGAACCTAATCGCGACCCTGTTTGACAACGTCAAGAGCATTTTCGGTTTATAGGCAAGCATATGAGCGCGCTCAAGATCGCGGGTTTTGCCATAGCCGCCGCCGCCGCGTCGCTGACGGTGCGCGCTTATCGCCCGGAGCTTTCGCTGCAGATCGGCGTCGCCGCGGGGTTGATGCTTCTAATCTACGCGCTCGGGGAGGTAGGCGGCGCGTTTGCGGAGCTTTCTTCCTATGTGGAGCGCTTTGGCATTCCCGCTTCCTACATCGCGGCGATGCTCAAGGTCACGGGCATCGTTTACCTTATTCAGTTTGCGGCGGAGGTTTGCAGAGATTCGGGCGAGAACGCCGTCGCCGCCAAAACGGAGCTTGCCGGGCGTGTGATGATCCTCGTCGTGTGCCTGCCCGTAATCAAGACAGTATTCGAGCTGATCGTGGAGCTTGCGGGAGGCGCGCTGTGAATGAACTCGATCTTTCCGGCATCGGCGAACTCGATCTCACGGCCTGGCAGGAGCTGTGGCAGGGGTTTGGCAGCTCATTCACTCTCGGTTTTTCGGGCGTTGGAGATATGATTTCAAAGCTTGCGCAGGGTTCGGAGGGACTCAGCGCCACGCGCGCGCTCGACGCGGTGCGCGAGCTTGCGATCGCCGCCTTTCGCGATTCACTTTCCTCCTACCTTGCGCTTCTTGCGGTCGCCGTACTCGCGGCGCTCATCGGCGTCATATCAAAAGAAAAGGACGGCGTGGGCGGCGCGGCGGGCTTTTTGTGCTTTGGCATGGGCGCGGCCCTCGTGGCCTATAACCTTGCGCGCATCACGGCGCTCACGGTCTCCTCGATCGATGCGCTCTCGCGCTGCATGGAGGCGGTCACGCCCGTGATGAGCGCGGCGCTCGCGGCGACGGGGAGCGCGGCTTCCGGCACGCTCATGCAGCCGCTGAGCGCGTTTTTGAGCCTCGCTGTTTCGGGCGCGTTCAAAGGCCTTGTGCTGCCGCTTACGGGTGCTGCGGGCATGGCGGCGATGCTCGGCGTGCTCGGCGAGAGCGGCGGCTTCGAGCATATGTTCGCACTGCTCAAATCCGCCGTAAAATGGATCACCGGGGCGGTATTTACGGTGTATTTCGGCGTAGTATCTATACAGGGAATCACCGTTGCGCGCGCCGACAGCCTTGCGATGCGAACGGCCCGTTACGCGCTCGACCGGTCTGTCCCCATCGTGGGCGGCGCTGTTTCGGGCACGCTCGACACGCTCATCACGAGCGCATCGCTGATTAAAAACGCGGCGGGGGCCGCGGCCGTGCTCAGCGCCGTGATGATCGCCGCCGCACCGTTGACCGCAATCGCCTGTTCGGGCCTTGCTTGCCGGGCGGTCGCCGCGCTGTGTGAGCCGCTCGGGGACCGCCGCATCCCCGGCATGCTCGCGCGCATGGCCGAAGTTTGCACGCTGCTGTTTGCGGTGCTCATCGCCGTAGCCGCGATGTTCATCATCACCGTGGGGTTGACCTTCGCGGCGGGCAACCCATGAGCGCGCTCATGCGATTGATGACGCGCCTTGGCGCGATCGCTCTTGTTGCAGCGGCGTGCGAGTTCGCGCTCCCCAAGGGCAACCTTAAGAGCAGCGCAAAAAAAGCGATGTCGCTGATGGTATTGGTGAACACCATCGAATGCGTGGTCGAGCTGATAGGGGAAATGTGATGGCAACGGGCAAAACACCATCCGCGGGGTTCCTCGGTGCGCTCGTCGAGCGGATGAAGAACGACAAGAAGTTTGAGCTTGCGGTGTACGCCGTGCTCATCCTCATCGGCGTGCTGATCTTCGTTTTCTCCTCCTGCGAAGAGGGGGGATGGCGCGCGGGCGCCGCGCCGAGCCGCGAAGCGCCTGCATCCGATGAGCTCGAGGATCGCCTCGCGGGCATTCTCTCGAGCATTGAGGGGGCGGGGGCGGTGCAGGTGATGATCGTGCGGGATGAGGCGGGCGATATCACGGGCGCCATCGTCACGGCACGGGGCGCCGCGGATATTTCCGTGCGCGAAAGGCTCCGAAGCGCGGTGCGCACGGTCTTGGGCATCGGCATGGATCAGGTGGAAATTTTCCAGATGGAAAAAAACAATAGCGAGAATGCGGAGGGTTAAGAAATGAAAAAGTATGTTTATATCGGAGTGGTCGCGCTGCTGCTCGCAGGCGCGGTGTGGTGGAGCATCGCGGGAAGCGGCGTGAAGCAGAAGGGGAAGGACGTGCAGGCGCAGAACAAAGGGGAGGCGCAAGGCGGCGGGGAGCAGGTCTCGGCGGGGATCACTGCGGATTATTACGAGGCGTTCCGCAGCGAGCGCGAGCAAACGCGCGAAATGGAATTGGGCTGGCTCGATGAAATCATTGCCACTTCGGCTACCGATTCCGAAACGCTTGAAGATGCGCAGGCGCAAAAGCTTGCCCTTGTTGCGCAGATGGAAAAGGAGTTTGCGATTGAAAACCTCATCCGCGCCAAGGGCTTTGCGGATGCGGCGGTTACCTTCCACCAGGGCGCTGTGAGCGTGGTGGTCGCAAGCGCGGAATTGACCGCCGAGCAGGCGGCGCAGATCCTCGAGATCGTGCAGAGCGAGACCAAGGAGAGCGCGGAGAACATCAAGGTGATCCCCAACCCGAAATAAAAGAAAATCTTCTGTGAACAGAGAAAGGTAAAAAACGGTTGCGCTATGCAGGCCCTGGTTTTTCTGTTATAATACCCAAAAGACCAAAGAGGAGGGACTATTATGACGAGCGAGAACGAAATCTCCCGTGAGGTGGACGCTGTTCAGGGCGGTTCGATCACGTTTGCGCCGGATGTGATCGCGACGATCGCAAATCTTGCGGCCGCCGAAATTGACGGGGTGGACGGCATGTCCGGCAACGTCGCCGAAAGCATTTCCGGCATGCTCAACGCGAAGAAAAACCTGACCAAGGGTGTGCGCGTGGAGGTCAGCGAAAACAACGTAAGCGTCGAGCTTGCCGTCATCATCAAATACGGCTACAAGCTCCACGAAGTTTGCGCGAGCATCCAGCGCAGCATTAAAAACGCCATCGAAACGATGACGGGGCTTTGCGTGGTGCAGGTGAACGTGTCGGTTCAGTCCATCAGCTTCGAGAAGAGCGGCGCGAAGAAAACCGAAGCAGCGATCGAACCGCAGCAATAAGCGCGCGGACTTGCCACAAAAGATGAAGGAGCGGAACATATGAAATTCAGGTTCATCGATAAGTTCCTGCTCGTGCTGTTGCTGCTTTTCATGCTCGCGCTCAGCGCCCTGTGCCTGGGTGTGGCGATGGATGTCATCAGCGGCGAGCCGGTCCTTGCGTGCTTGCAGGTCGTCACCGACGGCTATGTGATCAACAGGCTCATTCTGGGCGGCGTGGCCATCGTGCTGATCATTATCGTGATGCGCCTTTTCATCGCCATGGGCAGGCGCGAATGCTCCCCGCGGGAAAAGGCGCCTACGAGCGCGCTGCTCGCGGCCGGGGATAACGGCACGGCCTACGTTACGCTCGCCGCGCTCGATTCGCTTGTGCAGCGCCATTGCCGCGCCAACCAGCGTATCAAAGAGTGCGAAAGCTGCGTGATAGCCAAGCAAAACGGCGTTGCGATCTCGCTCAAGCTTCAGGTGCTGCCGGATACGGTTATCCCAGAGCTGAGCGCGCAGCTCCAGCAATCATTGAAGGAATATATCGAAGCCGTCAGCGGCATCGGCGTGACGAGCGTGGACGTGCTGTTCCTGCCGCTTGCGCAGCCCAAAGCGCCTAAGTCGATTTAACAGGAGTATCAGCATGGATCCAATGGGTTTTTTCAAAAAATATCAATGGCGCATCCTCGGCGTTGTGTTTGCGCTGATTTTCACGGTGCTCGTGTTTACCATCAACTTCTGGCGCACGCTTTTGCTGTTTGCTATCGTGGGCGCGGCCTATTTTATCGGCACGTTGATGGATGAGGGCGGGCGCGAGCGCGTGGGGGAATTTTTCCGCACGCTCTTTGGACGACGCGGAAACTGAACGGGGGAAATGCTTAAACCATGAGCAGGAAAATTGCCCGCGAGGTGGCGATGAAGCTTGCCTTTGCGCGCCTTTTTGGCGGCGAGGACACCTATGCGGATATTCTGGACAAGTCCGGCATTACCGAAAGCCCCAGTGCGGATGACGTCGCCTATTCCGACGAGGTGCTCCGCGGCGTTGAGGCGCATGCGGAGCAGATCGATGAGTTGATCGCGGGGCTCGCCATCAACTGGAGCATCGGCCGCATGCCCCGGGTGGATCTTTCGATTTTGCGCATCGCCATCTACGAGATGCTCTTTCGCAAAGACATCCCCGAGAGCGTATCGATCAACGAGGCGGTGGAGCTTGCCAAACGCTTTGGCGGGGATCGTTCCTCGGCCTATATCAACGGCATGCTCGGGACGCTCTCCAAGAGGATCGCCCAAGGAGAGGTTTAGAATTGCGGAGCCTGTGCATCGGCATTGATACGAGCTGCTATACGACAGCCGCAGCGTGCGTTGATGAGAGAGGCATCGTTCTCGACAGGAGGACGGTGCTTTTCGTCGAACATGGGGAACGCGGCCTGCGCCAGAGCGAGGGCCTTTTTCAACATGTGCGAAACCTCAAAAGCCTTTTACCCGATATGCTCCGTGACCTCCCCGAAGGAAAAATCGCGGCTGTGGGCGTGAGCGCGCGGCCAAGGGCGGAGGCGCTCTCCTACATGCCCGTGTTTCTCGCGGGCCACACCACGGCTTCGACGCTTGCCGCGGCGCTCGGCGTGCCGCTCTATGAATTTTCGCATCAGCAAGGGCATATCCGCGCGGCGCTTTTGGGGAACGAGGCGCTTCTTGGGCAGCGTTTCCTTGCGATGCACATTTCCGGCGGCACGACAGAGGCGCTTTTAGTTGAACAGGACGGTTCCATTTTGCTGCTCGGCGGCACTTCAGACCTGCACGCGGGCCAGTTTGTGGACCGCGTAGGCGTCGCGATGGGGCTTGGTTTCCCCTGCGGCAAGGCGCTTGAGGCGCTCGCTTCCTCTTTTGAAGGGACGCCCTCTTTCCGCCTGCCGGTATCGACGCGAGGGTGCGATTGTTCTTTCTCCGGTGTGGAGAGCGAAGCGCAGCGGAGGCTCCAGGCGGGCGCGAATCATGCGGAGCTCGCGCGCGCCGTTTATGATTGCCTTTCCCGTACGTGCTGCGCGATGCTCGACGCCGCGCAGGAAAAGGCCGGCTGCCGCGAGGCGTTGCTTGCCGGTGGCGTCGCCTCGAGCGCGCTTTTGCGCGAAGCGATGCGCGCGCGTATGGAAAAGGGCGGAAGTTTCAAACTATACTTTGGGGAAAGCGCGCTTTCTTCCGATAACGCCGTGGGCGCGGCGCTGCTCGCGCGGGATAGATATGCGCAGGAGGCGCGCGCATGAGGCCGGGCTATGTGCTGAGCGTGACGCAGCTCAACGAATACGTCGCAAGCCTGATCGGTAACGACGCGCTGCTCGCGGGGCTTTCATTGCGCGGCGAAATCAGCGGCTTTAAGCGGCACAGTTCCGGCCACCTTTATTTTTCGATGAAGGATGAAGGCGCGCTCGTGCGCTGCGTGATGTTCCGCCAAAACGCGCTCTCGCTCAAGCAGGAACTGCGCGAGGGCATGCGCATTGTCGCTAAGGGATACGCCTCGCTCTACGCGCGGGACGGACAGTTCCAGTTCTACGTCAAATCCGTGGAGGATGAGGGCGAAGGGGAGCTTTACAGGCGCTTTTTGCAGCTCAAGGCCCGGCTTGAGGCGACCGGCATGTTCGATCCCGCCCATAAGCGGGAAATTCCCAAACTGCCGCGCTGCGTGGGGATCGTCACCTCGGCGACCGGCGCCGCCTTGCAGGATATCACCCATGTGATCCGCCGGCGATACCCGATGATGGATATCATCGTATGCCCGGCGCAGGTCCAGGGCGATGGGGCGGCGCGGGAAATTGCAGCCGCCATCCGCGCGCTCAATGAAGACGGCCGGGCGGATGTGATCATCGCGGGGCGCGGCGGCGGCAGCCTTGAAGACCTCTGGGCGTTCAACGAAGAAGCCGTTGCGCAGGCGATCTATCGAAGCGGCATTCCTGTGGTGAGCGCCGTGGGGCATGAAACGGATTTCACGATCGCCGATTTTGTGGCTGATCTTCGCGCGGCGACACCCTCGGCGGCGGCCGAACTATGCGTGCCGGAATATGAGGCTGTGAGCGCGGATCTCGAGGCGCTCATCCAAAAGCTTCGCCAGAACGCGCGGCGCGCGATCGAGGATGAGCGCGCAAAGCTCGACGCGAGCCTCGACCACGGCGCGTTCACGGCGCCCCGTTATGCGCTGCACACGGCGCGCAGCGCGCTGGATGCTTTCGAGCGCGACCTTGTACGCGGCGCTAAGGACATCCTCGGCATGCGGCGCGCGGAACTCGCCGCCGCCGTTTCCGGCCTCGTGGCGCTTGCCCCGCAAAGGACGCTCGAACGCGGCTTCGCGTTCATCAAAACCGATGCGGGCACAGTGAGTTCGGTATCGCAGCTCACGGCGGGGGAGCAGGCGCGGATCGTGATGCGCGATGGGGAGGCTGAAGTTCTTGTGGAGCGCGTGAGCGCGCAAAAGGAGCATGCATGAGCACGAAAAACGGAACTTACGAAAAGGACATGGAAAAACTGCGCGAGATCGTGGAGCGCCTCTCGGCGGGCAATCTGCCGCTCGATGAGATGATGAAGCTCTATGAACAAGGCGTGGCGCTCGGCGCCAAATGCCGCAAAGCGCTTGATGAATACGAAGCCAAGCTCATCGTCATCGACGCGAAGGACGGTGGCGCGGATGTTTGAAATCTATCTCCCCCTAATCGAAGCGATGCTCAAAGAGGCCGTGGCGGATACGCGCATCCCAAAGACGCTGCGCGAGTCGATGGCCTATAGCCTTCTCTCGGGCGGCAAGCGGCTGCGCCCATCGATCTGCCTTACCTGCTGCGCGCTCGTTGGCGGTGCAGTAGAACAGGCGCTCCCCCTTGCCTGCGGCGTGGAGATGATCCACGCCTATTCCCTTGTGCATGACGATTTGCCCTGCATGGATAACGACGACCTGCGCCGCGGCAAACCCACGAACCACAAAATCTTTGGTGAAGCGGGCGCGGTGCTTGCGGGCGACGCGCTGCTCTCCCACGCTTTTGAATGGATGCTCTCTCACGCCCCCGAAGAACCGCGGGCTTTGAACTGCTACGTTCGGGCGATGCGCGCCGTGGCCGCGGGAGCGGGGGCTATGGGCATGGTTGCCGGGCAGAGTTTGGAGCTTTCCGGTGCACTCGATGCGGGAGAAGTGAGCCTCGTTGAGGTGCACCGCCTCAAAACCGGCGCGCTGATGCGCGCGGCAGCGCTTGCGGGCGGCCTTGCCGCCGGTGCGAACGACAAAGAGCTTCAAGCCCTTGAAGCCTTTGCCGTGCATTACGGCGCGCTTTTTCAAATTACCGACGACATGCTCGACGCCTCCAGCGAGGCGCAGGAAGGCAGAAACTATGTTTGGGCATATGGACAGGCAAAAGCGCGGGAGATGGCCGATGCCCACGCGCACCGGGCAGCGGAGGCCCTTTCAACCTTTGGCAGGCACGCAGATGTATTAAAGACGCTCATTGCCCGCACGCGCGAACGCGCGAATGAAACTTCGGGGTTGATGAGGCTATGACGCACACGCCGCTGTTGGATTCGATCCATAACATTGAAGATTTCAGGCGCATTGAGCGGCGCGACCTGCCGCGCCTCGCGGAGGAGATCCGCGCTTTTCTTGTCGAGTCCGTAGCAAAAACGGGCGGTCATCTCGCCTCGAACCTCGGCGTGGTTGAATTGACCATCGCGCTGCATTTGGCGTTCCATTCGCCTGAGGACAGGCTTGTTTTTGACGTGGGTCACCAAAGTTACGTCCACAAACTCATCACAGGCCGAAAGGCCGAATTTGCGGCGCTTCGGCAGAAAGGCGGCCTGAGCGGGTTTCCCAAGCGCAGTGAAAGCGCGCACGATGCATTCGAAACCGGCCATGCGAGCACATCGATCTCGGCGGCGCTCGGCATGCTGCGGGCGGATGCAATGCTTTCCCGCGCGCGCAGCGTTCTTGCCGTCGTGGGGGATGGCGCGCTCACGGGCGGGTTGTGCTTCGAGGCGCTCAACGATGCGGGGCAGAGCAAGCTGCCCTTGATCGTCGTCGTTAACGACAACAACATGTCCATTTCCCACAACGTGGGCGCGTTAAGCCGCAACCTTTATAAAATGCGGGCGAGCGGCTCCTACCAACGTTTCAAAAGCTTCGTTGCCAACGCGCTTGTGCGCATCCCAAAAATCGGGCAGGGGCTTTCCAACCGCGTGCTGCGCTTTAAAAACAGGATCAAATATCTTTTGCTGCCGAACGTCCTTTTTGAAGAGATGGGCTTCACTTACCTCGGCCCGGTCAACGGACACAGCATTGACGCGATGGTGAATGTGCTCGAGCAGGCAAAAGCTCTCCATCATCCGGTGGTGGTGCATGCGCTGACCGTCAAGGGCCGCGGCTATGATTACGCCGAAAACGACCCCGAAAAATTCCACGGCGTGGGCAAATTCGATCCAAGCACCGGCGATTGCGGCCGCCGCTCCGGTCAAACCAACTCCGCGGTCTTCGGTGAAGCGCTCGTAAAGCTTGCGCAAGTCGACCCGCGCATTGCCGCCATCACCGCCGCGATGCCCACCGGCACGGGGCTCGATGGGTTCGCGAAGCGTTTCCCGGCGCGCTTTTTTGATGTGGGAATCGCCGAGGCGCACGCCGTTACGATGGCGGCGGGCATGGCAAGCGCCGGGGCAAAGCCGGTCGTCGCGATTTACTCCACGTTTTTGCAGCGCGCTTATGACCAGATCATCCACGACGTTTGCTTACAAAACCTGCCTGTGGTGTTCGCGATCGACCGCGCCGGGCTTGTGGGGGAGGATGGGGAAACCCACCAGGGCATTTACGACATCAGCTTTTTGCGCAACTTGCCGAATTTGACAATCCTCTCGCCCTCCTCAGTCGAAGAGCTTGAAGGGATGCTCGCTTACGCGCTCTCGCTTGATACGCCCTGCGCCATCCGCTATAACCGGGGCTCGCTCCGGGTCGATTGCGGCGCGAAACCCGCGATCGACGGCACATGGGAGACATTGCGCGAAGCGCGCGAGGTCACCGTGGTCGCCACAGGGCGGCTCGTGCAGACGGCGCTCGATGCCTCGGAGGGTCTCGACGCGGGCGTGGTGAGCGCGCGCTTCCTCAAGCCGCTTGATGGGGCGGCGCTCGGGGCGATCGGTAAAGTTTCGCGCACGCTCATCACACTGGAAGATGGTTCCGTGGAGGGCGGCCTCGGGTCGGCCCTTGCGCAGCATTACCAGGGAAAGCCGCGCGTCATCCGCCTCGGGGTTCCCGAAGCGCCCGTGCTGCACGCATCGATCCCACAGCAGGATGAGCTTTGCGGTATTTCCGTTGATCAAGTGCGCGCGGCGGTCGTTCGCGCGCTGGAGGAACGCGCATGAAAGGCGTGCGGGCGGATGTGCGGCTCGTGGAGCTTGGCCTGAGCGAGAGCCGCGAGAAAGCGCGCGCTTTGATCATGAGCGGCAGCATTTACCTTGGGGAAGCGCGCGTCGAGAAGCCTGGCCAAACCGTTGCGCCGGACTCCGCGCTCGAAGTGCGCGGCGCGGAGAATCCCTTCGTGAGCCGCGGCGGTCTTAAACTCGAGAAAGCGATCACAAAATACGGCCTCACGCTCACGGATGCCACCGCGGCGGACATAGGCGCCTCCACGGGCGGATTCACCGATTGCATGCTGCGCCACGGCGCAAAGAAGGTCTACGCGATCGACGTAGGCTACGGTCAGCTCGACTGGCGGCTGCGCAGCGACCCGCGCGTGGCGGTGATGGAGCGCACCAATGCCCGCTTCATCGAACCTTCGTGGTTTTCCGAAGCGCTCGATTTTGCATCGATGGACGTTTCGTTTATCTCCATTCGCCTGATCATGCCGGGCCTGTACGCTTGCCTCAAAGAGGGAGGGCGGGCAGTGGCGCTCGTTAAACCGCAGTTTGAAGCGGGGCGCGGCAAGGTGGGCAAAAACGGCGTGGTGCGCGACCCCAAAACGCATGCCGAGGTGCTTGGGGACGCGGCGCGCTTTGCGCTCGAAGTGGGGTTTGCGATCGAGGCGATGGACTTTTCGCCGATCACGGGGCCAAAGGGCAACATCGAGTTTTTGCTCGTGCTCCAAAAAAGCTTGACGAGGCAAGAGAAAGAATGGTCCGAGCTGAACACCGAGGCATTGCGCGTGGTCTCCGAGGCGCATGCGGCACATGATGCATAAAATTACATATTTTACTTGAATATACACGTGCGTGGTTGTATAATATCAAAGAATGAAAGACGTTTCCGTAAGAAATAAATATATTATCGGTTTTTCAACCAACCCTGAGCGGAACAAGGCTGTTGCCTGCCTTAAAAGCGCGCTGCAGCTTGCAAGGGCGCATGGGTACGATTGCTGCGTTAACGACGACATTAAAAAAGCCGCGCATATCGATGCGCCTTCGTTTTGTGAGCTTCCCCCGGATATCATTGTAGCTTTCGGCGGGGATGGAACGATTTTGCGCGCGGCGGTGCCCGCTTATGAATACGACGTGCCTATTCTCGGCGTGAACCTCGGCCGCGTCGGTTTTTTGAGTGAGATCGCTCCGGAGGGCTTTAGCGAGGCGCTCGATCGCATTGAAGCGGGCGATTACCGGCTCGATTCGCGCATGCTGCTCGCCTGCTCGGTTAACGGCGACGCGCAACGCTTCTGCCTCAATGAGGTGCTGCTCTACAAGCGCTCCTTCTCGGGCGTTGTGGACATTACCATGCATATCGACGGCATCCATGCGGGCTCCGTTTTGTGCGACGGCATTATCGTGAGCACGTCGACAGGGGCGACCGGCTACTCGATCTCGGCGGGCGGCCCGGTGATCGCGCCGGGGCTGGACGCCATCATTTTGACGCCGATCTGCCCGCATGTTCTTTCGGTGCGGCCCATCGTCGCCGCGGGGGAGGCCCAGATGCGCTTCTCGATGAACAGCGAGGGCTATGTGTCGCTCGACGGCATCTCTTCGGCCCAGATCGACACCGACGATGTGATCTCCGTTTGCCGCTCCAAAAGGCATGTCGACTTCATCCGCTTCGGCGAGAGGAACATTTACGAACTAATCAGAAGCAAGCTGTCCTGAGCGTTCGCACGCGCACATTAAGGGGGAGGTATTTTTCGATGAAATCCGAACGACATGCGATGATTCTCGAGCTTATCGAGCGCAACGATGTGGAAACGCAGGAGGATCTTGCGCGGCTTCTCAAAGAACACGGCATCAGCGTGACACAGGCGACGGTGTCGCGCGACATCAAAGAGCTGCGCCTCATCAAGGTTCTCACCGACACGGGCGCTTATAAATACGCCACGGTCGACAAGGCCGAGGCCGGTTTGAAAGATAGGCTCATCCGCATTTTCAGCGACTCTGTCGTGGCGATTTCGCATTCCTACAACCTCGTCATCATCAAGACTCTTTCCGGTTCGGGCAACGCCGCCGCAGAGGCAATCGATTCGCTGCATTGGAATGAGATCGCCGGCACACTCGCGGGCGACAACACGATATTCCTCGCCGTGAAAGACCTCAAGCAGGTGCCCGATGTTTTAAAGCGCATCGGCTCGATGATCAAAAAATAAGAAAGGCGCAGGATGCTCCGCAGACTTTACATTGAGAATATCGCTTTGATCGACGCCCTTGAGCTTGAATTCAGCGAGGGGTTCAACGTATTGACCGGCGAAACGGGCGCGGGCAAGTCGATCCTCATAGATGCGGTTAACTTTGTTTTGGGTGAGCGCGCCAGCCGGGAACTGATCAAATCCGGCGCGCAAAAGGCGCGGGTCGAGGCCGTGTTTTCTGTGCAAAGGAACTCCCGCGCCGCGCATGTTCTGGCTGAAGCGGAGATCGAATGCGAGGGCGGCGAGATCATGCTTGCCCGCGAACTCACCGCCGCAGGCAAAAACACCTGCCGCGTTAACGGCGTGCTCATGCCCCTTTCTGCCGTGAAGCGCGTTTCGGACGCGCTCATCGACATACACGGCCAGCACGAGCATCAGTCTTTGCTCGACCCCGAGGGCCACACCGCTTTTCTCGACGCGTTCGATCACACGGCCATCGCGCCGGAACTCGAGGCGCTTTCTTCTCTGTGCGCCAAGCATGCGGCGCTGCGGTTCGAAAAAAACGCCGGCTTTGGGTCGCCCGAGGAGCGCTGCCGCGAGATGGATATCCTCTCATTCCAATCCGAGGAGATCGCAAAAGCTGCGCCGGCCGCAGGCGAAGATGAAAAGCTCGCCGCCGAAAGGCTCCTTTTGATGAATGCCGAGCGCATTCGCTCTTCGCTCGGCGAGGCGCATGCGGCGCTCTATGCAAGCGAGGGAGAAAATGCCCTTTCTCTTATCGACGCCGCGCGGCGCAAGCTGCGCGACATTTCCTCGTTCTCGCCCGAATATGATGTGCTCCACGCGCGCCTTGATGAAGTTTATTATACGCTTGAGGACGTCGCCTTTTCGATTCGCGACGCGGGGGATTCTTTGGAGTTTGACCCCGGTAAGCTGGAGCGGACGGAGGAGAGGCTGCGTATCCTTTTCGATCTCAAACGTAAATACGGCGCGAGCATCCCCGAAGTCCTTGCATTTGCGCAACAGGCGCAGCAGCGATTGGAAACGTTGCTGCGCGCGGATGAGCGTGCGGCCGAACTCGAGGGAAAACTTCGAGCGATCGAGCGGGATTACCATGTGCATGACGATGCGCTTTCGCGGCTTCGCGAACATGCTGCCGTGGGACTGCGCGCGCAGGTGCTCGCACATATGGCCGACCTTGGGCTTGAAAAATCGGATTTCGAGGTGGCTTTCACAAAAACAGCGGGCGCGGAGCTCAAACCCGATGGCACGGCCGGCGCCGCGTTTTTGCTGACTACGAACCCCGGCGAGCCGTTAAAGCCGCTTGCAAAAGTCGCCTCGGGCGGCGAGCTTTCGCGCATCATGCTCTGCTTCAAGGCAATCTTTGCGCAGAACGATAAGATCGGCACGCTGATTTTCGATGAGATCGACACGGGCATCAGCGGCAAGGTCGCGGCGGCCGTGGGCGAAAAAATGCTTTGCATCGCAAAAACACATCAAGTCATCTGCGTGACCCACCTCGCGCAGATTGCGGCGCTTGCCGATGCGCATTATGTCGTGCAAAAAACGGATGACGGCATGCGCACGCGCGTCGATGTGCGCGCGCTCGACGAGGAAGGGAAATACCGGCGCATTGCCCAGATGATGGACGGCGACCCGGATTCCTCCTTTGCTTATGAGCATGCGCGGGCCTTGATCGGGCGGGCTGGAAAAATTAAAAACACGCCCTGACGCATGCCTCACGGCACGCAGGCGCATGCTTAATACCGCGGGATGAATCCCGCGGCTTTTTGTTTGTTGAGGTGGAAAATGAAACGTTCTTCGCGCAGCGTCGGCCTGAAATCGGCCGGCTTGATCCTTTGCGCCTTATTGATGGCGCTCAACTGCACGCCGCGCTTTGCGGCGCTGCGCGAGCTGCCCGACGATATCTATCTCGAGCGGAACAGCGGGTATGAGGGGCTGTTTTCCCTCGGCGAGCCTTTTTCGGTTTATGATGAGAGCGGCATGCCCGTCGCGGGCGATCTTTCGCAAACGCTCGGCGCGCAAAATGACGACGCGCGCTATGTGGTGAAGCTTCTTGGCATACCCGTGCGGCGGGTCAACGTGCATGTGCGCGATGAAATCTACGTCATGCCCGGCGGGGAGACGGTGGGCATCAGCCTTTATTGCGACGGTGTGCTCGTGGTGGGCCTTGGAAGCATCCAAACCGACGCGGGCGAGTTTTCCCCCGCGGGCGCGGCGGGCATCCGCGCAGGCGACGTGATCAAATCCGTGGACGGCACGACGATCCAAAACGTGTCGCATTTAATTCAACTTTGCGCGGAACCTGAACGGAGCTACGCGCTTGTGCTCACACGCAGCGGCGAAACGCTCAATGTGCGGTTGACGCCCAAGAAAAGCACGGGCGGCACGGGCGCTTCGATGGGAATGTGGGTGCGCGAGAGCAGCGCGGGCATCGGCACGCTGAGTTTTTATGTGATGAGCACGCTGCGCTTTGGCGCGCTTGGCCACGCGGTGACCGACCCCGATACGGGCGCCGCAATCCCCGTGCGGGAGGGCAAGCTGCTTGCAGCCGACGTGATGGGTCTTGTGGAAGGCAGGCAGGGGACCCCGGGCGAAATTCGGGGGACGTTCGGCGCGCTGAGCCGCCGTCTCGCGGCGGTAGAAAAAAACACGGAGTATGGCATTTACGGCATGATGAATGCGCCGCTTATGAATCCGATCTACCCCGAAGGGCTGCCGCTTGCCTATCCCGAGGAGATCGTAACGGGCGGCGCGAGCATTCTCGCGAGCATCGACGACGCGGGCGTTCGGGAATATTCCTGCGAGGTGATCAAAATCTACCGCCAGCCGCTCACGGAGTCGAAGGGGCTTGTGATCCGCATTACAGACCCTGTCTTGATCCAAAAGGCGGGCGGCATCGTGCAGGGCATGAGCGGCAGCCCCATTATCCAAAATGGCAAACTCATCGGCGCGGTGACGCATGTGTTCATCAACGATCCGCTCAAAGGCTATGGGATCTATGCGCTTTGGATGTACGAATGCGGCAATTCATAAGGCGGCTTGCTCAGTCCGGCTATATAAATGAAAATACTTGCTTGCTGGAATACGGAAAATAATTAATTATTAATGCAGGAATGCGGCTGCCTATTAAGGCGGCTCGATCAATTCGACAATATACATCAAAATACTCACTTGTCGAAATGTGGAAAATGATTTATTATCAATATAAGGATTGTGTGTATTTTTCTTTATTTTTTGGACCGTCGAGGAAAAATCAATATGCAGAGGATTCGCAGCTTGATCGTCAACGACAACCCGCACATGTGCGAGTCGCTGGCGGCGTTATTTGAAGAGGATCAGCGGTTTTCCGTATGCGCCAAGGCATTTAGCGCGGAGGACGCGCTAACCTATTTCCGAACGCAAACGCAGCCGGACGTAGCTCTCATCGATATGCTCATGCCCGTGTGCGATGGAACGGGCCTCGTGATGCAACTCAAAGAAGAAAATCTTGGCAAGCAGACGATGCTCATCGGCCTCACGGGATTTTTGTCGGATGTGGCGATGCGCGTTCTGCAATCGATCGGCCTTGCCTACATTATCGCCATGCCCGCTAAACCCGATGCGATCTATAGGCGCGTGTGCACGCTGCTCCAGCTTGATTTTGCGGATGAAAACACGCCCCTCTATCTGGATGCGCGAAGTAAGCAGGCGCGCGAGAGGGATGAGATCATCACGCGCTATCTTTTTGCGATGGGCGTGAGCGCGCATCACGACGGATTCATTTACATACGCGAGGCGGTCGCACTGTATCTGGAGAGCCGCAACCGAAATGTCGGTATCACGACGGACATCTACCCGGAACTTGCGCGGCGCTACGACGTTTCTGTTAAAGTCATTGAGCGCTCGATCCGCTACGCGATCGAAACCGCGTGGCTGCGCGGCAATGTGGAGAACCAATACCGCCTCTTTGGCTACACCGTTAAAGAAGATAAGGGCCGCCCCACCAACAAAGAGTGCATCACGCTGATTGCCGAACGCACAAAAATGCGCCTTACGCCGAGCTATTAAAACCGCCCCGCGCAAGCAAACCAGATAAGCCGCCGCGCGCCCGAACGGGCGCTCTTTTATTGACGGGGCGGCCCGTTGATGATACGATAAACGGGAGGTGAGAACATGAAAAAAAGATTTATTATTATCGTGCTGGACAGCGTCGGCATCGGCGCGCAGCCGGATGCCGCGCTCTTTGGGGACGAAGGCTCGCATACGCTCGGCAACCTCTATAAAAAGCGCGGGCTTAACATTCCGCACATGCTTGCGCTCGGACTTGGGAACATCACGGATTCCGGCCTGCCGCGCGTTTCTTCGCCGCGCGGAAATTTCGGCCGTTCGGCTGAAATCACAAAGGCGAAGGATACGACCAGCGGCCATTGGGAGATGGCGGGCGTCATCATGGATCCGCCGTTTCGCACATACCCGAACGGCTTTCCGGCGCGGCTCATCGAAGAGTTTGAGCGGCGCACGGGGCGCGGTACGCTTGGCAATGTGGTCGCCTCCGGCACGGAGATCATCCGCGAGCTTGGCGACGAGCATGTGAAAACAGGCAAGCTGATCGTCTATACATCGGCGGACAGCGTCTTTCAGATTGCCGCGCACCAGCAAGTCGTGCCCCTCGGGGAGCTTTACCGCTGCAGCGGGATCGCGCGCGAAATGCTCGTGGGGGACGATCTCGTGGGCCGCGTGATCGCGCGCCCTTTCGCGGGCGCGAGCGGCCATTACGCACGCACGGAATTCAGGCGCGATTACGCCGTGCCGCCCATTGGCGAAACCATACTCGATGCGCTCGCCGCGCGCGGCATGACCAATGTGTGCGTGGGCAAGATCGAAGATATTTTCGGCAACCGCGGCGTGACGATTTCCGACCACACGCGCAACAATCACGATGGCATCGAGGCGACGCTCAAGTTCCTGCGCGAGGGGATGGGCGACCTTGTTTTTGCAAACCTCGTCGATTTCGACATGCTCTTTGGCCACCGCAACGATGAGGAAGGCTACGGCGCGGCGCTCGAATATTTCGACGCGAAGCTGCCCGAGCTGCAAGCAGCCATGCATGAAGGCGACATTATGCTCATTACGGCCGACCACGGGTGCGACCCCACGACCGAGAGCACCGACCATTCGCGCGAATACATCCCCATTGTGGCGTTCGGCCCGACGCTCAAAGGCGGCGCGGACCTTGGCACGCGCGCGAGCTTCGCGGATATCGGCGCGACCGCGTTCGAATACCTTACGGGGGAGCCGTTCAAAGTGGGCGATTCTTTCTTAAAACAAATGAAATAGGCGGCAAGCGCACGAAAAACAACGCTCTTAGTCATCATCGCTCCCGCAAAGGTCATATGAATCAATAAGAACCTTTTCGGGAGTGATGGTATGTTGATCAGAAAAATCTTCTCGCTGTGCCTCGTTGCCTGCCTGATGCTCCCGTGCGCGGTAGCCCGCGCGGACCCGGGGAGCGAAAACGCATCTTTTCTCAGTGCGAAAGCCGTCGCGGTGCTCGAGCCGGAGGGGCTGCAATCGGCGGTCGACCATGAGGCGGAGCGCGTGGTGGACGTGGCGGGCCTTGCGCGTCTGCCCGCGCTGCTCTATGTGTGCGAAGCATTCGACCGGGGGTTGATTGCGGAGGATACCGCCGTGACCGTGAGCGACACCGCGGCCGGCATCGGCGGGCCGACAGCCTTCGTCAGCGCGGGGGAGAAGATCGGCGCGGGAGCCTTGGTCAAGGCTGCGGTCATGATTACGGCGGGGGATGCTTCGTTTGCACTCGCCGAGAGCATCGCGGGCAGTGTGACGCTCGCGGAATCGGCCGTCGCTTTTCTTCTGACGGAACTCAATATAGGCAGCGGCGATTTTTCGCTTGCCGCCGGCAAGCCTTCGATGAGCGCCAAGGAGGTCTGCGCGCTCATGGCGCGGCTTTCCTGTTCCGCGACCTATCTTAAATACAGCGCGCTCTCCCTCGATGAGATCGTGCATGAAAACGGAACCAAAACGGAATTGGCCAACCCCAACAAGCTCATCAAAACACTTGAGGGCTGCTACGCGGGCTCCACCGGCTCCTCAAACGGGGGGGGGTATTGCGGCGCGTTTGCCGTACGGCGCGGCGAAACGAGTTTCGTCGTGGCGGTGCTTGGCGCCGCCAACTCCAACGACCGCTTTGCGGCCGCCAAAGAGGCCGTGGGCATCGCCTTCTCGAAATTCGAGGCGGTGCACGTCGTGACAAAGGGCGAGATCGTCGCAAGCATTGCCGTCACGGGCGGCATGAAGCGCGCGGTAGACGCGCTCTCAAGCCAAACACTGGTGCTTTTGATCGAAAAGGGAGATGCCTGGGGCGCGACGCCCGACCTTCCGGAAAGCGTTAACGCTCCGGTCAAACAGGGGGATATCGTGGGATATGCGGTCTACTCTTCGCAAAAGGGCGGGGAAGCCGTGCGCGTGCCGCTGTGCGCCGCCGAGGATGTAGGCGCGGCAGGCTGGGGAGAGTTGATCGCCGCCGTGCTGCGCGCGTGGGTGCACGGCTAACGCTTCCTTGCACATGGGAACGCTTTGACGTATAATACCAAAGAGAAAACCCGAAGGAGCAAGAACTTTGTTCTCGAATTTCAACCTAACGGATTGGCTGCTGACTGCCCTTTACCGCATACCCGGCATTATCATCGGCCTTTCGTTCCATGAATGGGCGCATGCCTATGCCGCCTATAAGCGCGGCGACCCAACCGCGCGCAACCTCGGGCGGATGACCGTGAACCCCGCGGCGCATATCGACCCGGTGGGCATTTTCATGTTGCTTGTCGCAGGCTTTGGCTGGGCGCGGCCGGTGCCCGTGAACCCGCGCAACTTCAAAAGCCCGCGTAAAGACGACATTATCGTTTCCCTCGCGGGTGTGACGACGAATTTTATTATTGCCTTCGTGCTCACAGGGGTTTTGTTCGTCGTAACCTTTTTTACGCAGAACGAGATCGCCTATCTTCTTTTGCTCAACGCCGTTTTTATTAACCTCGGCCTATTCGTGTTCAACCTTTTGCCGATCCCGCCGCTCGATGGATACCATGTGTTCCAAAGCCTGTTCGCGCGCATTATCAGCTATCGCTTTTTCCAGTTCATTGAGCGTTACAGCACGGTATTGCTGATTGCACTGCTCATCATCGGCAGCAACACGGGCTTTATCGGCACGGCGGTCGTGGGGATATTCTCCGCGTTCAGCGCGGTTTATGGCGCGCTGATCGGCCTGTTCGTGTGATTTATTATGGCATATGAGGTCCGTCTCAAGGAATTCGAAGGCCCGCTCGACCTTTTGCTCCACCTTATCGAGGAGGCGAAGGTTGACATCAAAGATATTTTCGTTTCCGAGATTACCAACCAGTACCTCGCCTTTATGGAGGAATTGGACGGACTCGATATGGATATGGCAAGCGAGTTTTTGACGATGGCCGCGACCCTTGTGTACATCAAATCGCGAACCCTTCTGCCACGTCCCCCAAAGGCCGAGGAGGAAGAGGAGGATCCCGAAATCGTTCTCATGCGCCAATTGCGAGACTATAAGCTTTTCAAGGAAGCGGGCGCGGGCCTTTCGACGCTTCGCGAACAAATGCGAAGCGTCTACGCGAGGCTGCCGGAGGAATTCCTTCTCCCCCCGCAGGAATATAACCTTGCGGATGCGACCGCAAAGGAACTTTTTGTGGCATTTGCACAGCTCATGCGGCGCACGGACGAATTGGACGTGCACTCCCTCGCGCGCGCTGTCCCGGCGGACCGCTACACCGTGCGCAACCAGCTCGCCCTCATCCGCGCGAAGCTCAACGGGGGCAATACGCTCACCTTTGAGGAGCTTTTCGAGCAGACTTCAACGAAGCTTGAGATGATCGTCACCTTCATGGCGCTCCTCGAGATGATCACGCGCCAGGAGATTTTGCTTCGCCAGAAAACGCCTTACGGAACCATCACCATCACGGCGTGGGAACTCATTGAAGACGACGAGCATTATGAATATATGGATGAAATCGAGTAGGAGGGGCCGCCTTGCACTATGACGAGCGCTTCGGCGCGATCGAATGCATCCTTTTTGTTTCGGGCGATCCCGTATCCATGGTACAGCTACAGCGCGCGCTTGCCGTGACGGAGATCGAGCTGAACTATTTGCTGCGCTCGATGGACGCGCTCTACCGCGAGCAAAAGCGGGGCGTTTTGCTCTACATGACCGACGACACCGTGCAGCTTGTCTCCAACCGCGAGTATGCGCCCCTTATCGAGCAGATGATGCAGCCTGTGCAGGAGAAGAGCTTTTCGCAGGCCATGCTCGAAACTCTTTCCGTCGTCGCTTACCGCCAGCCGGTGACGCGGGCGGATATTGAAAACGTGCGCGGGGTGCGCTGTGAATATGCGGTGAGCCAACTGCTCAAACTCGGCATGATCTGCGAACTCGGGCGCAAAAACGTGCTCGGGCGGCCGATGCTTTTTGGCACGACCGATGCGTTTTTGCGGCATTTCGGGCTGCATTCGCTCTCCGACCTGCCGCCGCTTGCTTATGGCGCGGAGGAAACGATGCCCGGGGAGGCGCAGGCGCCTACTGGGGAGCAGCTTGCGGCAAACATGGAATAAATTGCCCGTTTCGGGCGCAGATTAGGGCCATATGGCCCTTTTTTTGATCGCATTGGCGCTCGCGGCGGTTTTGCTTTTTTTGCTTTCGCCCAAGCGCATCCGCTTTGCTCTGTTGCTTGCGGGCAGCGGCCTTCATCTGCGCGCGCAGTTTATGCGCATCCCTTTTGCGCGCCGCTTTGCGTGGGATAGGATTTTGATTTCAATGCTCGAAAGAAAAAAGCGAAGAAGGAAACGCAAGCGCGGCATCCGCCTGCGGGAGCTTCGCGCGGGCATCGATTTTCCGCGGCTTTGCGCGCGCGGCAGGCTCGGCACCGGCGACGCCGCCCAAACGGCTGTTCTGTGCGGCGCGCTCGGCGGATTTTTTCAAGCGCTGCTCACTTTGCTGCCGGGCGATGAGAGGCCCGGAGTATTTTTAACGCCCGATTTTAAAAAAAGCGTTTTCTGGATAAATCTGGGGGGGATTCTTATCATTTATCCCGGGAAAATTATAGCTGCGTTCGTTGTGACGCAGGTAAAGGAGGGGTTTGAAACATGGCGCATCCGATTGAAAACATCATGGAAACCACAATGGATAAGCTCAAGGAAACAGTCAATGTGAACACGATCGTGGGCGATCCGATCCTCATCGCCGGGGAAACGATGGTTTTACCCGTATCGAAGGTGAGCCTTGGCTTTGTTTCCGGCGGGGGAGAGTATCAATCTTCGCCCGTCAAGCGCGCGGGACAGGAACTCGATGCAAGCTCGGGCAAATATCCTTTCGCGGGCGCGGCGGCAGCCGGGCTTACGCTCAACCCGACCGCATTTTTGTCGGTATCGGGCAAAAAGGTGCGCGTGCTCCCCGCGCAATATAAAGATGGGCTTGACCGCGCGGTGGAGCTTTTGCCCGAGCTTATGGATATGCTCGAGCGGCTGCTCCGTCCCGGGGTGGAGGGACCTTCGTCATGAGAACGGGGCGTTGCTTTCGCTGCATCGCCACACTGACGCTCGCCGTGCTGCTGTTGCTTTTGCCCGCGCCCGCGCGCGGCGAGGAGGACGAGCCGCAGACCGGGGCCGCTGGTGCGGTTTTGATGGAAGCCGGCACGCGCATGGTGCTCATGGCAAAGGAGGCGCACAAGAAGCTGCCGATGGCGAGCACGACGAAGGTAATGACGGCTCTCATCGCCATTGAGCACTGCTCGCTCGAGGAGATGGTAGAAGTCCCGGCGGAGGCCTATGGCGTGGAGGGTTCGAGCATGTACCTGCAAAAGGGCGAGAAGCTGAGCATGCGTGACCTCCTCTACGGCCTCATGCTCGTTTCGGGTAACGACGCGGCGATCGCCATCGCCGTGCACGTCGGCGGCAGCCTTGAGGGGTTTACCGCGCTCATGAACCAAAAGGCATATGTTCTCGGCGCGCTCAACACGCATTTTGTCACGCCCAACGGCCTGCCGGGGGACGATCATTATACGACCGCTTACGACCTCGCGCTCATCTGCGCGGCGGCGATGGAGCAGGATACGTTCCGTGAGATCGTGTCTTCAACATATTTCAGGACGACGACCGGGGCAGTCCTTCGCACGCTTAAAAACAAAAATAAGATTCTTTGGGAGTATGAGGGCGGCAGCGGCGTTAAAACGGGTTTTACGAAAGCGGCGGGCAAATGCCTTGTGTTCAGCGCCGAGCGCGGGGGCATGACGCTTATCGGCGTGGTGCTCAACTGCCCCGATATGTTCGGCGACGCCAAGGCCATGCTCGATTACGGCTTTGATAACTATGAGCTTGCGACCATTCTCCCAAAGGGCGCGGCGGCGGCGCGCATCGCCGTTGACAACGGCATGAAAAATGCCTTGGCACTGGTTGCCAAAGAGGATATAATCATACCGATTAAAAAAGGCGAAAGCCTCGCGCTCGAAACGCGGGTCGAATGCCCCGCCGTGATCGCCGCTCCCGTTGCGCAGGGCGATGTGATCGGCATGGCGCATGTGCTCTTTGGCGAGAGGACGATCGCGTCCTGCGAGCTGACGGCCGCCGAGAGCGTCGATTCGCGCAGCTATTTCGAATGGCTCAAAAAGCTTGCGCGCAGGTGGAGCGCCTGACGGGAGGCTATCCTTTGCGGCTGCAAAAATATCTCGCGGATGCGGGCGTCGCTTCGCGCAGAAAATGCGAGGAGCTTATTTCTTTGGGCCGGATCACGGTCAACGGACAACCGGCTTCGCTCGGGCAGAGCGTTGCGCCGGGCGATGAAATTGCGCTCGACGGCGTGCGCGTAGAGCCCGCGGGCGAGCGCATGGTCTATGTGTTCTATAAGCCCCAGGGCGTCGTGTGCACGGCCTCCGACCCCGAAGGGCGCGAGACGGTGCTCGATTATTTTGCCGACGTGCCCGCGCGGCTCTATCATGTGGGGCGGCTTGATTACGATTCCGAGGGACTCTTGCTGATGACCAACGACGGCGCGCTCGCAAACGCTTTGACGCACCCGCGCCACGAGGTTGAAAAAACATATTACGTGATCTGTGACGGCAAGCTTTACGACGACCAAAAGTGCGCGCTCGAACAGGGCGTTGCGCTTGAAGATGGCGTCACCGCCCCCGCGCGCATTGCCGATAGCTATAAGACCGCCAACGGCAACACCTCTTTTTACATCACCATCCGCGAGGGGCGCAACCGGCAGGTGCGCAGGATGCTTAAGGTCGTGGGGCACGAAACGCTGCTGCTGCGAAGGGTGGGCGAAGGGCCGGTGAAGCTTGGCGCGCTACGCCCGGGCGAAAAGAGAAAGATGAGCGAGCAGGAACTCGACGCGCTTCGCAAAAGCTGCGGCATCGAAATATAATTTTTTGCAGGAAAAAAGCATTTGGTGTAGAATAGAAGAAATTGGCAGGGTTTGATGGATGTTCATCCATCCGCTGCTTTTGTGCTTCGGTTTGGGCGCATCCCAAGGGTGCCAAACCGGGGGGGGAAGGGGGCAATGGCACCATGGGGTCTCATCATGCTTTAGCGTTGGTTGCGGGCGCGGGCGCGCTTCCGATCGGCCTTATCGTTCTTGCCGCGCTCATCATACTGATCGTTTTTCTTTTCAATCGCAAAAAAAAGCGGGATGCGGAAGCTCAAACTCAGCATCTTTCATCTGAGCAGGCTGCGACATCGCCCGTTGAGCAAACGGCGTCCGCCGCGCAAGCCATGCAAGCGCCCGAGGGCGGCGCGTTCACAGCGGTTGTTTCGGCGGCGCTTGCCCAATACATGGGGCCGGAGGTTGAGGGGCTTCGCATCCGCTCGATCCGGAAACTCGAAGAGCGCGCGCAAGCGCCCGAGTGCGGCGCGTTCACGGCGGCTGTTTCGGCGGCGCTTGCCCAATACATGGGACCGGATATCGAAGGGCTTCGCATTCGCTCGATCCGGAAGCTCGAAGAGCGCGCGCAAGCGCCCGAGCGCAGTGCGTTCACCGCGGCCCTCTCCGCGGCCATCGCCACGGCCATGGGTGAAAACGTCGCGGGAATCAGGATTTTAAGCATTCGCAAAGTATAAAACACCACCAACAACAGGAGGAAGCTATGCGTAAATTTATCGTTAACGTCAATGGGACGTCTTATGAGGTCGAAGTCGAGGAGATAAGCGGCGCGCAAGCCGCGGCACCCGCCGCGCAGCCCGTTCCTGCTGAAAAAGCGGAGCCCGCGCCGGTATCTGCACCCGCGTCCGCCGCCGATCCGGGGATGGGCGAGAGCGTCACCGCGCCCATGCCCGGCAATATTCTCGAGGTCAAGGTGCAGGCCGGAAGCGCCGTGCGCAACGGCGACGTGCTGCTCATCCTCGAAGCTATGAAAATGGAAAATGAGATCCTTGCGCCCCGGGATGGCAAGGTCCTTTCCGTCGGCGTTACAAAGGGCGCGACGGTCAACGCCGGCGATCTGCTTTGCGTAATCGGCTGATGCGGCGCTGTTGCCGCTATTTCGCGAAAGGAGAGAACCATGTCGCATAAACTGCTCATCACCGACACCATTTTGCGCGACGCGCATCAATCCCAGGCCGCGACGCGCATGCGCACGGAGGATATGCTGCCCGCCTGCGAGATCCTCGACAGCATCGGTTATTGGTCGCTGGAATGCTGGGGCGGCGCAACGTTCGATTCCTGCCTGCGCTTCCTCAATGAGGACCCTTGGGACAGGCTCAGGAAGCTGCGTGCGGCCATCAGGCACACGAAGCTCCAAATGCTCTTTCGCGGGCAGAACATTTTAGGCTACAAGCATTATGCGGACGATGTGGTCGAGCAGTTCTGCCGCAAGGCCATCGAGAACGGCATCGATATTATCCGCATTTTCGACGCGCTCAACGACGTGCGCAACCTCGAATCCGCCATTAAATATACGAAAAAATACGGCGGCATCTGCGAGGCGGCCATCAGCTACACGATGAGCCCCGTGCACAATGAAGATTATTTTGTGAAGATCGCCAAGGAACTCGTGCAGTTGGGGGCGGATACGATCTGCATCAAGGATATGGCAAACCTGCTCTTGCCCTATGATGCTTATTCGCTCGTCAAGCGCCTCAAGGCCGAGATCGACGTGCCGATCCACCTGCACACGCACAATACCACCGGCACGGGCGACATGACCTACCTCATGGGCGTGCAGGCGGGCGCCGATATCGTCGACTGCGCGCTCTCGCCGCTTGCAAACGGCACATCGCAGCCCGCGACCGAATCGCTCGTGGCCACCCTTAAGGGAACACAGTACGATACGGGCCTCGATCTCACAAAGCTCGCAGAGGTCGCCAAGCACTTCCGCGGCGTGGCCGCGAAGCTGCAAAAGGAAGGCTTCCTCGACCCCAAGGTGCTCAGCGTCGACACGAATACGCTCGTGTATCAGGTGCCGGGCGGCATGCTCTCCAACCTCATTTCGCAGTTGAAGCAGGCCAACGCCGAGGATAAATATTACGATGTGCTCGCGGAGATCCCGCGCGTGCGCGAGGACTTCGGCTACCCGCCGCTTGTGACGCCTACAAGCCAGATTGTGGGCACGCAGGCGGTGTTCAATATCGTGTCCGGCGGGCGCTACAAAATGTTTCCGAAGGAATCCAAAGCGCTGCTGCGCGGCGAATATGGCGCGCTGCCTGGCAAGGTGAACGAAGAGGTGCGAAAACTCGCCATCGGCGACGAGGAAGTCATCACCTGCCGCCCCGCGGACCTTCTTAAGCCGGAGCTCGGGAAATACCGCGAGGAAATTAAAGATGTTATGCGCCAGGAGGAAGACGTGCTCAGCTATGCGCTCTTCCCGCAGGTGGCGCTTAAGTTCTTTGAAGCGCGCAATAACCCTGCGCCCAGGCAAGAGGAAGCGCCGGCTCCCACAGCCGCGCCCATCGAGGCGAAAAAAGCTCCCGCTCCCGCTGCCGTGCAGGAGAACACAGGCGTGCGCATGCTCTATGTGGAGGATGTTTCGCGCTGAACGCATGATCCGATAGATTTTAGGGCCGCTCCGGCGATGACTGGGGCGGCCTTTTTGCAGGATGAAAGGAAAAAATGCAGCTCCTGCATCATTTTTACGCTCGGGTTGCTATTCGAGGTTGAATCTGCTAATATTGACAAACAGATGAAATATGGAGAAACCAAACATGCGCATTCTTTTGACCAATGACGACGGCCTGTATTCCCCGGGGCTGCGCATACTCGCGCAGACGCTTGGGAGCGAACACGAAGTGTATATCAGCGCGCCCGATGCCGAGCGCAGCGGCGCGGCGCATTCTTTCACGTTTTTAACGGCCCTGCGCGCGTTTGAAACGCGGCTTGAGGGCTTTCCTGATATTCCTGCTTTCGCTGTGAGCGGCACGCCGGCGGATTGTGTGAAGCTCGCCATAGGCAACCTCGTGCCGCGGCCGGACCTCGTCGTTTCCGGCATCAACCTCGGCGCGAACCGGGGCATGGACGTGTTTTACTCAGGCACCGTGGCGGCCGCGATGGAAGCGGCGCTCAACGGCATCCGCGCGATTGCGATCTCGAACATCGCGTTTCCGCCTAAGGACTTTGGCGCGTGCATCCCGGCGCTGCGTTACGGCATGAAACTAATGGGGCTCGATCCCTGCCTGACTCTTCTCAACATCAACGTTCCCGATGGGAGCGCGGAGGAGCTCAAGGGCTGCGTGATCACGGAGCCGGGCCGGCATAGCTATAACCCGACTTATGAAAAGAGGCTCGATCCCTATGGAAGGCCCTATTACTGGGTTTCGCCCGAGCGCATCACAAACAGCACCGCCGAGTCGGATGACGACGAGCGCTGGACGCGCGACGGCTACGCCGCACTCACCCCACTGCTTACCTGCCTTTGCGACCATGAGGGGCTGCAAAGGCTCAAACGATGCGCCGAGGAGCTCAGCAATGAAAAAGCCGATTGACAGCATGGAGGAGAACGACCTGCTCGCCCGGCTCAACCACTCCTTCAAGAGCCTGAGCAAGGGACAAAAACAGATCGCTTCCTTTATCATGGAGCATTACGACAAGGCGGCGTTCATTACCGCCTCGAAGATGGGGCGCATCGTGGGGGTGAGCGAGTCGACAGTCGTGCGCTTTGCTTATGCGCTCGGCTACGAAGGTTACCCTGAATTGCAAAAATCGCTGCAGGAATTGATCCGCAATAAGCTCACCAGCGTGCAGCGCATCAAATTAAGTTCGGATATGAACCGCAACGACGTACTTAAATCCGTGCTCAGGGCGGATATGGCCAACATCCGCACCACTATCGATTCCATCGACACAGCGGCGTTCAACAAGGTAGTGGACGAGCTTTTTTTAGCAAAAAAGATCTATATCATCGGCATTCGAAGCTCCTCGCCGCTCGCGCAGCTTTTGGCGCATTATCTTGGCATGATGCTCGATGATGTGATGCTTGTGGGCAGTTCCATCGGCGATGTTTACGAAAGCCTTATCCGCATCACTGCCGAGGACCTTTGCATCGGCATCAGCTTCCCGCGCTACTCGACGCGCACCATCGACGCGCTGCGTTTTGCAAAAAGCAAGGGCGCGCGCCTTGTGGCGGTGACCGACAGCACGTTTTCCCCGATCGCGGAAATCGCCGACCATGCGCTCATCGCCAAGAGCGACATGGCCTCGTTCGCCGATTCGCTCGTTGCGCCGCTCAGCCTCATCAACGCGTTGATCGTCGCCTGCAGCCTCCGCCGAAAGGACGATGTTTACGCGCGCTTTAGCCAGCTCGAATCGATTTGGGGAAGCCAGAAAATTTATGTAACGGGGGAGAACAACAAGCGCTGATGAAGCTAGTTATGATCCGGCACGGCCAAACGGAATGGAACACAATGCGCAGGGTGCAGGGAAGAACGGACACCGAGCTCAATGAGTGCGGCGTTTTGCAGGCAAAGGCTGCGGCGCGGGCGCTCGCGGACGAAACCATCGCGGCCGTTTACTCGAGCCATCTTAAACGGGCGCTCTCCACGGCACAGCACATTGCCAAAGCCGCGGGCATCGACGACGTCGTTTTAATGGAGGGGCTTTGCGAGATCGACTTTGGCGCGTGGGAGGGCAAAACCAACGCCGAACTCGAGCGGGATTTTCCCGTGCATTGGGGCAATTGGAACTGGGTGCTCGATGAGGCGCTCTGCCGTGAGATCGGCGCGGAGAGCGCGCAGGCAATCCTTTCGCGCTCGCTCGATTGCATCGATAAAATTCAGCGCGACAATCCTGAAAATGCGACGGTTGTCCTCGTGAGCCATTCGATGCCCATCAAGCTTCTCACCGCCCATTTCATCGGCCTGCCGCTTGCGCGCATCCCCGATATCCGTGTCGATAATTGCGCGTCGAGCGTGTTGCAACTTCGAAAGGATGGAGGTGCGACCCTCATGAAATGGAATGACACCTCCTACCTTGGAGGTTTGCTGTGAGCCGCGTCGCCGTGATCGGCGCGGGGCCGGCGGGAATGACGGCGGCTTATGAGGCGGCCGCGCGCGGCCATGCGGTCACGCTGTTTGAGCGTAACGAAAAAACGGGCAAAAAGCTGTTCATCACCGGCAAAGGGAGATGCAATTTCACCAACGCCGCCGCAATTGAGGACTTTTTCCAGAATATACCGCGCAACCCGCGCTTCCTTTTTAGCGCACTCTACGGCTACACAAACGCGGATACCGTCGCTTTTTTAGAAAATGCGGGCGTTGCCACAAAGGTCGAGCGGGGCGGGCGCGTGTTCCCCGCATCCGATAAATCGAGCGATGTGTTGCGCGCTTTTTCTCAAAACCTCGCGCGCGCGGGCGTCGAACTTGCACTCAATGCCCGTGTGGAGGGTGTGCGGCGCGAAGAGGGGGGCTTTTTCCTCTCTATCAATAAGCGCGAAACGCGCTTTGATAAAATCATCCTCGCGACCGGCGCGCTGAGCTACCCCGCAACCGGATCGACCGGCGATGGCTACGCGTTTGCGCGCGCGCTCGGGCACACGATCACGCCGCTCAAGCCTTCGCTCGTGTCGCTGGAGACCGTCGAAGCCTGGCCCGCACAGCTTATGGGCCTTTCTCTCAAAAATGCGGTGCTTTGCGCATACGATGCGCGCGGGCGCAAGCGCTATGAGGAGCTTGGCGAAATGCTCTTCACCCATTACGGCGTATCCGGCCCGCTGGTGCTCAGCGCGAGCAGCGTGCTTGCCGATGAGCCGGAGGGCGCGCGCCTTACCGTCGACCTTAAGCCTGGGCTAACGGAAGAGGAGCTTGACCGGCGCGTTTTGCGTGATTTTGAAGCGAATATCAACCGACGTTTCCTCAACGCGCTCGACGCGTTGCTCCCCCAAAAGCTCATCCCCGTTGCGGTGGAGCTTTCGGGGATACCGGGCACGCTCGAAGTGAACGCCATCACACGCGAGATGCGAAAGAACTTTTGCAGGCTTCTTAAAAATCTCGAGATGACCGTCAAGCGCGCCCGCCCCATCGAAGAGGCGGTCATCACACGCGGCGGCGTGAGCGTGCGGGAGATCGACCCTTCGACAATGGAATCAAAGCTTGTGCCGGGCTTGTATTTTGCGGGTGAGCTCATCGACGTGGACGGCTTTACCGGCGGCTTCAACATACAGATCGCCTGCTCTACCGGGGCTTTGGCGGGAAGGAGCGTTTGAATATGGAAAGGCTCAACATCGCGATCGACGGCCCCGCGGGGGCGGGCAAGAGTACCATCGCAAAGGCCGTCGCCAAAGAACTCAACATCCTCTGCCTCGACACGGGCGCGATGTACCGGGCGCTGGCGCTCAAGGCGCTGCGCCTCAATATCGACCCGAACGACGCTTCGCGCATTGTGCCCCTGCTGCCGCAGACGGAAATCGGCGTGACGAGTGCCGGCGGCATTCAGCATACGCTGCTCGATGGGGAAGATGTTTCCGCCCTCATCCGCACGCAGGAGGCCGCCAAGGGCGCCTCCGACATCGGCGTCATCCCCGAAGTGCGCGTGAAGCTCGCGCAATGCCAGAGGGAGATTGCCCGCGCAAACGACGTTGTGATGGAGGGGCGCGACATGGGTTCGTATGTGATCCCCGAAACGCCGCATAAGTTTTACATCACTGCTTCGAGCGACGAACGCGCGCGCCGCCGTCTGCGCGAGATGCAGGAAAAGGGCCTTGAGCAGAATAAGACCCTTGAGGAAATGAAGCGCGAAATCGAAGCGCGGGACTATACCGACAGCCACCGCGCGTTTGCCCCGCTCACCCGCATGCCGGATGCGGTTTACCTCGACACCACCGGCATGAGCATCAAGGAGACGGTCGCCGCCGTGCTCGCACATATCGGGAGGGATTGATGGTCTATATTCTGTTCAAATTCATCATCGGGCCGTTCATCGCCCTGTTTCTGCGCCCGATCGTCTACGGGCAGCAGAACCTGCGCATTAAGGGGAAAGCGATCATCATCTGCAACCACCGCTCGATGCTCGATCCGATCGTGCTTAGCATCGTGACCCCGCGCATTATCCACTTCATGGCAAAAAAAGAGATCTTCCGCACGAAGCTTGGCAATCTTTTTTTCCGTTCGCTTTGCGCGTTCCCCGTCAACCGCAAGAACATGGATCTTCCCTCGCTCAAAAACGCGCTTACGGTGCTTGAAAAGGGCAAGATTTTCGGCATTTTTCCGGAGGGGAAGCGCGAGGTGTCCGATTCGCTCGATGAATTCGAGCGCGGCACGGCGTTCTTCGCCATCCGTTCCGGCGCGCCGGTGATTCCCGTTTACATCCACCCGGACGCCACGCGGCGCATCCGGCCCGTGCTGATCGTGGGCAAGCCCATCGACATCAGCTCCATCGTCGCCAACGCCAACAAATCCTCGATGATTGAGGTTGTCACCGACGAGCTTGCCGACGCCATCGACGCTCTGCGGCTTGAACTGGAGGAGATCTATTGCGAGTGATCGTCGCCCAAAACATCGGCTTTTGTTTCGGCGTGCGCCGCGCGCTCGACATGGCGCACGCGCTTTCGGGTGAGGGGCCTGTCTATACCCTCGGTGAACTGATTCATAACGAAAGCGTGATCCGCGAGCTTCGCGAAAAGGGCGTTGTGAGCGTTGACATGCCCGAAGATGCGCCCGAGGGGGCCGCTTTGCTGATCCGCTCCCACGGCGTTCCCCCCGACATGCTCGCGCGAAGCCGCGCGCGCAACCTCGCGGTGACCGATGCGACCTGCCCGTTTGTCGAGCGCATCCACGGAATCGTGCGTGCCGAGCATAAGGCGGGCCGCCGCATCGCCATTTTCGGAGAGCCGCGCCACCCCGAATGTATGGGTATCAACGGCTGCTGCGAGAATGGCGCGGTATTTTTGAAAAGCGCCGAGGAGGTCGCGGCGCTCGACCCAACGGCAGCCTGGTGCATCGTTGCCCAGACCACGGCGGACGCGGGGGAGTATGGGCGTATCCGGCGGGCGGCGGCCCTGCGCCCGGGAGAGACGACCGTGTGCGATACGCTGTGCAGCGCCACGAAAGCACGCCAGAGCGAGGCCGCGCGCATGAGCGAAATTTGCACAGTCATGCTCGTCATCGGCGACAGGCACAGCTCCAACACGGCAAAATTGGCGCGCGTGTGCAAAAAAAGCTGTGATAACGTACATTCCGTTTCAAAAGTGGATGAACTGCCACTTGAAAAAATTCATGCGGATGATATAATAGGTATTGTTTCGGGCGCATCCGCGCCGGACGCGATCATTAGGGAGGTTATGACTAGGATGAGTGAACTGGAAAAGACGATGGCTGAGAGCCCCGTAGAAAACGAAGAGGTTAAAACGGAAGCAGCAGCTACCGTCGAAGAACCCGTCGTAGCGGTGGCCCAGGAGGAACCCGCGGTGGAACCCGCTTGCGCGTGCGAATGCACGGTTGAGGAAGCGGTTCCCGCGCAGGAAGAGCCCAAGGCCGGCGAGACCGACGAAACCGACAAGGCAGACGAAGCTGCTGCGGGCGCGGACAACGCGGATAACGCAGAAACCAGTTTTGCCGAGGCGTTTGAAAAAACGCTTGTGCGCATCCGCAACGGACAGGTTCTCACCGGTTCCGTGGTGCAGATGAACGACGGCGAAGTTTGCGTGAACATCGGTTACAAGTCAGACGGATTCATTCCTCGCAACGAGTTCTCGTCGGACCCTGACGTGAAGCCCGAAGACGTCGTCCAAATCGGCGACAAGATCGAGGTCGAAGTCATCAAGGTGAACGACGGCGAAGGCAACGTGCTGCTTTCCCGCAAGAATGTCGAGAGCAAAAAGATTTGGGATTCGCTCATGGCCGACGACCAGATCACCGATAAGGTCTTCGAGGGCGTAGGCAAGGAAGTGGTTAAGGGCGGCCTGATCGCTTCGATCGACGGCATCCGCGCGTTCGTCCCCGCCTCGCAGCTTTCGACAAAATATGTTGAAAACATTAACGAATATGTCGGCGCTCCCATCGCCCTCAAGGTGATTGAGGTCGACAAGGCGCGCAAGCGCATCGTCGCCTCCCACAAGGCGGTCATGCTCGCCGAGGCGGAGGAAGCCCGCAAGCAGAAATGGGCGGAGCTTGAGGTCGGCTCGAAGGTGCAGGGCATCGTGCGCAGACTGACCGATTTCGGCGCGTTTGTCGACATCGGCGGCGGCATCGACGGCCTCGTCCACGTGACCGATGTTGCGTGGGGTCGCGTGAAGCATCCCAAGGATGTGCTCTCCGTAGGCCAGGAGATCGAAGTGCTCATCCGTGATGTGGATGTTGAAAAGCAGCGCGTTTCTCTCGGTTACAAGCAACTCCAGCCCAAGCCCTGGACGATGGCCGACCAGAAATACCCCGTCGGCTCGATCGTGGAAGGCAAGGTCGTGCGCATCGTTCCCTTTGGCGCGTTCGTCGCGCTCGAGCCTACGATCGACGGGCTGATCCATATCTCCCAGGTGGGCGTGAAGCGCATCGCCAAGGTGGAAGATGAGCTCAATGTCGGCGATGCCGTGCGCTGCAAAGTGCTCGAAGTCAATGTAGAGGCCAAACGCATCAGCCTCAGCCGTCGCGAGGCACTCCTTGAGGAAAACCCCGAAATCGCCCAAGAGCTTGCCGCCGAGAGGGCGGAGCGCGACCGCATCGCTGCCGAGCGTGCCGAACAGCGTGCCGCTTCGGATGCCGCGCGCCAGCAGCAACAGCAGGAGCGCAGCGAACGCCGCAGCTCGGAGCGCCCCGAGCGTTTCGCCGAGCGCCGCGAGCGCAGCGACCGTCCCCGCCGTGAAGAGCACGATTACGACCTGCCGCCCGTGCAGTCCGTGAGCACCTCTATGGCGGATCTGTTCGCGGCGGCTCTTGGCAATACGGAACTGCCCGAAGACACGCAAGAATAAGCTTACATGTTCGGCAGGGCGAACCGCATGGTTCGCCCTGTTTTGCGTTAACGCTGCGGAGGGTATACTAGCCGATATGACAGTGTGCGTTGCGCTTTCTATAAGAAAACGGCAGACTGTCCCGCCGCCCCCTTCATCGGGGATGTAATGAGTATCCCGCTCCGAGCCGGCCCGGCCGACCTCGCACCTGATTTCCTAGCGCCCTGTCGGGCGCGTGAAATGCGGCGCAGCTGCAGGTTTTGGCGCATATCCGGCCGCGAGAAGGAAAAGCTGACCGCGAACGCGCCGCGATCAACCTCGAAATCCTGCTGCTCCCGACGTGAACCGGAAAACCCGAACCATCGGTTTTAGGATTGCCGCTTCCCCAAAACTACAAGATATAGTATAATAACCGATGGATAAGAACAGAGGTGGGGCATGAAAAAATCCGCAAGAAGCAAAAAGAAAAAGAACGCGGGGCGCGCGCCGGAGCAAACCAGGCGCGAGGCGCTGGGCGTCGTTTGGGTTGCGCTCGGCCTTTTTCTCGGTGCGAGCCTGTATTCCGATGCGGTGGGCATCCTCGGCAACGCGATCAGCGGCTTTTTCTTCGGCGCAGCGGGGATCGCGGCTTATGTGGTCCCCGCGGTAATCCTTATTTGCGGCGTGCTCGTGATCGTGTTTTCCGAGCAGCCGGTGCGGCCGCTTACAGCGTTTCTCGTGGTGCTGTTTTTCCTTGCTCTTTTGAGCACAATTCACATCGGCGCGCGGGCCGATATCGGTTCGACAAAGCTGCTCGATTATTATAAGGATGCGTATCAATACGGAAAAACCTATCGCGCGGGCGGCGGCGTCGTCGGCGCGCTGCTTGCCTATCCCTCCTTGCTTTTGATGGGGACGATCGGTTCCTACATCACATTCATCACCGTGATGCTCATCGCCTTTTTGCTTACGACCAAGCTTTCTATCAAACGCGCGGGCGAGAAGCTCGGAACAGGTATCCGCCAGGGGGTGGATGCTGTGAGCGAACGCATCAGTGAGCGGCGGCAGACCCTCTACACCGAGGCGCTCAACGAGCCCGCAGAGGCACGTTCCAAGCCTGCCGCAAAGAAGCCAAAGGGCAAAAAAGGCGTGCGCGCTCAAGTACCCCTTGCGGTATTCGATTCTTATATCATCGAGCCGGCGCACGCAACCCATACGGACCACGACCTGCGAAAAGTGAAAAACGCCCCCGACGAGCTTGCGTTCATGCCCGAGAGCGGCGCGCTCGAGCGCAGGAATCCGCGCGAGGAGAAGCTCGCGCGCGATTTTGAACGCATGCCGCCCGAGCCGTTGCTCGAGCGCGACTATTTTATTACCGATGAGCTCGATGAACCCGGCGAGAGCCGGATTGCCCGCAACGCGCCGCGCACGCCTCCTAAAAAACGCGAAACGCCGCTTCCCGAAGTTATCGTAGAACCGCCCGCGGAGCCTGTGCACCTCGAGTACCAGCGGCCGCCTTTCGATCTTTTAAACCCGGCCGAACCCAACTTCGGCCCGGCTTCCGAGTCGCCGCTTGAAAAGGCAAAGCTTCTCGAAGAGACGCTTGCGACGTTCAACATCAGCGCGCGGGTCATCAATTACAGTGTGGGCCCCGTCATCACGCGTTTTGAATTGCAGCCCGCCAAAGGCGTGCGCGTAAACCGTATCACCGCGCTCTCGCAGGATCTCGCGCTTGCGCTTGCCGCGCAGCGCGTGCGCATCGAAGCGCCGATCCCCGGCAAGCAGGCCATCGGCATCGAAATTCCCAATAAAAACACCGCCAAGGTGCTCTTGCGCGAGGTGATTGAATCGCGCGAATTCCAGAGCGAAAAATCCTCCATCGCTTTTGCTTTGGGCAAGGATATCGCCGGCAAGATCATAACGGCCGACCTCGCGCGCATGCCGCACATGCTTGTGGCGGGCACGACCGGCTCCGGCAAGAGCGTGTGCATCAACGACATCATCATCAGCATGGCCTATAAAGCTTCGCCAGAGGAGCTGCGCCTCGTGCTCATCGACCCGAAAGTGGTCGAAATGCGCATGTATGCGCCGCTGCCGCATTTGCTGCTGCCGGTTGTGACGGATGCGAAAAAGGCCGCAGGCGCGCTCAAGTGGACGGTCATGGAAATGGACCGGCGCTATAAGCTCATCGCCGAGCTCAACGCGCGCGACCTTGCGCGCTACAATCAACTCGTGGGTGAGGGGGGGGAGAAGCTGCCCCAACTCGTCGTCGTCATCGATGAGCTTGCCGATCTTATGATGGTCGCCGCCAAGGATGTGGAGGATTCCATCTGCCGCATCGCGCAGCTCGGGCGCGCGGCGGGCATCCACATGATCGTGGCGACGCAGCGCCCGTCCACGGACGTCATCACCGGCCTCATCAAGGCCAATATCCCCTCGCGCATCGCCTTTGCGGTTTCTTCAGCGGTCGATTCGCGCGTCATCCTTGATGAGGGCGGCGCAGAGAAACTGCTTGGCAAGGGCGACATGCTTTTCCACGCCAACGGGGCAGGGCGGCCCATACGCGCGCAGGCGGCGCTCGTCACCGACGAGGAGGTCGAGCGCGTGATGGAGTTCTTCGGCGAACATGTGATGGCAAAGCCGCTTTGTGAGGATGATTTTGAGCGCATCACCGCCTCCGCTTCCGCTTCTATAGCGCAGGGCAACGGCAAGCAGGAGGACGATTTGCTGCCCGAAGCCGTGAAGATCGTGCTCAACGACGGACAGGCCTCGATCTCGATGATCCAGCGCAAGCTGCGCGTAGGTTATGCGCGCGCCGCGCGCCTTATTGACATTATGGAAACGCAGAAGATCGTGAGTGCGTCCGAGGGCAGCAAGCCCCGGCGCGTGCTTATCGGCCGCGGGGATTATGAGCGCATGTTCGGCGCGAATGCCGGCGCGGGAGGGGCGGCATATGATGACGAAAACTAAGCGCGCGGGCGTCATTTCGCTCGGCTGCTCAAAAAACCGCGTGGATTCGGAGCGCATCCTCTCCTGTTTGCGGGATGCGGGCTTCGAGATTACGGCGGAGGAGGCGGAGGCGGACGTTGTGATCGTCAACACCTGCGGCTTCATCACTTCCGCCAAGGAGGAATCCATCAACGCTATCCTCGAGGCCGCGCGGGGCAGAAAACCCGGCGCTTTGCTCGTCGTGACCGGCTGCCTTTCGCAGCGCTACCCCGAAGAACTTCGCGCGGAGCTGCCCGAAGTGGATGTTTTTCATGGCGTGGGCGATCCCGAAGGCCTTATCGAAGCGATTCGCCTCGAGATGGGCGAAGAGGGGCGCGTGCGCTACTGCGGCGGGCGCGTGCTCACGACCCCGGCTTATAGCGCTTATCTTCGCATTGCTGATGGATGCGACAACCGCTGCACCTATTGCGCGATCCCGCTCATTCGCGGCGGGCGGCGCAGCGTGCCGATGGAAACGCTGCTTGCGGAAGCGCGCGATCTCGCGCAAAGCGGCGTGCGGGAACTGACGCTCATTGCGCAGGATACCTCGGCCTATGGCGCGGAGCTTTATGGCAAACCGATGCTTGGCGCGCTCCTTGAAAAGCTTGCCGCCATCGACGAATTGCGCTGGATCCGCGTGCTTTACGCTTACCCAAATACCATCGACGAGGCGCTCATCGATACGATTTTGCGCCACGAGAACATCGTTAACTACATCGACATGCCCATTCAGCATATCGATCCTTTGATGCTCAGCCGCATGAACCGCCACGGCACGGCCGAGCACATCCGAAGCATCACAAAATACATTCGGAGCGCATCGCACGATTTCATTTTGCGCACAACCGTCATGACCGGCTTCCCCGGGGAGACGGAAGAGCAGTTCAGCCTATTGGCTGAATTTCTTACGGATAATCCGTTTGACCGTTTGGGCGCTTTTATCTACTCGCCGGAGGACGGTACGCCGGCCGCCGCATTCGCGGAGCCGGTCGAGGAGAGCATCGCCGCCCGCCGCCTCGAAACGCTGATGCTCAGGCAGCGCGCGGTTTCGCGCGAACGCAATCGCAGGCGCGTAGGCAAGGAATACGACGCGCTCATCGAAGAGGTAAAAAACGGCGTGGCGCTTTGCCGCAGCTACGCCGAAGCGCCGGAGGTGGACGGCGGGATTGCCGTTTCCGGCATCAAAAACGATGCGAAACCGGGCGAATTCATCCGCGTGCGGATCACGGCTGCCGGCGCATACGATTTGAAAGGAGTTTGCCTATGAACACGCCCAATAAGCTGACGATCCTGCGCATGGCCCTCACCCCGGTGTTCGTGGCCTGTTTTTACATTCCGGTGAGTTTTCGGCTCTATCTTGCGGCCGCGATTTTCATCGTCGCCTACATCACCGATATTCTCGATGGGGCCATTGCGCGAAAGCACGGCATTGTGACCGACTTTGGGAAGTTGATGGACCCCATCGCCGACAAGATCCTCACCGGCGCGGCGATGATCATGCTCACGGCCGAGGGCATGCTCTCTCCGATCGCCACGCTCGTCACCATTGCGCGCGAGTTCATCATCAGCGGTTTTCGCGCGGTGAGCGCGGGCAAAAACGTCGTAATTGCCGCGGGGCGGCTTGGCAAGCTCAAAACGCTCACACAATGCATCGGCCTTTCGCTGATGCTGCTTGGCAACCCCTTCTTCGGTCTTTTGGGCATCCCGCTCGACCAGATTTTGATCTGGCTTTCGGTGGTGCTCGCGGTTTGGTCGTGCGCGGAGTACATTCTCAAAAACACAAGCGCACTGAAGGAGACAAAGTAAAACGATGACCTGCGAATTGATCTTTGTCGGAACGGAACTGCTGCTGGGGAACATCCTCAACACGAACGCGCAATATCTTTCCCAAAGGCTTGCGGACCTCGGCGTGAATTGTTATTTGCAAACGACCGTGGGCGATAACGCCGGGCGCTTGGAAGAAGCCGTTCAACGCGCACTCGCGCGCGTTGAACTCGTGATTCTCACGGGCGGCCTCGGCCCCACGCGCGATGATCTTACAAAAGAGACCGTGGCCGAGGCCTTTGACCGCGAGCTGGTGCTCGATGAAGCATCCCTCGCGCACATCAGGGGACGCTTCGCTAAAATGGGCCGCGAGATGACGCCCAACAACATCAAGCAGGCGATGTTCCCGGCGGGCTGCCTGATTATGCCCAACCCCAACGGCACGGCTCCCGGCTGCATCGTCGAGGGGGAAGGGAAGGCTGCCATCCTTTTGCCCGGGCCGCCGCATGAGATGGAGCCGATGTTCAAGGCTTCGGTTCTGCCCTATCTCGAGGCGCGAAGCGGGGTGAAACTCTATTCGCGCATGGTGCGCATATTCGGCAAAGGTGAATCGAGCGTCGAATATGAACTGAATGACCTTATGGATCTTACAAATCCCACGGTGGCGCCCTATGCGCTCGCGGGCGAGGTAAAGCTTCGCGTGACCGCGCGTTGCGCAAACGATACGGAAGGGGAGCGCCTTGTGCGCCCCATCGTCGATGAGATCCGCGCGCGCCTTGGCGCGTTCGTCTATTCGGATGACGACAGGGAGCTGCACGAAGTCTGCGCCGATCTTCTTGCAAAAAGCGGCAAAACGATTGCCCTCGCGGAAAGCTGCACGGGCGGCATGCTCGCCTCAAAGCTTGTGAGCGTCCCGGGAAGCTCGCGCTTTTTTCTTGAATGCGCGGTGACCTATGCGAATGAAGCGAAGACCAAAAGGCTCGGCGTGAGCGAAGAAACGATTGCCCAATATGGTGCGGTAAGCCGGGAAACGGCGCTTGAAATGGCGCGCGGCATCCGCATGGGCGCGGGCGCGGACATCGGCCTTGCGATCACCGGCGTCGCCGGGCCGGGCGGCGGCACCGAAGAGAAGCCCGTGGGCCTTGTGTATGTCGC
>CAZJIS010000001.1:60235-64415 GCA_964546125.1 uncultured Clostridium sp.
TCGCCGGGCCGGGCGGCGGCACCGAAGAGAAGCCCGTGGGCCTTGTGTATGTCGCCCTCGCCTTCAAAGAGGGAGAACAGGTCGTTGAGCTGCGCCTGACGGGCGGGCGCGAACGCATCCGAAGCTCCGCTTGCCTCCACGCGCTCGACCTGCTGCGCAGAAGTTTTTAATGCCATAAAAGAGAACATATGTTATAATTTGAGCAACGAATGAAGGGATGGACTGGCCTTATGATGGAAAAAGAAAAAGCGCTGGAGATGGCGCTGAGCCAAATTGAAAAGCAGTTCGGCAAGGGCGCTGTGATGAAGCTGGGGGACGCCACGGGCAAGATCTCTGTTTCGAGCATACCCTCCGGCTGCCTTGAGCTCGACGTCGCGCTGGGCGTGGGCGGCATCCCGCGCGGCAGGATCGTGGAGATCTATGGGCCGGAATCCTCGGGCAAAACGACGATTGCGCTGCATGTGATCTCCGAGGCGCAAAAGCTTGGCGGCACGGCGGCGTTTATCGATGCGGAGCATGCGCTCGATCCCACATATGCCGGCAACCTCGGGGTGGATGTTGAGAACCTATATGTTTCACAACCTGATACCGGCGAGGAAGCGCTGCAAATCTGCGAAGCGCTCGTGCGCAGCAGCGCGGTGGACGTGGTGGTCATCGACTCGGTCGCGGCGCTGGTGCCTAAGGCCGAAATCGAAGGGGATATGGGCGACTCGCACGTCGGCTTGCAGGCAAGGCTCATGTCGCAGGCGCTGCGCAAGCTCGCGGGCGTTATTTCCAAATCGAACACCATCGTCATTTTCATCAACCAGCTTCGCGAAAAAGTCGGCGTCATGTTCGGAAACCCCGAAGTCACGCCCGGCGGCAAGGCGCTCAAGTTCTATGCGTCCATCCGCCTCGATGTGCGGCGCATCGATTCCATCAAGAACGGCAGCGAGATCGTGGGCAACCGCACGCGCATCAAGGTCGTTAAAAACAAGGTCGCGCCGCCGTTCAAAGTGGCCGAGTGCGATATGATCTACGGAGAGGGAATCTCCCGCGAAAGCTCGGTGCTCGACATGGCCGTCAACAACAAGATCATCCTCAAGTCCGGCGCGTGGTATTATTACGGCGACATGCGCATAGCCCAGGGACGCGACAACGCGCGGCTTTTCCTTAAAGATAATGTCGAGCTTTGCGCTGAGATCGAGCATAAAATCCGCGAGGCGGTGATCAAAGTTCCAAGTTCCGACGAAAGCGCGGAAACGGACGAATAACGCGCTTTCGCGCGCATTTGGAAAAAAGCAAAGGTCAGGGGCGTTTTCACGTCCTTGACTTTTATTTTTCAGCGCGATACAATTATTAAGAGTAAAAATATGCCGGTGTGTATTTTCATGGATTTAACATAGATCTATTGGAAAACCGTCCATGCATACTGAGTACATGTCATACTCGTATACTTTGAGATAAATCTGGAGGTGCTGATTTTTCGTGTTGGATTATATTATCCCCATTGTCGTCGGGGTTATTTGCCTTGCCATCGGTGGTTTCATCGTTTATGTCTACCTCAAGAACAATGCTGAAGCCAAAGTCGTCAAGGCGGAGGAATCCGTCAAACAGATGATCGACGACGCGCAAAAACGCGCGGAAACCATCAAAAAAGAAACGATCCTCGAAGCTAAAGAAGAGGCCTATCGGATCAAGAGCGAAAACGAGCGCGAGAATAAGGAGCGGCGCAACGAGATCCAACGGTCCGAACGCCGATTGCTGCAAAAGGAAGAGATGCTCGACAAAAAGGTCGATGTCGTTGAGCAGCGCGAAGAGAACCAGAATAAAAAGCAAAAGCAGATCGACGAGCTCGAAAATGAGGTCCGCGAGCTGCACGGCCGCCAACTCAAGGAGCTTGAGAGAATTTCCGGTTTGTCTATGGACGAGGCAAAAGAAATTCTCCTTGGCAACGTCGAGCGCGACGCACGCCACGAAGCCGCGGTGATGCTCCGTGATATCGAAGCGAAAACAAAGGAAGAGGCCGACAAGCGCGCGCGCAACATCGTGGCACTCGCCATTCAACGCTGCGCGGCGGACCATGTCGCCGAAACCACGGTTTCCGTCGTGCCTTTACCCAACGATGAAATGAAGGGCCGCATCATCGGCCGCGAGGGGCGCAACATCCGCACGCTCGAAACGGCGACGGGGGTCGACCTCATCATTGACGATACGCCCGAGGCGGTCATCCTCTCGGGCTTTGATCCGGTGCGCCGCGAAGTCGCCCGCATTGCGCTCGAAAAATTGATCCTCGACGGGCGGATACACCCCGCGCGCATCGAGGAAATGGTCGAAAAAGCCCGCAAGGAAGTGGATGTGCAGATCCGCGAGGCGGGCGAACAGGCGATTTTTGAGTGCGGCATTCACGGTTTACACCACGAGCTTGTGAAGATGCTCGGCCGCCTTAAATACCGCACGAGCTACGGGCAGAACGTGCTCAAACACTCCATTGAGGTTTCGCACCTTGCGGGCATCATGGCGGCGGAGCTTGGCGCGAATGTGGCGCTTGCTAAGCGCGCCGGCCTTTTGCACGACATCGGCAAGGCGATCGATCATGAGGTCGAGGGTCCGCACATCCAGATCGGCGGCGACGCGGCCAAGAAATACCGTGAAAACAGCCTCGTCGTCAACGCGATTATGGCGCACCACGGGGATGTGGAGCCGACGAGCATCGAAGCTGTGCTCGTGCAGGCGGGGGACGCCATTTCCGCAGCCCGCCCCGGCGCGCGCCGCGAAACGCTTGAAAACTACATCAAGCGCCTTGAAAAGCTCGAGGAGATCGCAAACTCCTTCGAGGGCGTGGATAAGTCCTTCGCCATCCAGGCCGGCCGAGAGGTGCGCATTATTGTCAAGCCTGAGAGCGTGACCGATGCGGATACGATTATCATGGCGCGCGAGATCGTCAAGCGCATTGAAACCGAACTCGAGTATCCCGGCCAGATCAAGATCAACGTCATCAGGGAAACGCGCGCGACGGAATTCGCCAAATAACGGGCGGCGGGTTCTCTAATCGTGTAAAAACGCGTCAAAACAAGATTGGATCGTAAGGGCGGAGGGTATCCGCCCCTACGCTTCTTTGGAGGAAGAAATATGCAGGGGATTCCCGTTGCCGACGCGCATTGCGATTTTCTTTATTATATGTGGCGGCGCGGCTATTCGTTTGTTAAGCCGCGCAAGGATCAGGCGGTGAGCCTGCCTTCTATGCGCGAAGGCAATGCGGCGCTGCAGCTTTTTGCCGCTTGGATCGACCCTGAGGATCGCCTTTCACCGCTGCAGCAATGCCTGTGCCTGATCGATGCTTACAAGCGCCTGCTTGCGGATACAAGCGAGCTCGTTCCGTTCTCCCCCGACTTTGACCCCGCCTGCGGGAAGGTCGCGGCGCTGCTCACCATCGAGGGCGGGGAAGCGCTCATGGGCAAGGTCGAAAACCTGCGGCTTTTCCGCGAGCTTGGCGTGCGCGCGATGACCCTTACCTGGAACGCGCCCAACGAGCTTGCAAGTCCGGCAACGATAAAGCGCGACCGTGGCCTGAGTGCGCTCGGCCGCGAAATCGTGCGCGAGATAGGCCGCCTTCACATCGCCCTCGACGTGGCGCATCTGGGCGACCGCGGCATCGACGATGCGCTCGATCTAGCCGATAGCGATATGCCGATTTTCTCCTCCCACACGAATGCGCGCGCTGTGTTCCCGCACAGGCGCTCGCTTAGCGACAGGCACATCCGCGAAATCGCGCGGCGCGGGGGCGTCATCGGCGTCAATTATTTCTCGCCGCAGCTTGTGAGCGCGGGCCGGGCTTCGATCGGCGACGTCGTGCGGCACATCGCGCACATTGCAAAAACTGGCGGACCGGGCTGCGTCACGCTCGGCTCCGATTTTGACGGCATGGGCGCGCCTTCCTATCCTGTGGGCCTTTCCTCTTGGGCGGACGTGCCCAAGCTCCTTGACGCGCTCGCCAAGGCGGGCTTTTCGCAGGGGGAGGTCTATGACATCGCCTATGGAAATTTGGCGCGGTTCCTGAAACGGTTCATCTGAACGCAAAAGCTCGGCCCGCTTTTTTGCAACGGTTGAAAACGGCCCGCCGACAATATCGTCGGCGGGCCGGCCTTGGCAGGGGCAGAAGGACTCGAACCCTCAAGAACGGTTTTGGAGACCGCTATGT
>CAZJIS010000002.1:0-13383 GCA_964546125.1 uncultured Clostridium sp.
AGCTGATGTGGTAACAGATGGGTTTGGTATGATAGCAATCGTTGCAATGATGCCGGTTATAGCAATCCAACTGCTTGGCGCACTCTATCAAGCAAAATCGCTTATGACATCCAAGGCTGCTATTTCAAAAGAGCGATCAAAAGGAGGCCATCATGGATAAGCAAATGAAAGAACTGGCCATCGAACAGACGTTTCAGATAATGACACTCATCCTAAGCGAACATCAATGTCAGAAATTTGTCCGTATTGTTAAAGACAAAGACATCCACGGCGGGATAATAGTACTTGGTAAAGGCACAGTAAAAAGTGCTACTTTATCCTTGTTGGGGATAAAGAGTCAGAAAAGGGAGGTTGTAAATATTCTACTTGAAAAAGAAAAAGCAAAAGAAGTACTGGACTTTTTCACCAAAGAGCTCCAGCTTCATGAACCCGGTCATGGAATTGCCTATACAACGCCTGTAATAACCGCAGGCCAGATAATTAAAAATAAGCAGGACGCTTGGAATACAGTGCAAGGCATGGAGGGAGAGAGTATGTTCAAAAAACTGACGGTAGTTGTCAATCGCGGCATGGCGGAAGATGTAATGCATATTGCACGTAAATCAGGCGTCCAGGGTGGTACAATCCTGCACGGTCGAGGAACCGGTTCGGAGTTTGCTGCAAAATTTTTCGGTATGGAAATGGAACCGGAAATGGAACTGATTATGATTCTTATGCCAAGCGACTTAATAGATAAAGTAGTGAACGATTTATATCAAGAGCTTCAACTTGGCATTCCCGGGAATGGGATTATGTTTGTAGAACCAGTTTTGGACGTCCGGGGTCTTTTTGATTCACATCTCAACAACAAGGATACCTAATAGAGACACAGAAGATGTTGGTAAGCTTTTCAAATATCTTATTCAAAAGTATAAATAGGAACGACTGCACAAAAGGGTTTATCCTTCGGTGCAGTCGTTGCTTTCGAGCCTCCGCTTGAAGAGAGTCGGCCAGAAATTTACTTGTTTTTGTAAATCCCTAAGTTGAACGTCTCTTAAAGCGGTCCTCTTGAGTAGGCATTGCTTAGCGAATGGTGTTGACGCGCTTGTAGTATTTCACGATCTTCGTGTCGGCGGTCCACTGCTTGAGCAGTTCCGCATAGATGTCGCTCTTGGCGGCGGAGATCATGCTTTCCTCAAGCGCATCTTTGATGGACTCAAAGGTGGCGGGGGCGGTGTCCACATCGCTCGTGTATTGAATGAAGTGGTAGCCGGCCGTGGTCTCCACCGGCGCGCTCACGTCGCCGATCTTTTCAAGGGCCATGGCGGCTTCGCCGAAGTGGTCGTAGTATTTATCGATCGTGTCGGCGCTGATGAGGTAGCCGGTGCTGATGTAGGGCTCGCTCTGCATGCCCGGGTCCTCGCCGTAATCGGCGACCAGCTCGTCAAAATCGACGCCGCTGTCGAGCTTTTGCTGCACTTCGGCCACGATCGCGTCTACATCCTTGGTCTGCCCTTCCTTGGCAAAAGCGATGAGGATGTGCTTGACGAAGCGGTAGCCTTCGGGCGCGACGAGGGGCTGCAGCGTGCCGTTGCTAATGTGGGCGTTATAATCGGTGAAGTACTGCACGGGCTTTTCCGCATAGGTGGCGGTTTGCTCGGCGAGCAATTCGTCGTAACGGGCCTGCACATCTTCCGCGGTAACACTGACGCGCTCGTCGTAAATGCCGTTCATGTATTTCGTGGCGACCGCGCCGCCATGGATGTTGTCAAGCAGCATTTGAACATAGTCTTTATAGGTCCAGCCGTTCGTGCGCAGGTCCTTTTTTAGAAGCTTCAGCTCGGCCGCGCGGATTGCTTCCGCATCGGTGAGGGAGGAGTCGATTTTATCCTTAAAAGAATCGAGGTATTCGTTGAGCTGCGCCTCGAGGTCGGCCTGAACCTTGGCTTCTTCCTCTGCGCTGAGCGTCACGCCGTTCTGATTGGCCCAGTAGAGGGGCAAATAGGTTTCGGCAAGGTGATCGAAAACGATGTCCTGAAACTGGCGGAAATCTTCGGCCGTGGAGACGTTGTACATGCCGTAGGAACCGTAGAAGTTTTTATAGGAGTTGTAAAGGCTGTAATACTTGGTCATGCCGACCTTGAGATTGCCCACGAGCATCACCGTCACGTTCGGGTTCCTGGCGTTGCAGCCCGCGAAGGCGAGGACCGCCATACAGAGGATGAGCATGAGCGCAAGGGCGCGCACGGCGGTTTTTTTGAAAAACATCTGTTTGTTCTCCTTTGTGCAGGCAGCGCACAGCTGCCCGTTGAATAAACTGGCTTTTCTATTCTATACGCAAGCCCCCTTCCTGTCAATGAAAAGTGGCCCGCCGCGCCGCGCCGCTGCAAAATTCGCTGGTACTATCGGCCCCGTTGCGTTATAATAACCTTTAGTGCTCTTTATGGAGGTTTTAATGCGCCACATTCCCAACATCCTCTCGTCGGTCCGCTTGGCCATGGTGGGCGCGTTCGCTTACCTGTTTGCCAAGGCGCACTACCTCCAATGCCTCATCCTTTTTACGGCGGCGTTCCTTACCGATCTTCTCGATGGTTACCTCGCGCGGCGCAACAATTGGGTGTCGGATGTGGGCAAGGTGCTCGATCCTTTGGCAGATAAGCTCATGGTGCTCACGGCGCTCGCGTGCTTCTATTTTCGCGGCTGGCTGCCGCTTTGGATCTTGCTCGCGGCGCTTGGGAAGGAGCTCGTCATGATCGTCGGCGGCATCGCGCTGTTTCGTCGCGAGGTCGTCGTGTATGCCGACTGGTTCGGCAAATCCGCGGCGGGCTTCTTCAATTTAGGCGTGGCGCTTACGCTTGCCAAGTTCTTTTTGCCGTGGATCGGCGGGGCGAATATCCTCGTGCTGTGCGTTGCGCTCGTTCTTGGACTCGTAGCCCTCGTACACTATGCGCGCCTTCAGGTTTTCGGACGCCGCTCCGCGGGGGATGCGGGGCAAGCGCGCTGATCCCCGAATCGAATACGATTAAATGGCTGCCGCCTTTGCTTTGCAAGGGCGGTTTTTGTGTGCCCGATCCTTCACCGCGCGCATACATTGATAGAGCCAATCATTTCGAGGAGGTTAACTATGAGAAGGGCTGTGTGTATCTTTTTGTGCGCGCTCACGGCGCTTTCCGTCTGCCTGCTGTGCGCGTGCAGGGGCGATGAGAAACAGCTTCGTAAGGTCACGCTCAATGAAGTGACCCGCTCCGTGTTCTACGCGCCGCTCTACGTTGCCGTAAGCCGCGGCTACATGGAAGAGGAAGGGCTCGATGTTGAAATCGTCACCGGCGGCGGCAGCGACAAGAGCATGACCGCCTTGCTTGCGGGCGAGGCCGAGATCGCGCTCATGGGGCCGGAAACGGGCATCTATGTGAAAAATCAGGGGCAGACCGAACACCCGATGATCATCGCGCAGCTCACAAAGCGCGATGGCTCCTATCTCGTCGGCCGCATGCCGGAGCCCGATTTCAAGTGGGAGAATCTCGCGGGTAAAACCGTGATCGGTGGGCGCGTAGGCGGCATGCCGCTCATGACGCTGACCTATGTGTTGAAGCAGCACGGGCTCGTAGCGGGGGAGAACATCGACGTTATCACGAACATTCAGTTCCCGCTCATGGGCGGCGCGTTCGAGGGCGGCACGGGGGATTATGTCACGCTCTTCGAACCCACGGCCTCCGAGTTTGAAAAGGCGGGCCGTGGCTATATCGTCGCCAACGTTGGCCTCGAGTCGGGCGAGGTGCCCTACACGGTCATCATGGTGCGGCAAAAGATGATCGATGAAGATCCCGTCTTCTGCGCCGCCTTCGTGCGCGCGCTCTACCGCGCGCAAAAGTGGGTGTGGAGCGCCACCGACGAGGAGGTCGCCGCGGCCATGCAGCCCTATTTCCCCGATTCCTCGATTGAAACGCTGGCGCTTGTCGCCAAGAGCTACCGCGCAACCGACTCGTGGATGAAGGACCCCGTCATGACCGAGGATGCGTTCACGCGCCTGCAGGACATCATCGACGGCTCCGGCGAGCTTTCGGCGCGCGTTTTGCTTGGGGATCTTGTGAATAACAGCTTTGCCAAAGCCGCGGTGGAAGGAAAATAGATTCAGCAGGTTGCCTTGGCATTTCGGGCGCTTTTCTAAAACCAACGCAAAGGCTCCGAAGAAATCGCTCTTCGGAGCCTTTGTGCTACCCTTTCGACCCCCGGCCGCCTTGCGGCCTGTGAGCGGAGAATATTTCCTTTTTGAGGCAAAGTCAACCCATTCGGGAAAGGTAGACCGGCTGCGCGCAAACTCGCGCTTATTCGCGCATCCAGCGCGGCAAAACGCCCACCTCGCGAAGCGCCCGGTAAAGCCTCGGGTTGGGGAGGCCCATCACCGTGAAATAGCAGCCCTCGACGCGCGAAACGAGGAACGAGCCGGGGCCTTGAATGCCGTAAGCGCCGGCCTTGTCAAGCGGCTCGCCCGTGGCGATGTAGGAGAGGAGCTCGCTTTCTGAGAGCCGGTTGAACACGACGCGCGTTTGATCGCAAAAAACATTTTCCCGCCCTCTGCTCAGGATGGCCACACCCGTGTAGACCGTGTGCGCGCGCCCCGAAAGCTTCGTGAGGATGCGCAAAGCGTCCGCCTCATCCGCAGGCTTGCCGATGATCTCCCCGTCGAGCCACACGATCGTGTCGCAGCCGACGACGCACGCCCCGGGGCGTGCGCCGCTCACCGCGCGCGCTTTTACGAGTGCAAGGGCCTTTGCAAAAGCATCCGGCGCGCAGGGGGCGATCCTCTCGTTCGCGTCGGCCGGGATCACTTCAAAATCATAGCCCATCAGTTCCAAAAGCTCGCGCCTGCGCGCGGAGGCGGAGGCGAGTATCAAATCCATTGTCAATCCCCCTTGGGCACGTTTTCGCATAAGTATAACACAATGGTATAACAAATCAATAAAAAGGCAATGCTCCTAAACAAACCAAGCCATGGAGGGTGTTTATGAGGTTGGATCCTTTCTTTTTGTTTTCGCGCGCGGCGGCAATCGATCTTGGCACGGTGAACACGCTCATCGCGCTGCGGGGGCGCGGCATTGTGCTGTGCGAACCGAGCGCTGTGGCCGTCACCGCGGACGAGCGCCGCGAGGTCATCGCCTGCGGCGAGGAGGCGCTGCGCATGGCAGGGCGCACGCCGGGGGGCGTCGCCATCGTTTGGCCGCTGCGCGACGGCGTGATCGCCGACTACAGGCTCAGCGCCGAAATGCTCAAGCGCTTCCTCGAAAAGGCTTTGGGCAGGCGCAACGGCGCCTTGGGCGCGCGCCTTGCGATGTGCCTGCCGCTGTGCGTCACCGAGGTGGAACGCCGTGCGCTTGAGGAAGCGGCGCGCAATGTGGGCGCGCGCGAGGTGCTGCTGCTCGATGAGCCGATGGCGGCGGCGCTTGGCGCGGATCTTCCGGTGTTCGAACCGATGGGCTCGCTCGTCGTCGACATCGGCGGCGGCACGACGGACATCGCCGTCCTTTCCCTTGGCGGCGTCGCCGCCTCCCTCTCGCTTCGAACCGGCGGCCGCCACATCGACGCGGCGATCGCCGAGTACGTCGCCGCGCAATATGAGCTTGCCTTGGGCGAACGCACGGCCGAGGAGGTGAAGCTCACGCTCGCCTCCGCGCTTCCGGGCGGCATGACGCGCATGCAGGTGCGCGGCCGGAGCCTTAAAACAGGCCTTCCCGCGCATGTGGTGCTCAACGCGGGGGAGATCAGCCACGCCGTCGCCCCGGTCGTGCGCAAACTCGTGGAGAGCGTCAAGCGCGTGCTCGCCGATACGCCGCCCGAGCTTGCGGCGGACCTCATGGAAACCGGACTCACGCTCACGGGCGGGGGCGGGCGGTTGCCGGGGCTTGACCGGCTGCTCGCGCTTGAAACGGGGCTTGCGGCGCGGGTCGCCGAGGACCCGATCGAGTGCGTGGCGCGCGGGGCGCTGATGCTTCTTGACAACCGCGAATCAAAGCTTGGCGCCGAACTTGCCTAGCTAGGGTTAACAGAGTGTGACGTTTTCTTGGGATCGCTTGCGCCGGATACCTCTTGCCGTTATAATAAGCAGGAGATCCGGCGCTTTTATGTGCGCGAAAGGCCAGTTTGATTGAAGCGGATTTTTAGCAACAAACCCTTGATGATCATGCTCGCGGCGATTTTGCTGCTGGGCGTTTTGGCGTTTGTCACTTCCGCGGATCGTTCCGTTTCCTGGGTGGAAAGCGCGGTGGGCAGCATCGTCCAACCGGTGCAGACGTTTGCGGCCAAGGCTTCCGATGCGATCATCTCCTTCTTCCAGCGCATTTTCAAAACCACCGATGCGGATAAGGAACTCGAGCAGTTGAAAATCCGCATGGCCCAGTTCGAGGCCGCGCAGGAGGAAAACGTCCGCCTCAAAGCCGAGAACGAGCGGCTCAAACAGCTGTTGAATTACGCCGAAACCCTCGGCAGCAACCACTTTGTCACAGCCTCCGTCATCGGCAACAGCCAGGGCGTGTGGTTTGAGGTGTTTACGATCAACGCGGGGCGCAACAAGGGCATCACAAAGAACATGGCGGTCGTCAGCGCCGCGGGCCTCGTCGGGCGCGTATCCGACGTGGGGGCCACGTGGAGCAAGGTTGTTTCAATCATCGATCCCTCGAGCGAGGTCAGCGTCATGGTCGAGCGCACGCGCGACGTGGGCATCGCCCACGGGCTTTTCCATGTGAGCAGCGCCAATCAGCTCGAACTCTACTACCTGCCCTCGGGCTACGACCTCGTGCCGGGCGATGTGATCGTTACAAGCGGCATGAGCGATGTGTTTCCCAAGGGCATTTTGGTCGGCACGGTCACGGAGGTGGAGCGGCAGACCGCCGAAAACAGCTCCGGCAGCCGGAACGCGGTCATCTCACCCTCGGTGGATTTCGGCCACCTCGAGGAAGTGCTCGTAATCGTGGGCACAACGGAGGGGGAGGGTTAACATGAGGAGATTCTACCTCGCGCTCGCGGTGCTCGCGGGATTGTACCTCGACTCGGTTTTATTCGTGCGGGTGAACCTTAACGGCATCCGGCCGGATGCGCTGCTCGCGCTCGTGGCGGGCATGAGTTTGCTTCTTGGCAGCAAAAAGGGCGCGCTGCTCGGCCTCATATGCGGCATCCTCGCGGATGTACTCTACGCGCGCATGGTGGGCCCCTCCGCCATCGGCTACATGGTTTGCGGCGCGGCGGGCGGCTTTTTTCATCAAAAATACTACGCCGATAACCTCGTGATCCCCACGCTGATCGCCGCCATGGGGGCGCTGTTTAAAGAGCATGTCATGGCGCTCGCCGCGCGGCTTTCGGGGGCGGAGTTTTCTTATTTCGCGGTGCTCGGCGCCTACATTCTACCCTGCATGCTCATGAGCGCGGCGCTCACAGCGCCCGTGCATGTGATCATGAAACGCGTTTACGCGGGCCAGCAGCGCCGCGAGCGGCGCACGATGCGCGAGCGCAGTCAAACGGGGGGTGCAGCATGAAAAAGCCCGCGTTCCGGTTCATTCTCCTTAGCCTGCTCACGCTCGGCCTGATGGCGGCGCTCGTTTACCGTCTTGGCGTCCTTACGATCGCCGAGGGCGCGCAGTGGGCGAAAAACGCCGAGCAGCGCTCCCTCAAGACCATTGCCGTCAAGGGCGAGCGCGGGCGCATCCTCGACCGCAACGGCGTGGTGCTCGCCTATGATGAAACCTGCTTCAACGTGCAGTTTTTGCGCGATGCGGATAACCGCACGAGCTATGATTCGGCCGTGTATACCGAATCCCTCGTCAAGGTCATCGACATCATCGAGGGCAAGGGCGGCAGCACGATCGACACTTCTTACATCGTGCTCGATGAATCGGGCCACATCGCTTACAACTGGCGCGTCACGAGCGAAGCTGCGATCCGCGAGCGTTACAGGAATTTCTGTGAGGCGATGGGCCTCACCATCCGCGATAATAACTACATTGAGGATAAGGACCACAAAAATCCCGAAACCTGGGATCTTTCCGCATGGCCCACGGCTGAATACGCTTACAACTACCTTCGGCGCAGTTGGTACATCCCCGAAGAATATACCTTCGAGCAGGCGCGCAAGATCATTTCCATCCGTCAGGAAGTGAACCTCAACAACTACCGCGCCTATGAGCCGATCACCATCGCCTACGATGTGGGGGCGGAGGTCGTTTCCGAAATCATGGAGCGCGGCGCGGAGCTTGTGGGCGTACAGGTGGCGCAGAGCACCACGCGCGTATATCCGCGCGGCGTGCTCGCCGCGCACATCCTCGGCTACATGCAGCGCACCGCGGGCCGCGTGAGCGAATCCTACCTGCTCGCCAAAGGCTTTACGAAGGAGGAACTCGCCGCACATTACCTTAAGGATGAGGCGGGCGCTTATGTTTACGCCGAGAACGGCGAGCATCTCGTGGATATGCGGGAGCTTGGCTATTCCTTTGACGACTATGTGGGCGTTTCGGGCGTGGAGAGCACGATGGAAGCCTACCTCACCGGCGCCGCCACCTCCCGCCAGGGCCGGCGCGAAGTGGAAATCAACAAAAACGGCAGCATCATCCGCGAAATTTCCCAAACGCCTGCCGCCGACGGCAACAGCGTGATGCTCACGATCGACGCCGAATTCCAGGCTGTAGCCGAAAAGGCGCTCGAGACGCTCGTCAAGCGCATCGCCGCCGAGGAGCGGCGGCTCATTGACGAGGATGCGCTCAAGGATGAAAAAGATCAGGTGTATACCGGAAAGGACATCGAACTTGCGAGCACCGGCGCCATCGTCGTGATGGATCCGCAAACCGGCGAGGTGTACGCGATGGCCTCCTACCCCACATTCGACCCGAACTGGTTCATCAAGGGCTTGTCTAAAGAACAGTACGATTATCTTATCGACTCCGAAGAGGCGGGCGCCACCGCGCCCATGCGCAACAAGGCGATCTCCGCGCGCTACACGCCGGGTTCGATCTTCAAAATGACCACGGGCATCGCCGGCATCGCCGAGGGCGTGATCGGTATCGACGAGCGGGTGAGCGATCGCGGGGATCAAGGTTTTTACTATATTCATAACGATGACGGCACCGTGACAAAGGCAAACGCGCCGCGGTGCTGGAAGCACACTAACCACGCGGAGCACAGCAACATCTCCTTGACCGAGGCGGTCACCGTTTCCTGCAACTTCTATTTTTGCGAGGTGGCGCAGCGCCTTGGCATCGACCGGCTCAATGAATGGGCGGGCCGCTTTGGGCTTACAAGGAGCACCAACATTGAGCTCACCGGCGAGGCGGCGGGTATCTGCGGCGGGCAGGACGTGCTCTTTGACAACGAGCTGGTTGACGCCAACGGAGAACTTTCCGTTTACGGCCAGAAGACGAGCCTGCCGGTTTTGATCTACAAGCGCCTTAACGAAAAGCTTAGCGAATATGTGAGCCTGCGCGGCATGGAGGTGGACGATCAGGCCGTGAGCCGCTGCGCGCTGCGCCTGATGAAGCTGCAAGACGGCAACGGCCTTGATGGCAAGGGCCCCGACATCCGCCGCATCATCAGCGAGGAGCTCGGCATTCCCGAGGGCTACACCGCGGCGCAGCCGTGGACGAGCGAGATCGTCACGCGGCTCAACGAAATCCAATGGAAGCCGACGCTCACCATCCGCACCGGTTACGGGCAGGGCACAACGCTCGTGACGCCCATCGCCGTGGCGCGCTACACCTCGGCCATCGCCAACGAAGGCTATGTGTACGATGCGAACATCGTTGACCGCATCATCGATCCCAACGGCGGCCTCGTGCGCGATCTCAACGCCGCGCTCACCGAGCGCATCGGCGACGACAGCGCGCAGTGGCAGGCCGTTTGGGCAGCCGTCAAGGCGGGCATGAAGGGCGTTGTGTCCGAAGAGGACCACGGCACGGCGGCCAAGAAATTCAGCGAAGCGTTCCGCGAGGCGGGCTACCTCGAGCGCATCGCCGGCAAGACCGGCACGGCGCAGATCGGCCTTTCTTCGATCGATATAGAGGACACCTCCTGGTTCATCTCCTATACCCCGCGCGAGGGCGAGGCGGAGCTTGTGGTCATCATCTGCATCCCCAACGGGCTTGCAGGCGCGCAGGGCGTGACCGCCGCCGAGGAAATCTACTCCTATTATTTCAACAAGATCGACAGCGCCGCGGTTGAGAACCTCGTGGAGATCGACGGCAACGTGCCGTAAGCGGGCTTTCAAACGGCGTGGAAATGGTGTATAATGGTTCCGTTTCAAAGGCTGGAGCCTCATTTGATTTTTAGGGGAGGGTATGCGCATGATAAATCCCGACAGGGTGGCGTTCACGCTGTTTGGCAAGGATATTTACTGGTACGGCGTGCTCATGTGCGTGGGCATCGTGCTGGCGGTGCTCCTCGCGCAGGCGGAGGAAAAACGAAAGAAACTGCCTAAGGACATCGTCATCGATATGTGCCTTGTGGTAATCCCGGCCGGCGTCATCGGCGCGCGGCTTTACTATGTGCTTTTTGAACTCGATCAGTACCTCGCAAACCCCATCAGCATCCTTTATGTTTGGGAGGGGGGCCTCGCCATTTACGGCGCGGTGATCGGCGGTTTGATCGCGGCGTTCATCTTCGCGCGGGTGCGCAAGGTGCGCTTCCTCGCGCTTGCGGATACCATCGTGCCCGGCCTCGTGCTCGCGCAGGCCATCGGCCGCTGGGGCAACTTCTTCAACCAGGAAGCGTTCGGCCTGCCCGTCACGCAGCAGATGCTCGCGAAGTTTCCGATTCTCAACTACTTCCCGTTCTCCGTGTCGCTCGACGGCGCGCATGTTTTTGACGATGCGTTCTGCACTGCCTGCGTCACGGCGACAAACGGCGGCCATTTGCACCTTGCAACGTTTTTCTATGAGTCGCTTTGGTGCTTATTGATCTTCGTGTTCATCATGCTCGTGCGCCGCCGCTTCAAACACGACGGGGACGCCTTTGCGTGGTATACGCTGTTGTATTCGTTCGAGCGCATGTTCGTCGAAGGGCTTCGGGGCGACAGCCTCTGGCTCATCCAGCCGAGCGCGCCGGGGTTAACGGACGGCGTGCGCGTGTCGCAGCTTTTGAGCGCCATCCTCTTCGTGCTCGCCGCCGCGTTTTTAATTGTGCGCGCGCTGCGCGAAAAGAAGCTTGGGCGGCTGATCTGGCCCTCCCCGCGCGCGGTTGAAGAAGCCTGCGCGGAGCCTGAAGCGGAGGAATGCTGCTGCTGCGAGCATTGCGCCCATTGCGATGAACCCGAAGCCAAGGAAGAAGCCGAGGAAGAAGCCGAAGAAGAAGCCGGAGAAGAAACTGCTAAAGAAGCCGAAGCAAAGGCGGACGAATCCGCCGGGGAGAAGAAAGAAGAATAACCATGAAGGATATCACCAGCGCAAGAAACCTCACAATGATGACCGATCTCTACCAGCTCACGATGATGTATGGATATTTTCGCCACGGCATGGCGCAGAACGAGGCCGTGTTCGACCTTTTTTTCCGCAACCGCGAAAACAGCGCCTATGCCGTGATGGCGGGGACGGAGTCCGTCGTCGATTACATCAACAACCTGCATTTTTATGAAGAGGACCTCGATTACCTGCGCTCTCTCAACCTTTTTGATGAGGAGTTTCTCGATGTACTGCGCAACATGCGCTTCACGGGCGAAATTTACGGCATGCCCGAGGGCACGGTTGTGTTTCCTTATGAGCCGCTGATTCGCGTGCGCGCGCCCATTATGCAGGCGCAGCTGATCGAAACGGCGCTTTTGAACCTCGTCAACCACCAGACGCTCATCGCCACCAAGGCCGCGCGCGTGGTGTATGCCGCGGGCGGGGATGATGTGATGGAATTCGGTCTGCGCCGCGCGCAGGGGCCGGACGCGGGCATTTACGGCGCGCGTGCAGCGATGATCGGCGGCTGCACGGGGACGAGCAACGTGCTCACCGGGCAGATGTTCCACGTCGACGTCAAGGGCACGCACGCGCACAGCTGGGTGATGAGCTTTCCCACCGAGCTTGACGCATTCCGCGCCTATGCCGACATTTTTCCTACTTCCTGCATGCTTCTCGTCGATACTTACGACACGCTGCGCTCGGGTATCCCCAACGCCATCACGGTGTTCGATGAATTGAAGGCCAAGGGCTATGCGCCCACGGGCATCCGCCTCGACTCGGGCGACCTTGCCTACCTTTCAAAAAAAGCACGGCAGATGCTCGACGCCGCGGGGCATACGGGCGTCAAGATATTCGCCTCGGGCGACCTTGACGAGGTCGTTATCCGCGATCTCAAAGCGCAGGGCGCGAAGATAGACGTGTGGGGCGTGGGCACGAAGCTCATCACCTCCCTCGACTGCCCGGCGCTTGGCGGCGTTTATAAGCTTTCGGCTGAGATCATCGGCGGCGCCGTTTACCCGAAGATCAAAATCTCCGACAACATCGCCAAAATGACCAACCCCGGCTACAAAAAGGTGCTGCGCCTCTACGACAACCGCAACGGTATGGCGCTCGCGGACTTGATTGCGCTTGTGGATGAGCGGATCGACGAGGGCCGACCGCTTCGCATCTACCACCCCGAGCAGCGCTATAAAACCAAGCTTTTAAGCAATTTCACGGTGCGGGAGATGCTCGTGCCGATCTTCCTCAACGGCGAGCAGGTTTACGAGCCGCCCGAAATGAACGCGATCCAGGACTATGCCAAGCGCGAGCTTGCCACCTTCTGGGAGGAGAGCAAGCGCCTCCTCAACCCGCATGAATACAAGGTCGACCTTTCCGATGGGCTGTATGACCTCAAGCAGTCGCTCATCCGTGAGCACAGCAAGGCAAATGAAAGCACGGGCGGCAAGTAAAGCGGCCGTGCTTCTCGCGCTCGCGCTTGCCGCGGGCGCGCTTTTCGCGCTTTCGGCCTGCACCGGGGGGCGGCCCGCGCTCGTGCCGCACACGACGCTGCCTCCGCCGCCAAGCCCGACGCTCACGCCCGCGCCCGAGCCGACGCCGGCTGTTCAAACCCCGGCCCCTACCTTGACGCCCGCGCCCGCGTTCGATCTGGCTGGCAATTTCATTTCGGGCGCGCGGCATTTTGAACGCTATCTGCTTTTGCGCAACGTGCAGGTTTATGAACAGGAAGAGGATACGTTCGTGGATGCGATCATCCGCAACGATTACCCGCAAACCATCGTGTGCGCGGCGGTCGCGGCATTTTACGATGAAACGGGCGAACTCGTCGCCGAGGGCCGCCTGCAAACGCGGGATGCGCAGTATGTGCTCATCCTCCCGCCGGGAGAAACGATGCTTTTCGCGCAGGTCGACACCGACATGGCGCTCACCTCCCTCGAACTTAAGATTCTCTTCGATCAACAATTGGGCGTGCAGCCCGAGGGCTGAT
>CAZJIS010000002.1:13483-58028 GCA_964546125.1 uncultured Clostridium sp.
AGCATTCAAAAAAACCTTGGGGAATACGGCGCGCGCCTTTTGCAGGTGATGGACGACGCCGCAAAACAAAATGAAAACATTAAAATAGAAAAGGTTTTATAGGGAGAGGAAGACGATGCTCACACAAGGCAGGCTTCTCATAGGCATGGGGGATGCCCCGGTATTTTTGCAGCCCTCAATGGCAAACCGGCACGGCCTGATCGCGGGCGCTACCGGAACAGGCAAGACGACGACGCTCAAGGTCATGGCCGAATCGTTCTCCGATCTTGGCGTGCCGGTGTTTCTTGCGGATATCAAGGGCGATCTTGCGAGCCTTTGCAAGCGCGGCGAGGAGAATGAACGCGTTGAAAAACGCGTCGCTTCGATGGGCCTCGAAGGCTTTAACTACCGCTCCTATCCCGTGCGCTTCTGGGATGTTTACGGGAAGATGGGGCATCCGGTGCGCACGACAATCAGCGAAATGGGCCCCGTTCTGCTCTCGCGCCTGCTGGGGCTAACGGGCGTGCAGGAGGGTGTGCTGACGATCGTTTTCCGCATCGCCGACGACAAGGGCCTGCTGCTTCTCGACCTGAAGGACCTTCGCGCGCTGGTTCAATATGTGGGCGAGAACAACGGCGAATTCACGACGAGTTACGGCAACGTATCCAAACAGTCCATCGGGGCAATCCTGCGCGCGCTGCTGGCGCTGGAGGATGCGGGCGGAAACGCATTTTTCGGCGAACCCGCCCTCGATATCAAGGACTGGATACAATGCTCGGAGGATGGGCGGGGGTATATCAACATCCTTCATTGCGAAAAGCTCTTTCAGCAGCCGCTCTTGTATTCGACCTTCCTTTTGTGGATGCTTTCGGAACTTTTCGAGAGCATGCCCGAAGTGGGCGATGTGGCCAAACCCAAAATCGTCTTTTTCTTCGACGAGGCGCATCTTGTTTTTGCCGATGCACCCAAGGCGCTCGTGCAAAAGGTCGAGCAGATCGTGAAGCTCATACGCTCCAAAGGCATTGGCGTTTATTTCATTACGCAAAGCCCATCGGATCTTCCGGGCAGCGTCCTTTCGCAGCTGGGCAATAAAATACAGCACGCCTTGCGCGCCTATACGCCCGCGGAACAGAAAGCGATCCACGCGGCCGCGCAATCGTTCAGGGTGAACCCTGCCTTTAAAACAGAGGATGTCATCACCGAACTTGGCACGGGCGAAGCGCTCATCTCCTTCCTCGATGAGGCGGGGCGGCCGAGCATCGTTGAACAGGCAAAGATTCTGCCGCCGATGAGCTACATGGGCACCATCGACGACGAGCGCAGGGCAACCGAGATCAGCGCAAGCAGTATTTACGGCAAATACGATAAGCCAGTCGACCGCGAGTCCGCCTACGAGCTTTTGAGCGCGCAGGCAAAACAGCAGGCGGAAAAAGAAGAAAAACAGAAACAGGCCGAGGCAAAACAGCTAGAGAAAACGGCCAAACCGAAAGCGAAGCAGGCTCCAAGCAAAAAGGGCCGGAGCGCAATCGGCAAGGCCGCCTCGAGCACCATGAACACCATCGGGCGGGAACTGGGCAAAAGCCTGGTGCGCGGCCTGATGGGAATGCTTAAAAAATAGGCAATCAGTTATCAATCGCGTAATTCTCCGCCTGTGACATAAACAAGCGGTAATACAATCCGTCGGTCTTTTGCATAAGCTCGGCGTGCGGCGCATAGTCGGCCACGCGCCCGCCGTCGATGACGAGGATGCGCTCGCAGAAGATGGAGCTTGACATGCGGTGCGAAATATAAAGCGCCGTGCCCTCGCCCACGAGCGAGTTGAAATGTTCATAAATCTCGGCCTCCGCGATGGGGTCAAGGGCGCTCGTAGGCTCGTCGAGGATGACGAGCTTCGCGTTTTTATAAAGCGCGCGGGCAATGGCGATTTTCTGTTTTTCGCCGCCCGAAAGATCGATCCCTTTTTCATCGTAAGCTTTGCCGAGCATCGAATAGATGCCGTCGGAAAGCTCGGCCATCTTCTCCGCAAGCCCCGCTTTTTTGAGCGCAATGCCCGTGCCAAGAAGGTCGCGCCCCGCGTCCGCGCAAGTGATGTTCTCGTCAATCGTGAAGGCAAAGAGCCGGTAATCTTGAAACACCGCCGCCACAACGCGCATCCACGAGGCATGGTCATATTCCCAAAGGTCGCGCTCGTTGATGAAGATTTTGCCCGAATCGGGCCGGTACATGCGGCAGATCAGCTTCACGAGCGTCGTTTTGCCCGCGCCGTTGAGCCCCACGATCGAAACCTTCTCCCCGCCGCGCACGTCAAAGCTCACATGGGAGAGCACCGGCTTCTCCGTGCCGGGGTAGGTGAAGGTAACATCCTCAAAGCGGATCTCCCCGATTTTGCTTTCAAAGGGAACGCCGCCCGCGTCTTCTTCCTCGGGCAGGAGCATGAACTGCATGTAGGGGTCGAGGTAGGCAAGGGCGCGCCACATATCGATGAGCGCTTGGGAAAGCTCTGTGACGGTCGAGGTGAAGCTCGTGGCCGCCGCGACATACATCGTGAATGATCCGAGCGTGACCGGGCCGGAAGCGCCCGGCACGAGCACCCTGTAGCCCACAAAGCCGTAGGCGATGGCCGCCTGCAGGCTGCTCACGCTTTCCATCAGCGCGGAGAAAACGCCCATGCGCCGCATGAACGGCGCGGAGCGCTCGTAGATCTGCACGTTATAATCGCTCACGCGGCGCGTGAGCATCTCCTCCATGCCATAGAGGCGCACATCCTTTTGAATTTCCCCGTTGGCGCAGAGCAAAACGTAATAACCGTACTGCCGGTTGATGGGGATGAGGTTCATTTGAAAATCGCGCTGGTCTTTTTGCACCGTGCCGTAAAAGAACACGCTAAGGCCTACGCACGCGATGAGAAGCGCGAGCAGCAAGGGACTCAGCGTTCCCATCAAAGCGACGAGGCCCGCGACGATGAGGATGTCCTTTGTGACCGTGGCGAGGATGTTGACCATATCCTCAAGCACGCCGAACACGGAGATTGCGAACACCGCGCGCTCCTTTAGGTCGAGCTTTTGCGGGTCTTCGAGGCAGGCATAGGGGACGCGCATGATCTTTTCGCCCATGCGCTCGCGCAGCATTTCGGAAACGTAGCTCTTTTTATAATCGAGGAAGCGCTTGAGCGTGTTGGAAAGCAGCGAAAAAAGGACGTTCGCGCCGACGAGCGCCGCCGTCCAGAAAAAAAGGCGCTCCGGGCTTTGCGCGCCTGTGAGTTCATCGATGAGGAACTTGGGCAGCACGACGTTTGCCATCAATTGTGCGCCGCTTAGCAGCGAAGAGGCGAGCAAAAGCCCGATGTAGGCAGGAGAAACATCCCACGCGAGCTTTAAAAACAGCGAGAGCTTCTTCGCGTTCTTCATGAAATTGCCCCCTCTGCGCCCTGCGTGTAATATTTGCCCTGCACGGTGAACATTTCATAATATTTGCCGCGCAGGGCCATCAGCTCCGCATGCGTGCCCAGCTCGGCGATGCGCGCGCCGTCGAGCAGCACGATGCGGTCGCAAAAGCGCGTGGAGGCGAGGCGGTGGGAGATGTAGAGCGCGGTCTTGCCGCGCGTGAGCTCCCCAAAGCGCTCGTAGATCTCCTGCTCGGCAAGCGCGTCGAGCGCGGCGGTGGGTTCGTCCATCACCACCATTTTGGCGTCTTTATAGAGCGCGCGGGCAATGGCAAGCTTTTGCGCCTCGCCGCCCGAGAAGATCGCGCCCTCCTCGTCGATCACCTTGAGCATCACCGTGTCGAGCCCATTGGGGAGGGAGGCGACTTTTTCCCAGAGGCCCGCTTTGCGCAGCGCCTCCTCGGCGCGGGCGCGGTCGCCCTCATCGGTCGCAGCCACGTTTTCAAGTACCGTGTAGGCGAGCACGTTGACCTCCTGGAATACGGCCGAAAACATCGAAAACAGCGCCTTTTTTGAAAACTCGCCGATGGGTATGCCGTTGATGAAAATTTCGCCTTCGGTCGGGCGGAAAAGGCCCGTCATCAATTTGACGAGCGTCGATTTCCCCGCGCCGTTCACCCCGACGAGCGCAAGGCGCTCGCCCTCGCGGATGGTGAGGCTCAGGTTTTCAAACACGTTCTTCTCGCCGCGCGGGTAGCGGAACGAAACATCGCGGAATTCGACCGTGAGGGTTTCGTTTTCGACCGGGCCGCGCGTGCCCTGCGCGCCCGTGAAGTCCTCATCGAGAAACACGAACAGCTCGTGCACATAATCGGCCTCGTTGAGGATGGTCGTGACCTCTTTCGAAAGGCTTTTGAGCAATAAGGAAAGCGAGAGCGTCGCCGCGAGATACATGGAGAAATCGGCGATGCTCATGCCGTGAACGACGTCGCGCACGATCAGCCCGTAGGTCGCCGCGTCGCTTAAAAGCAGCGTTATAAGCGCAAAAAAGCTCCAGACGTATTCCTTTTTTGCGATGATGGACAGAATGTCGACATAGCCTTGGATTTCGCGTTTGCAGTTGGCGACGACGCGCGCGCGAAGATCATAAACGCGGATGTCCTTTCCGTAGGTAAAGTCGTGCGTCGTCTGGTGAAAGTAGTTCTTGCGCCGCTCGGCGTGCCCGAGTTCTTTTCGCATGGAGAAGCGCAGCGCATGCGCCTTGCGGCCCACATAAAAAACGACCGCGATGTTGAGAAACACCGCCGCGAGAATCAGCGGGTTTTTGAGGCCGATGAATAGGGCGAGCGCCGCGACGCTCAAAAGCTGCGCGGGCGCCTGAAACATGGAACGGTAAACCGCTTCCACGCCGTTTGAATTGCCGTTGGTGGAGTTGAACGCTTTTTCATATTGGTCGAAAAACTGATCGTCCTCGACGAGCGGGTAATCCATGCGCAAAATGGAGGTGAACTGATCCCGCACATAGTCGATGCGAAGCCGCGACAGGCGCATGTAGGAATTGCGGTTGGCAATGTTTTTGATAAAGTTCAAAACGATCGACACAAGCAGCACCGCGCCGACAATCACAAAAAGCGCCTGGGGCCGCGCGGGGCCGGTCAGCTCGCCGATAACGAGCTTTGGCAGGGCCACCCCCGGCAGGGGCGTGAGCGCCGCGGCGAGCGTGTAGAAGGCGAAAACGCAAAAGAGGCCCCGGTCGTTGACCGCGGCATTCGTCAAAAGGCGCTTAAGGGTCTTGCGCAGCGGGTAGGAGTGCTTCATATACGTTATTTTATCACAGATAAAGCATCCTGCAAAGCAACCGCGCTTGCCAAACGAAGGAAACTTTAGGTTGCGTATCTTCCCCAACGAAAATAAGCCGGCCCGAAGGCCGGCATGCATGCGCTGTGGGTTTTATTTTTCGGAGGCGGCGAGCTTTTTGGCCAGCTGCGCCTTTTTGCGGTTGGCGGCGTTCTTATGGATAACGCCCTTTGCCGCAGCCTTATCCACGGTGCTGACGGCCTGCGTGAAAGCGGACTGCACAGCTTCGGGATCGCCTGAAGCAAGGGTCGTGTCAAACTTCTTGACGATGGTCTTCGTGCGCGAAGCCATGGCGCGATTGCTCAGGTTCTTTTTGGCGGCGGTGCCCGCGCGCTTCAAAGCGGATTTATGGTTTGCCAAAACGGTTTTCCCCCTTTTTTTATTCGAACGTTATGCATTATATCACGGGCATTCGTGGATTGCAAGCGCCTTCTACTTGCTTCTCACAGCTTTTCCGCTTGTGTTTACCTGTATAGCGCAGGCGTTCCTGCGGATACTAAAACGGACCGACAATCTAAAAAGGAGCTTGATTATGAGCGGGCTGATACGCACAGACCTCGCGATGGAGGCGCGCGAGCTGCACCCGGAACTCACGGGCGTCGAGGAGGAGACCATCTGCAAAAAAGGGATCGACATCTCCCGCATCACAGTCACCACCAAAGAAGCGGCGGAGGCTTTGGGCAAGCGTTGCGGGCGCTACGTCACGCTCGACGCGCCGGAACTGAGCGTTAAACCCGAGGGGCTTGCGGAGGCCGTGTCGTATGCGCTCGCGCAGGAGCTGACCCTTCTTATGGAGGGACTGCCGGGGGACGCGCCGGTGCTCGTCGCAGGCCTTGGCAACCGCGCCGTCACGCCCGATTCCCTCGGCCCGCGCGTCGCCGACGGCATTTATGTGACGCGCCACATCAAACAATATATGGCCGACGCCGTGCCCGCGAGCGTTCGCCCGGTGTGCGCGCTCGCCCCGGGCGTGATGGGCATCACGGGCGTAGAAACAAAGGAGATCATCGAGGGCGTGGCCGAGCATGTGCGCCCGGCGCTTATCATCGCGGTCGACTCGCTTGCTTCGCGCCGCGCGGCGCGCATCAGCACGACCATCCAGCTCACGGACACGGGCATCAGCCCCGGCGCCGGCATCGGCAACATCCGCAGCGGCCTCAACGAAGAAACACTCGGCGTGCGCGTCATCGCCATCGGCGTGCCGTTGGTCGTTTACGCAAGCACGATCGCGCGGGATACGATCACCCTCATCGCCGGGGAAACGGGCCGCCAGGAGGAGGACGGCGCTCTTCGCGAGCTTGCGGAACGCGTTATCCGCGAACACATGGGCGAGCTGATCGTCACCCCCAAGGAGATCGATATGCTCGTGCTCGACATGACCCGCATCGTGGCCGATGGGGTCAACCGCGCGCTTTTTGGCGCGGATTATGCGCAGGTGCACGCGCTCATCGCATAAAGCTGTCCATGCCCTCATATAGATGGGGACGGGAGGATGCACCTATGCGAACGATCTCAAGCGCCGTGCGGCGCAAGAAAGCGCCCAAGCCCAAGGGGTTGGCCGCGGCCGCGCTCATGGGGCTTTGCGCCCTCATTCTGCTCGCGGCGGCGGCAACGAAGTTCATCGATTTTGCAAAGATCGGCGGCGGGCGCGATGCGGAAGCCACGCCTTTGCCTACACTGCGGCTCGAGCGGGCGGACATCGACGAAAACGTGGACATCGGCTTTTTAATGGAACTCATCGGCTCGGAAAAACCCAAAGCTCCCGTCATTGACCTCGCGGGCGGCGAGCCGCGCGTGCTCATCTACCACAGCCACACCAAAGAAGGCTATTACCCAAGCGATCGCTATAACTACGAGCCGAAAAAGGGCTGGCGCAACCCGGATGACAGCATGAACGTCGTGGCCGTGGGCGAACGTCTTGCTCAAACGCTCCGGCAGGTTTACGGCATCAACGTCATCCACGACACGACCGACCATGAGCCGCCCGTGCTCGACACCGCCTATTCCCGCTCCCTCGAAACCATACTTGCATATAAAAAACAACATCCGAGCATCACGCTGTTTATCGATGTGCACCGCGATTCTTACGGCGAGCCGGTCGTACCTTCCGATTATATCGTTATCAACGGCAAAGAGGTTGCGCGCATCATGTTCGTGGTGGGCACGGGCAAGGGCAAAACGGGCACGGGCTTTGGTGAAATGCCGGATTTCAACTCGAATTATGCGCTAGCCAAGAGCATGACGGAATATCTTGCCGCGGTCGATGAGAAGCTCGTGCGCAACATCCGCGTCAAATCCGGGCGCTATAACCAGCATGTGTCGAACACATGCCTTCTTGCCGAAATCGGCCACAACGCCAACACGCTCGAACAGGCTCTCAACGCCGTCGATTACCTCGCCGCCGCCATCGCCAAGGTCGCCAACCTCGGCGCGAAAGGCACGCCCGCCGTCTTGCCGCTGACCCCCTGATGGTGTATCATCTAGGCAAACAACCGGCGGAGGTGCGGCGATGATCATCCACATCAACACGAACAACACAAGCCTCGTGCTCAGCGCAGAGGCGGGCAAGCGTCCGCTGCTGCTGCACTACGGCGAAAAACTTCGCGTGCAAAAAGATTACGCCGCGCTCTTCGAGCGCTACGACGTGCCGCCCTGCGGAGGTTCTGTGCAGGCCTCGCGCGGGGAAACGAACCTTTTCCTCGACGAGGCGCGCCTTTATTGGGGAACGCTCGGGCGCGGGGATTTCCGCGAGCCCGCGGCGGAGTTCAGCCTAACTAGCGGCGCTTTTACCACGGACTTCGTCGTCGAAGGGGCCGAACTTCTCGATGGCAAGCCGCCGATGACGGGCTTGCCCGCGGCAACCGCCGGCGAGGGCGCGCAGACCTGGCGCGTTTGCCTCGTCGATGGGGTGGCCAAGCTTCGCGTGAAGCTCTATCTCACGGCCTATGCGGATTGCGATATCATCACCCAGCGCGCGGAATATGAAAACTTTGGCGAAGAGCCTGTCGCCCTGCGGCGCGCGATGAGCGCGCAGCTCGATTTGCCCATCATAGACTATACGCTCACCACCTTCGTCGGCGCGTGGGCGGCGGAGCGGCAAAAAAGCGCGCGTGCGCTCACCGCGGGCGTTTTCATCAACGACTCGAAGCTTGGCGCGAGCTCCGCCAAAGCCAATCCGTTCGTAATGCTCAGCGAGCCGGGCGCTTCGGAGGAGCAGGGCCGGGTTTATGCGTTCAACCTCGTTTACAGCGGCAACCACGCCGAAATCTTCGAACAATCCTTCTGCGGCCATACGCGCTGCCTGGTCGGCATCAACCCCTCGGGCTTTTCGTGGAACCTTGCCCCGGGCGGGCGTTTTGAGGCGCCCGAGGCCGTGCTTTCCTTCTCCGCGGATGGTTTTGGTGCGCTCTCGCGCAACATGCACCGGTTCGTGCGCCTTTACATCGTGCGCGGCGCGTGGCGGGATCGGGAGCGGCCCGTGCTCGTCAACAACTGGGAAGGCACATGGATGGATTTCGATGAAAAGAAGCTTTTGGCCATCGCTAAAGAGGGCGCGGAGGCGGGGGCAGAGCTGTTTGTGATGGACGACGGCTGGTTCGGCGCGCGCGATGACGACACGAAAGCCCTGGGGGACTGGTTCGTCAACACCGAAAAACTCCCGCGCGGGCTCGACGGTCTGCAAAAAAAGCTTGCCGCGATGGGGCTGCTCTTTGGCATCTGGGTGGAGCCTGAAATGGTCAACGCCGAAAGCGATCTCTACCGCATGCACCCGGATTGGGCGGTTGCTTCGCCCGGGCGCGCGCCCGCCGAGGGGCGCAACCAGCTTCTGCTCGACCTCACGCGCGAAGAGGTGCGCGATTATATCGTCAATTCCATGACGCGCATCTTCTCAAGCGCGCAGATCGCCTATGTAAAATGGGATTACAACCGCAATTTCTCGGATTCCTATTCGCCTTCGCTCCCGCCCGGGAGGCAGGGCGAATTCGCGCACAGGTATATGCTCGGGCTCTACGAGATTCTCGAGCGCCTCACGCAGCGCTTTCCGGATATCCTCTTTGAATCCTGCGCGAGCGGGGGCAACCGCTTCGATCTTGGCATGCTCGCTTATATGCCGCAGATCTGGGCGAGCGACAACACCGATCCGTTTTGCCGCGTGGAAATTCAGGAGGGCACGAGTTACGGCTACCCGCTCTCGGTCATCGGCGCGCATGTGGCGGCAAGCCCGAGCCAGAGCGCGCTGCGCCGCACGGGCATCGAAACGCGCTTCAATGTGGCGGCGTTCGGCCTCTTGGGGTATGAAATGGACATGACGGAGCTTACGAGCTTCGAGCGCAAATGCATCAAAGCGCAGATCGCGTGGTATAAAAAATACCGCCGCACTTTGCAGTTCGGGGATTTTTACCGCCTGCCCGTCCCCGGGCCGGGCGGCAAGCGCGCATGGCTTTGCGTTTCTCCGGATCGCAAAGAGGCGGTGGCGATGCTCTTCCAGCAAACGGCGCAGCCCGTGCGCACGCGGGACATGCTCAGGCTTTGCGGCCTCGACGAGGCGCTCGATTATGAGGTTGTCGGGCGCGAGCAATATATCGCCGTCGGCGCGTTCGGCAGCCTTGTCAAACACGCCCTGCCCGTCAAACTCAACGGCGAAGGCGCGGTGATGGCGATGATCTCTTCAAGGTATCTCTTCCCCATGACCGAGGAGCGTTATCAAGCGGGCGGCGATCTTTTAAACCGCGCGGGACTTCGCCTCAAGCAGCAGTTCGCCGGCACGGGTTACAACGAGCACATCCGCGTGCTGGGCGATTACGGCTCGCGCACCTATGCGATCCGCGCGATCGAGCCCTCAGCGGGCGAGGAGTAACAGCGCCTGCTCGAGCGCGTCGCGCGCCCGCGCGCGCCCGGTGAGCTGGAGGGTCGCAACATCGCACAGCGCCTTTGCGCAGCGCGCAAGCGATTCCGTGCGCGCGGGGTTCATCAGCCGCGCGGCCTCATATACGCGCCACGCGTAGCCGGGGCTCACGCCGAGGCCCTTTTGCACGGCATCCTTTGGCAGCTTGCGCTCGATGAGCCGCCGCGCCTGCAAAATGAGGCGCGCCTTCTCGCCGATGCGCGAGGCGATCTCTATGGGCTGCTCGCCGTCGGCCACAAGGCCCGAAAGCGCCGCGAACGCATCCTTCGTGCGGCCTGCGAGCACGTCGTCGAGCACCGAGAAGACGACGAAATCAAGCTCGCGCGTCACGACTTTTGCTATGATTTCCCGGGTAATCTCATGGCCGTCGCCGGCGTAGGCGGCGGCTTTTTCAAATTCGTTGTGGAGCTTTGTGCAATCCGTGCCCGCGAGGGAAACAAAGAATTCCGCCGCCGCTTCCCCGAGCATGACCCCGCCCGCATTCGCCTGCTGGCGCAGCCAGCGCGCGGCGTCGTGCTCGCTCAAAGGCGTGAAGTCAACGGCGCGGTCCTGCGCCGCGAACGCCTTCACGAGCGCGAGGCGGCGGTCCGCCTCGCCGCGGTGCAGGAAAACGAGCACCGTCTGCGGCGGCACTTTGGGAAGGTAGGCTTTGAGCGCTTCCGCATCCGCTTCTTTGGGCAGCGCGCGCACGACGACCGCGCGGTATTCCGCCAAAAAAGGCAGCGTTTCACACGCGGCAATAATCTCCGCGGCGCTTGCCGCGTAGAGGTTATCGACGTTCATGTCGCGCACGCCCGCGTCGATACCTAAGAGGATCTGCGAGAGCGCGCTTTCTTTAACATATTCTTCCGCCCCATGCAAAAGGTAAGCGCCAAAGAGCGCTTTTTCCGCAATGGCTTTAAAAAACGCCTTGTATTCCATAAAGAGATTATACTTGAGAGCGGCGCGAATGGGCAAGCGTCAGAGGAAAATCAGCGCGAGCATGCCCGCGGCCGTGAACGCCGCGCCGAACATGAGCTTCTTTCTCGTTTCGAGCAGGCAGTATTTTGAAAGGAACACGAGCCCTGTTAAAAACAGCGCGCAGGCGAAGACGCTCGGCTTTTCAAAGCGCAGCACACTTAAGGGGAGCGAAGCGAAGAACTTTGAAAAATAATCCGAAGCGTCGGCAAGAAGGCGCACGGGGAACGCGAGCGCCGCGCCCAAGGGGGCAAAAGCGGCATCCGCCGCGAGCGCGACGAGCGCCAGCGGCAGCGCGGGGGCGATTAGCGGCACGACGATGAGGTTCGAGGCGAGCGTGTAGAGCGGCAGCCGCCGGAAAATGAGCAGCGTGAAAGGCAATGTCGCAAGCGTTGCCGAAAGCGTGAGCGCAAGGTCGGCGGCGATCGGGGAGGGAAGTTTTTTAAGGCGCGCGCAAAGCGGTTCGTAGAGCATCAAAATGCCGGCCGTCGCCGCGAACGAAAGCTGGAAGCCCGCCGAAAACAGCGAAAAAGGCAGCGGCAAAACGATGAGCACGAACGCGAGCGCAAGCGAGGAGAGCGGATCGTTCTTTTTTCCAAGAGCGGGCGCCGCGAGGATGCAAAGCGACATCGCGCACGCGCGCACGAGCGAGGCGGGGAAGGCCGCAAGCAGGCAGTAGACGATCAAAAGCGCCGCCACCACGAAAAAGCGCAGCGCCGGGCGGCGGCGGGGGATCAGCAAAGCGAGGAGCTGCGCGAGAATGCTCGCGTTAAGGCCCGAGAGCGCGAGGATGTGCGAAACGCCCGCCGCGCGGAACGCTTCGTTGTCAAAATAAGAAAGGCGCGAAACGTCGCCGAGGATGATCGCGCGCACGAGCGGCGCCGCCTCGAGAAAGAGTGCGTCGCAGCGCGCGTAAAGAGCCTTGGTGATGTTCATAACGCCTTGGGGCAAGGCGATCTTCGCGTTGGCAAGAGCGAAGACCTCCCCTTCCCCGAGCGTGCCGGGAAGCTTTAAAAGATAGGGCAGCACCCGCGCGAAGCCGAGCGCCGCCGCGAGGAGAAACACCTTTTCCATCCGCCGCCCGGCGATCAGGGCCGCGGCGCAAACGATGAGAAAAAGGCACATCCCGGCGAGCGCATAGGCGCCCGGGGTGTGCCTTGCGATGATCACGCCACAGGAAAGGCCCGCGGCCGCGGCGACCATCGGCCGTTCATTGAACGCGGGTTCCCGTATGCGCCCGCCCGCGCCCATCGCTTAGCGGTTGCGCAAAGCGATGCACTCGCACTCCACGAGCCCGCCGCCCGGCAGCGCCGCCACCTCCACGCAGGAGCGCGCGGGATAATCCGGCCCGAAGAACTCGGCGTAGACGGCGTTCACTTTGGGGAAGTCGGCAAGGTCTTGGACGAAGATCGTCGCTTTCACGACGTTTTGGAGCGAGGAACCTGCCGCCTCAAGCACGTTCTTCAAGTTTTCGAGCGCGAGACGCGCCTGCGCTTCAACGCCCTGCGCAAACTTGCCGCTCGCGGGGTCGATGCCGAGCTGGCCCGAGGTGAACACGAGTTGGCCAAACGCGATGGCGTGGTTGTAGGGGCCCAGCGCCGCGGGCGCGTTTTGGCTGCGGATGATTTCTTTCATGTTGCATGTTCCTTTCATATGCCTAATCAGTCCCTTGATTTTATGTTAGCATGCTGCTTTTGCAGCGTCAAGGCGATATCCCGGTTCCAGAGGATGTGCGCGTCCTCGCCCGTGTCGTAATAATAGCCGCGGCGCACGCCCGCCATTTCAAAATCGAGCGCATTGTAAAGCGCCTGCGCAGCGTGGTTTTGCGCGCGCACCTCGAGGGTCATCTGCATCGCGCCGTAAAGGCGCGCCGTTTGCATCATGCACAGCATCATCCTGCGCCCGAGGCCAAGCCTGCGGCAAGCGGGGTCCACGGCAACGTTTGTGATGTGCGCTTCGTCTAAAATGACCCACATCCCCGCGTAGGCGATAACCTGCCCCGCGCGCTCGCACACGAGGTAGTGCGCGGCGTCGTTTTTCAGTTCGCCCGCGATGGCGTTTCTCGTCCAGGGCGTGCGAAAACAGAGCCTTTCAAGCTCGGCAATGCGATCGACGTCGTCCGCGCGCATGGGGCGGACGATCTCCCGTTCGCTTCTCATGCCTTCTCCTTATATAGCCGCTCGGCCTGCGAGGGGCGTAGGTAAAGCGGCAGGATCTCGCGCGGCAACTCACCCGAAGCTAAAATCTCCATCGCCGGATGGGCGAGCATCCCGGCGCGCAGAATGCCGAGGCTTTCCTGCGCAAAGCGCACGCTGGGGAAAGCCGCGCGGATCTCGGCCGCGTAAGCCGCGGCTCCGTCGCCGGTGAAGCATGCGACTTTGCCGCATTGGGCCAAAAGTTCCGCAACGGTAAGCGCCGCAGGCGCGAGCAAGGCGGTTTTGCCGCGATAAACCGCGGCGTAGCAGTTGCCGTGCCGCGCGTCGATGAGGGCGCACACAGGCTCAGTTTCGCTCGCCGCCCGCGCGAGCGCCTCAAGCGAGTTTACGGCGGCGACGGGCTTGCCGCTGGCGGCGGCAAAAGCGTTTGCGATGCAAACGCCGATGCGCACGCCCGTGAATGAACCGGGGCCGATATCCGCGGCAAACGCATCGAGCGCCTCAAAGCAAAAGGGCGCGCCGTTATGGAAGAGCGAATCCACGAGCGGCAGAATCGTTTCCGAATGCGTGCGCCCGGTGTCGCTCAAAGCCTGCGCGAGCACCGTTCCGTTTTCAATGAGCGCGGCCGAGGCGGCGCGCCCGGAGGTGGAGAGGGCGAGAAGCTTCATTTTAGCGCCTCCAATAAGGCTGCGTGGCGCGGCCCGGTCGCTGTGAGGTCCATCCGGCGGGGCAGGTCCCCGTCGCCTGCGATGCGGATTTCGAGCCGGTCTTCGGGCAGCGCCCCGGGCACGTTTTCGCACCATTCCATGATGATGACGCCGTTGCCCGCGAGGGTGTCGGCAAAGCCGATATCAAAAAGCTCCTGCGCCGAGCTTAACCGATACGCATCGAAATGCGCGAGCGGCAGGCGCCCCTCGTATTCGCGCGCGATGGTGAACGTGGGGCTTGTGACGCCCCCGATGCCGAGCCCCGACGCGACGGCGCGCGCGAGCGCGGTCTTTCCCGCGCCAAGGCCGCCGTAAAGGGCGAGGAACGCGCCGGGGAAGAGCAGTTCGCCAAGCCTCCGGCCAAGCGCGCGCGTGTCCTCTTCGCGCATGCCGGCAAGGGTAAGCGCGCTCATGCGAACATCCCCTTGTCGATGCACTCCTGCCGAAAATCGAGCAGGCGGTCTTGCGCAATGGCGCGGCGCACGCCCTCCATAAGCCGCTGCGAGAAGCGGATGTTGTGGGCGGTAATCAGCTGCGAAGCGAGGATCTCCTTGCATTTGACCAAATGCCGGATATAGGCGCGCGTGAAGCCATTTTGGCAGGCATAGCAGTCGCAGCCCTCTTCAATCGGGGTGAAGTCCCGCTCGAAGGCGGCGTTGCGCAGCATGCGCTTGCCAAATGAAGTCAGCGCGAGGCCGTTGCGCGCAATGCGTGTTTGCAAAACGCAGTCGAACATATCTACGCCGCGCGCGGCCCCCTCGACCAAGCAGTCCGGACTGCCAACGCCCATGAGGTAGCGCGGTTTTTCCGGGGGCATATGAGGCATTGTCGCCTCAAGCATTTCATACATCAGCGGCTTTGGCTCGCCCACCGAAAGGCCGCCGATGCCATAGCCGGGGAAGTCCATCCCGGCAAGAGCCTTTGCGCTCTCAATGCGAAGGGGCGCATAGGTTCCGCCCTGCACGATGGCAAAAAGCGCCTGATCTTCCCTCGTATGGGCGGCCTTGCAGCGCGCGGCCCAACGGTGGGTGCGCTCCATCGCCGCGCGGGCGTAAGAAGCTTCGCACGGCCAGGGCGCGCATTCGTCAAACACCATGGCGATGTCCGCGCCAAGGGCTTCTTCAATTTCCATTACGCGCTCGGGCGTGAAGAAATGGCGCCTGCCGTCGAGGAGGGATTGGAACTCCACCCCGTCGTCGTGGATCTTGTTGGCGGCGGCGAGGCTAAAGACCTGAAAGCCGCCGCTGTCGGTCAAAATCGGCTTATCCCAGCGCATGAACGCATGCAGGCCGCCCGCCTCGCGCACGAGTTCATACCCGGGCCGCTCGAACAGGTGGTAGGTGTTCGCAAGGCATATCTGCGAGCCGGTCGCCGCGAGCTCATCGGGCCGCAGGGCCTTCACGGTCGCCTGCGTGCCCACGGGCATGTAGCAGGGCGTGTCGATTGCGCCGTGCGGCGTCGTCAGCCGCCCAAGGCGCGCGCCGGATTGGGCGCACACATGCAGCACTTCAAAGCGAAAATTCTTCATCATCCCTCCGTTATACGATCAGCATCGCGTCGCCGAAGCTGAAAAAGCGGTATTGCTCTTCGACCGCGTGCGCGTAGCACGCGAGCATCTCCTCGCGCGAGGAGAGCGCGCTCACGAGCATGAGCAAGGTCGATTCGGGCAGGTGGAAGTTCGTCACAAGCGCGTCCACCGCGCGGAAGCGGTAGCCCGGCGTGATGAAAATGTCCGTCCAGCCGCTTTGGGCGCGGACGATCCCGTTTTCATCGGCCGCGCTCTCGAGCGTGCGGCAGGAGGTCGTACCCACGGCAAAAATCCGCCCGCCGCGCGCGCGCGCCTGGTTGATGCGCCGCGCCGCCTCCTCGCTCACCTCGTAATATTCGCTGTGCATATGGTGCGCCTCCACGGTTTGGGCGCTCACGGGGCGGAACGTGCCAAGGCCCACATGCAGCAAAACGTCGATGACATCGACGCCCTTTTCGCGGATGGCGGCGAGAAGCTCCTCGGTGAAGTGCAATCCCGCCGTGGGCGCCGCGGCGGAGCCGTTCTCACGGGCGTAAACGGTCTGGTAGCGGCTTTGATCCACAAGCCTTTGAGTAATGTAGGGCGGCAGCGGCATTTCACCCGCGCGCTCGAGCACTTCTTCGAAAATGCCTTCATACTCAAGCTCGATCACGCGGCCGCCCGCGTCGGTCGGCTCAAAAACGCGCGCCGACAGCTCGTCGTTGACGCGGTAGCGCACGTTTTCCTTCGCGCGGCGGCCGGGGCGCACAAGCGCTTCCCAGCGGCGGCCCTCAAGGCGGCGCAGCAATAAAAATTCCATCGCGCCGCCGGTATCCTCACGCACGGCCATGAGGCGCGCGGGGATCACGCGCGTCGTATTGCGCACGAGCGCGTCGCCGGGAGACAGGCGGGGGAGGATATCCCAAAACATCTGGTCCGTCATAGTTTTTGCCGCGCGATCATAAATCAGAAGACGCGAAGCGCCCCGCTCGGGGGCGGGCGTCTGCGCGATGAGCGCGGGGGGAAGATCGTAATAAAAATCGCTTGTTTTCAAACTATGGCTCCCACTTTTTTTCAACTTATGATTATAGGCTAAATTATCGCCTTTGACAAGGCAAGGCATATCATGAAAGATATGTGAACCTTCATCCGCCGCCCTTGACTTGCACATGCCCAAAGGTTACATTTAACATACCGCTTTGGGTTGACGATATTTGGCACATTGTGCGGGATGATGGGTTGTTGTGTTGATGAAAAGATGTTTCCTCGCTGTTTTCCTTGCGCTTATCGCGCTCCTTACTGCCGCCTGCAACGGTGTGCCGGCTATTTTGGGCATCTTTTCCCCCGCGGTCACGGATGTGGTCGACCTTGGCGACGTTTTCGGGCAGGACCCTCCCCCCACATCCACGCCCTTTGAAACAGAAGACCCTTCGGCCGTGCCCACGGCGCCCGCGGTCCTCTCGCCGGCTCCCGATCCCGTCGACCCGACGCCCGGGCCATATGGGCCGGAGGATAAGCTCGTTGCCCTCACTTTTGACGACGGCCCCTATTGGGGGGTGACGGATAAAATTCTCGATGTCGTGGAGCAGCATGCGGACGACGGCGTGCATGTGACCTTTTTCGTGCTCGGTGCGCAGGTGGTGAAATACCCATCGCTCGTCGTGCGCGCGGCGCGGCTTGGCTGCGAGATCGGCAACCACACCTATCACCATAAATATCTCACGAAGCTTTCTCCCGAGGAGATGCTCCTCGAGGTGGAGGATGTGAACGAAATGGTGCGCGAACTTGCGGATGCATCCCCCGTGCTCGTGCGCCCGCCCTATGGCGCCAAGGACGACGCGGTCCGCGCGGGCGTGCCTTACCCGCTGATCCTCTGGAACATCGATACGCTCGACTGGCAGACCCACAACGCCGAAAAAACCCTTGAGGCATCGCTCAAGTGCGCCGATGGGGATATCATCCTCATGCACGACGTGCGCGCAGATTCGGCCGACGCGTTCGAGAAACTCGTTCCCCAACTGCTCGAGCAAGGCTTCAAACTCGTGACCGTGAGCGAGCTGTTTGCCGCCAAGGGCATTCCGCTCGAGGCGGGCAAGGATTACCGGCGCGCGAAGTAGCTTTAAAAAAGTGCCGCAAGGCTTCCCGCCCGCGCCGCGCATGGCTCGCGCACGAAACTTCCGGGGGCTATGGCTTCCAAATTCAATGGTTTTTCGAAAGACCGGGGCGCTGCCAGCGCCCCTCTATGCTCGCTATTCTTCAAACGTGCGTGCGGCGAGCGCAAGAAGGCGCGCGGCGGCCCGGGCGCGGCGGCGCGCGGTCGCCTCGGCGTCGATCCCGTAGCTGCCATCCGGCAGGGTCGTGAGCGCATCCCCCTCGCGCGCTTCCTCGGGGAGGCATCCGCGCGGGATGCAAAGCTGCTGGTCCTCCGCCTCGCACACGGCGAGATCCCCCTCGAAGCGGTCGATGATGAGCATAGGCGCACGCGTCCTTTCGTTAATGTTTCAAGTTTATTTTAACAGCCGCGCGGGATTGCTGCAATAAAATTATGAATGCTTATTCTCATCGTGAAAAAACTGTGCTACAATCAGCTATATGACCGCATTCCCTCCATGCCCATACATGATCAGGAGGCAATACAGTGGAACGCAGGGATGATATCAATATCACGCTGGAACTGCTCGAAAAGCTGCAAATCGACCTGATGCTCAGGGAGGATGAGCTTGCCGGCAAAACCGAGAAATCCCTTGAGCGGGCGGGCAAGCTCAACGATCCGGATCTGAGCGAACTTGCCAACGAAGTGGAGAAGATCTGCCTGCAGTTGTGCGATTTCGAAAAGTTCTTCGCGCGGTTTGACGCCGCCGAGAAAAACAAAGAATAAACGTTCGGCCAACGGGCGTGCGCAGGCACCGCTTGACGCATGCTTGGCTTATACATGACGCCCGGCGCGCAAAATGAAAGGAGAGAACCGCATTGTCATACGACGTACTCGTAAAGGCGATCACGAGCGGGTTGTCGCAGTTCCGCATCGCGGACGCTGTGGATATCCTGATCATCGCCTTCTTCCTGTACCGCCTGATCGTGCTCACCAAGGAAACGCGCGCCTATCAGGTTCTCAAGGGCATCGGCATTTTATTCCTCGCCGCCATCGCTTCGGACGCGCTGCAATTGCAAACGCTCAGTTGGCTGCTCAACTCCGTGGTCGCCTCGGGCATTATCGTCGCGGTCGTGCTCTTCCAGCCGGAGATCCGGCGCGCGCTTGAACACATTGGCCGGGGGGAGCTTTTTTATAAAACTTTGTTCAACGACATTCGGCAGGAGGAGGCGCAGATCGTCGTCGAATTGCAGCAGGCGATCCTCGATATGGCCAAGCGCCGCGTTGGCGCGCTGATCGTCATCGAGCAAAAGACGGGCCTCGGGGACATCGTCGCCACGGGCACGCGCATCGAAGGGTTGATCTCCGCGCCGCTGATCGAGAACATCTTCGAGCCGAACACGCCCCTGCACGACGGCGCGGTCATCATCCGCGACGGGCGCATCATCGCCGCAGCCTGCTTTTTGCCGCTGAGCGAGGAATTTTCCGTTTCGCGCGAGCTTGGCACGCGCCACCGGGCGGCGCTTGGCGTATCGAGCGTATCAGACAGCATCACCCTCATCGTTTCCGAGGAAACGGGCGCCATTTCCTTTGCGCGCGATGGCAAACTCGTGCGCTACATCGACCAAAAGGCGCTCAGAAATCTGCTGGAATCAATTTTTGTAAAAAAGGCGGAGGGTTCGATCCCCTTGCTCAAGCGGAGGAACAAACATGGAAAGCAATAAAAAACGCTTCTCCGCGACGCTCGAACAGTGGTTTAAAGATTTTTTCACAAAGAGCATCGCCCTCAAGATCGTGTCGCTCGTGTTCGCCATGATCTTATGGGGCTATGTTCTGATGCTGCAGGACCCCGTGCGCACGAAGCCCATCGTGAACGTCCCCGTGACCATCGAAGGCGAAGCCGATCTTCTCGCGCGAAGGCTCGTCATCCGCGGCAACAAGAAATTCGGCAACGTAACGGTGCGCGTGCGCACGCAGCTCACGCAGTATGCCGACCTTACCGTCGATGACATCAGCGCTTCCATCAACCTCGCGGGTATCACTGAAAAGGGCACCTATTCGATCGCGATCAACGCCAAAACTTCAACGGGCGGCATCGCCTCGGTTTCCCCCGCGCAGGTGACGGTCGAGGTCGACCAGCTCGTTTCGCGCCCAATCCCCGTTGACATCAACCTCACAGGCGGGCTTGCCGAGGGTTATTGGGCGGGGGACCCGGTTGTAAGCCGCGCGGAGATCGAGATCCAGGGCGCGGCGCAGGACCTTGCGAGCATCGAGCGTGCGAGCGCCGACATTGACCTGACCGGCGTGCAGCAGAGCATCAACCGCTCGGTGCTGCTCACGCTCTACGATTCGGCGGGCAATGAAGTATCCTCGGATATTCTTCTTGGCGCGCTGCCCTCGGTGACCGTGCAGCTCGAGGTGCGCAGCATGAAGGAGGTGCCGGTCGATACGGCGAGCGCCTTGCTCGGCGCGAACGACCTGCCCCCGAACTTCGAACTCGTAGGCAGCCGCATCGTTTCCGGCCCCTCGAGCGTGCGCCTTGTGGGCGACGCGGAGGTGCTTGCGGGCATCGACGCGGTGGCGCTTGAGCCGATCGACATCGCCGGCGCGCGGCAGAGCATCCAGCAAAGCTTCGCGCTGATCGTGCCCGACGGCGTGCGCCTCATCGACGCGGACACGGTCGAGCTTTACGTCGAGATCCGCGAAAAGAGCGCGAGCGCCTCGTTCATGGAGCTTCCCATCGTGAAGCGCGGCCTTGGAAGAAAGCTCAAGGCGACGCTTTCGATCGAGGCTGCGGATGTGATGATCTCCGGCAGGATCAGCCTTGTGAACCTGATCGAGCGCGGAGATGTGATCCTTTACGTCGACCTTGCGGGCTATGGGGCGGGAACCTACCAGGTGCCCATTTATGTGGAACTTCCGAACGATGAAATGATGAGCGAGCTCACAAAAATCCTTTCCCAGCAGCTTGTCACTGTGGTGATCGATTGATATGGCGCTGATCCTCAACAACATCAGGCTTCCGCTTTCGGCGGACGAGTCCTCGCTCCAAGCGCTTGCGGCGAGGGCTCTTGATATGCGGCCCGAGGAAATCTTGGCGCTTCGCGTGCGGCGCAGTTCCCTCGACGCGCGGCGTAAAAACGACATTTGCTTTGAATATACGCTCGAAGTTTCGCTCGCTCCGGCCGATGAAGAGCGCGCGCTGCGCAAAAACAAGGCGTCGCGCGCGCCCGAACGCGCGGCGTTCGCGCCGCGGCTTGGCAAAGAAGCGCCCGATGGGCGTATCGTCGTCGCGGGGCTTGGCCCGGCGGGCCTGTTCGCGGCATATGCGCTTGCAAGCTTCGGCTACCGCCCGCTCGTGCTCGAGCGCGGCAAACCGGTCTTAGCACGCACGCGCGACGTTCGCGCGTTCTGGAAGGGCAGCCCGCTCGACCCCGAGAGCAACGCCATGTTTGGCGAAGGCGGCGCGGGCGCGTTTTCGGATGGCAAGCTTACCACGCGCATCAAAGATCCTTTGGCAAACGACGTTCTCGAAACGCTCGTGCGCTTTGGCGCGCCGGAGGAAACGGCTTATCACGCCAAACCCCACATCGGAACGGACAGGCTCTGCGGCGTCATTTCCGCCATCCGCGAAGAGATCGGGCGGCTCGGCGGCGAGGTGCGCTTCGAGGCGGCGCTCAGCGGCCTTGAAAGCCGCGATGGAGCCCTTACCGCGGTGCGCGTGCGCACGGCGCAGGGGGAGGAGCGCATCCCCGCGGCGGCGCTTTTGCTTGCGACCGGCCAAAACGCGGACGATACCTACCGCATGCTTCACACAGCGGGCCTTGAGCTCGCCGCGAAGCCCTATGCGGCGGGCGTTCGCATTGAGCACCCGAGGGAGTTGATCGACCGCTCCCAATTCGGCGCGCACATGAACCACCCGCGCCTTGGGGCGGCGGACTATCAATTTGCGGATCGCTCCGGCGGGCGGGGCGTTTATACGTTTTGCATGTGCCCGGGCGGCAGCGTCATCGCCTGCGCGAACGAGGCGGGCCGCCTTGTGATCAACGGCATGAGCGAGCATGCGCGGGATGCGGAAAACTCCAACGCGGCCCTCGTGGTGCAGGTCGACGAGCGCGATTTTCCTCCGGGGCCGCTTGGCGGGCTCGAGTTCCGCGCGCGGCTTGAACGCGAGGCGTTCCGCCTGGGCGGCGGGGATTACCGCGCCCCGGCGACGACCTTGGGCGCTTTCCTCGCGCATGCGCCGCCCTATGGCTGGGGCAGCGTCGTGCCAAGCTACAGGCCGGGCGTCACGGTCTGCGATTTTCACGCGCTGCTGCCGGATTTCATCGCCAAGGGCGTTGAGGATGCTGTGCTTGCCTTCTCCCGCAAGCTTCGCGGCTTTGACATGGCTGAGGCCGTGCTCACGGGAGTGGAGAGCAGGACGAGCGCGCCCGTTCGTATCGTGCGGGATGAGTTGGGCGAGGCCACGCGTCTCAAGGGCCTCTACCCCTGCGGCGAGGGCGCGGGCTATGCGGGCGGCATCATGAGCGCGGCGGTCGATGGCATGCGCGCCGCCGAGCGCGTGATGGCGCGCTATGCCCCGCTTTTATCATGAGGCCGAGTATGGTATAATTCCATTATGAATGCGAGTGTTTTCAAGCGCGCCGGCCGCGTGGCCGCGGCGCTTCTCATGAGTTTCATTCTTCTGCTGGCCGCCTGCGGCGCGCCCGAGCCCGATGGGGATCAGATCGATTTTTCCGATCCCTCCGGCGAACAGGGCATCACGACGGCGGCGCAGTTCAGGCGCCTGCTCGAAGAGGGCAACGCCGACACCGTCAGCCTCAACGCGTCCATCGACCTTGGGGAGGATATGCTCCGCCTCGATGCCGAGGGGACAAGCCTGACCATCTATGGCAACGGCTTCACAATTTCCGGCAATGGGGATTGCGTCATCCGCCTTGCAAACGGCTGCAAGCTCACGCTTAAAAATATTACGCTCAACGGCGGCGCGAACGCGGTCGGCTGTTTGGGGGATGCGACCCTCGCGGGGGAGGCGACGGTGAAGGCCGTAGCCAACGCTCTTTATGCCATGGGGAATGTGAGCATCGGCGAAGAGAGCCGCTTCTATTTTTCAAGCAACGTCGGCAGCGGCGTGAAGGCGGGGGGGCTTACGCTTGGTAAGGGCGCGCGCGTGTTCGCGCAGGGTGCGCTCGGCGGCGTGGCCGTCACCCGAAGCGACCTTGTGCTCAACGAAAACAGCGTCCTCGATGCGAACACCGCCAAAAACTACAACGCCCTCAAATGCGAAGGCACGCTTGTGATGCGCGAGGGCGCGAAGCTCATCGCCAACAACGGCGGCGAATACCACGGCGCGGAAATCTCGGCGCTCTCGATTGAGGGCACGGTGAACATCGAAGCGCGCGGCGGGGCAAAGGGCGTCGGGCTATTCTTGTTTTCCCTCGAAGAAGATTATGCGGTCGTTGGCTTTTGCGAGCCCGCGCCGCGCTTTGAAGTGGGCCGCGGCAGCCTTTTGTTCTACGCGAGCGCCGCGGAAATTCCGACTCCTGCGCCCGATCCGGAAGAGACTCCGCAGGGCCCTTAACAACGACAAATCAAAACAGCTTGGAGGAAACGCGGCATGGGAAAGCAAACCCAACGGAAAAGTTACCGCGCGATCAGGCAGCAAAAATACCGCGCGCGCCGGGTTTTCGTGCTGCTCCTCCTGCTGCTTGTGATCGGCGGGCTGATCTGGCTTCTCACGAGTATCTTCTCGGGGGATGTGCGCGGCCCCGCTGCGCCCACGCCCACGCCGGATGCCGCGGAAACTCCGCCCGAAACGCCCGCGGCGCCTACGCCCACGCCCGAGCTTCCCGAAAGCCTTCGCATTCCGCCCATGGATGAGGCTTCGCGCGCGGCGCTCGGCTTCAGCTCGCAAATCATGTATGATCGCGACGAGGTCCCCTCGTTTTCACGCGAGGATGCCGCCCGCTTCCCCCGCGCGGATGCTTATACGTCAATCAAGGGCATCACGACATTCGGCGGCAACAACTACCGCAACAGCTTTGCTTACGGCACGCTCCCCACGGCGCCCGAGACGCTTTCGCGCCTCTGGGAGAAAGACACCGGCACGCTCGAAGGGTGGACCGGCACGGGCTGGACCGGCATGCCGCTGATCGTCGAGTGGGCGGACGACGTGCGCCCGCTGCTTGGCGTGCACGATGAATTCAAAGGCAAAGCGGGCTTCACAGAGGTCATTTACCCCGCGCTTGACGGGCGCGTCTATTTCTACGAACTGATAAGCGGAAGGGAAACGCGCGCGCCGCTCGACCTTGGTGTTGTTATGAAGGGCACGGCCACGCTTGACCCGCGCGGCTACCCGCTGCTCTACCTTGGGCAGGGCACGCTCTCGAAGAACGCCGAGGGGAAGGAGGGCGCGTGGTTCCGCGTGATCTCGCTGATCGACAATGCCGAACTCTGGTCGTTTGGCGGCAGGGACCCGTTTTCGCTGCGCGCGTGGCAGGCCTACGATTCCTCGGCGCTGCTCTCCTCGAACGCCGACACGCTTTTTGTGGCCGGCGAGAACGGCGTGCTTTACAGCGTGAAACTCAACGCCGTGTTCGATAAAGCAGTCGGCACGGTTTCGATCGACCCCGGGCCGCTGGCCAAATACCGCTACACCGCAACCGGTTACAGCGAGGCGGAAACCGCGCGCTGGTGGGGCGTTGAAAGTTCGCTTACCGCGTGGCGGGACTATGGCTTTTTCACCGATAACGGCGGCCTTTTGCAATGCGTCGACCTCAACGCGCTTGAGGCGCGCTATGTGCTCGATATGGGGGACGACAGCGACGCGACGCTCGTCCTCGAAGAAGACCCCGCAAACGCCACCTTCTACCTTTACGCGGCAAATAAGGTCGAAAAGCAGGCGGGCGCCCCTTCCGGCACAGGCAAGAGCTACCTTCGGAAAATCGACGGCCTCACCGGCAAGATCCTTTGGGAAAAACCGTGGGAAGCAAGTGCCGGCGGAGATTCATCCGCGGGCGGCACGCTCGCAACGCCCCACGCGGGCCGCCAAAACATCGGCGATCTTGTGATCTTCAGCATGACGCTCGTGCCCGTTGAGGTCAACGGCACCGTGCGCAACGGCGGCCGCATCGTCGCCTATTATAAGGCGACCGGCGCGGAAGCGTGGCGGCATGAGCAGGGGGCGGGTTATTGGAGCTCGCCGGCCGTCGCCTACGATCAAAACGGCGACGCTTATCTTTTCCAGTGCGACAGGGACGGCATGCTGCGCATGCACGACGCGCGAAGCGGCAAGGTCATCGCCTCGATCGATCTTGGTTCGCGCATCGAATCGACCCCCGCGGTGTTCGGCGGCTACCTCGTGGTGGGCACGCGCGGGCAGGGCGGCAGCGGCGAGGGGCAAAAGATCCTCTGCGTTAAAATCGGCTAACATAAAGCACGCCCGGCGGGCTGTTTGCCCGCCACATTTCATCCGCATTCTTCCACAATCTTGGCGAAGTTCGGCAACGGCCGCTCCAAAATTGCCGGGTATACTTGCATTATCAAAACATGCACGCGAACCACGCGCAAAGGAGGAGCACCATGGAAAACAACAATTGGAAATGGTATGAACAGCAATCTGCACCCGGCGCGCAGAGCGCCCCGGGCGGCGCGGCGCCGCAGGGCGCTTACGATAGCGCCGCTTATGACGCTAAGCGGAATCACGGGCGGGCGAAGAAGCGCTTTGGCTGGGCGCAATTGATCGGCGCGATGCTCGTTGTGGCCCTCATTGCGGGCGCGGCGGGCGCGGGGATCGTGACGCTCGCGCAGGGACAGCGGATCGAAGCGCCCGCGCAGGGCGCGCAGGGAGCGGGAGAGAGCACGCCCGGGGGCGAAGCAGGCAAAACACCCGTGCAGACGCCCGCGGGCGTAAAAGCTTCCGAGGGCATCGCAATGGGCGGCGTACGGGAGGGTGAAAACACCGCCGCCGAAATGCTGCGGCGCAGCATGAGCAGCGTCGTTGGCATCGACATCATCGGGCAGGTCGCCGCGGGCTCCTACTGGTACGGCAGCTCCGGCAGCGCAACGCAAACCATCGGCAGCGGCAGCGGCGTCATTTTAACCGCAAACGGATACATTGCGACCAATGCGCATGTGGTTTCGGAGCTTGGCGCCAACGGCTCCATTAAGGTTTATTTGCAGGATGGCACGGCGCATGATGCGGCCCTCGCGGGCGTCGATGATGTGACGGACCTTGCCGTAATTAAAATCGAGGCCGAAGGTTTGCCCGCGGTCGTGGTGGGTGCTTCCGGCAACGCCGTCGTCGGGGATACGGTGTACGCCATAGGCAATCCTCTTGGGGTATTCGCTTCAAGCGTGACGGATGGCATCATCAGCGGCCTCGACCGCCTCGTCGAAATGGAAAACGGCGGCATGACGCTCATGCAAACAAACGCGGCCGTCAACCCCGGCAATTCGGGCGGCGGGCTCTTCAACGCCGCGGGCGAGCTGATCGGCATCGTCAACGCCAAGGCGACGGGCGCGAATGTCGAGGGCATCGGTTTTGCGATCCCCATCGACAGCGCGCTGCCGATTTTGCGGGATTTGATGGACCTTGGCTTCGTCAGCGGCAGGCCGTATCTTGGCATCACCCCGGTGGATGTATATATGACGGCATCCTCGGGCGGCTTCGGCTTCTCGCGCTATGTGACGCGCGTGCAGGTCCGCGCGGTGGAGGCGGGCTCTGCGGCAGCCGCTGCGGGCGTTCGGGAAAATGACGTGATCCTCGCGCTCGACGGCCGTGAGGTGGAAGGCGCCGCGGCGCTCTCGGCCATTCTCTATGGCTATAAGGTCGGCGACACGGTGACCCTCACCGTTTTGCGCGACCGGCAGCAGATAGAGCTTTCCGTTACGCTCGGCGCGCGCGACGCGGGAAGATAATCCGGGCGGCGGTCCCCTAAGACCACCGGATGCGCTGTTTTAAGCAAAGGGGCGGCTGCTGCCGCCCCTTTGGCTTAATTAAAAGTTGATGCGTCAAGCTTCGAGCAGCCGCTCGGCCGCGGCAAGCTTGATGCAGGCGCAAAGCACCTCCGCCGCCTCGGCAAGCTCCGCCTCGGGCGGGAAGCTCGGCGCAATGCGCAGGTTGCAATCGTCGGGGTCGACGCCGTAGGGGAACGTGGCCCCCGCGCCCGTCATCACTACGCCTGCCTCTTTCATCAGCGCGTGCACGCGCTTGGCGCAGCCGTCCATCACATCAAGGCTCACGAAATAGCCGCCCTTGGGCCGGTGGAACCGGGCGATGCCAAGCGGCGCGATCTCGCGCGCGAGCGCCCCGAGCACGATGTCGAACTTAGGCTTGAGGATCGCCGCGTGCTTTTGCATATGCGCGAGCGCACCGGCCTTGTCTTTCAAAAACAGCACATGGCGAAGCTGGTTGAGCTTATCGTAGCTGATGACCTGCGCGCTCAGGAGCTTCTTCATGTAAGTGAGGTTTGCTTCACTGCAGGCAAAGCACGCAACACCCGCGCCGGGGAAGGTCACTTTGGAGGTGGAGGCAAACTCAAAGACCATGTCGGGGCTGCCGGCCGCGGCGCACAGCGAAAGGATGTCGGGGAACGGCACATAGCCGCTCTCGAACTCGTGGATGCAATAGGCGTTGTCCCAAAGGATCGTGAAATCGGGCGCGGCGGGCTTTAAGGCCGCAAGCCTTTTGAGGACCGTGTCCGAATAGATGATGCCCGAAGGGTTCGAATATTTCGGCACGCACCAAATGCCCTTGACCTCGGGGTCTTTGATGAGAGATTCAACGAGGTCCATATCCGGCCCGTTCTCATCCATGGGGATGTTGATCATCTCCATGCCAAACGTTTCGCAAATAGTGAAATGCCGGTCGTAGCCGGGCACGGGGCAGAGGAACTTCACGCGCTCGAGCCTGCCCCAGGGCTTAGGCGAGTGCAACAAGCCGTGCGTATAGGCTTTGGCGACAAGGTCGTACATCAAACTTAAGCTTGCGCTGCCGCCGACGAACACCTGGCAGGCGTCCACGCCCAATAGTTCCGCAAACAGTTTGCGGCAGGAAGGCAGCCCCTCGAGGCCGCCGTAGTTGCGCGCGTCGATGCCGTCGGCCGTGCAGTCCGCATCCGCAGGCAAAGAGAGCAAAGGGTTTGAAAGGTCGAGCTGCGCGCGCGCGGGCTTGCCGCGCGACATGTCGAGTTTGAGCCCCTTTGCTTTGCACGCCTCATAGGCGCGCTGTGCTTCCTCGTAAAAGCGCTCGAGCTCGCTGCGCGGGAATTCACAAAGATGCATGGATTTGAACCTCCGATTGTATGCTATCACTCTTTTTTGATTATAGCGGATAGCCCTGCAAAAGTAAATCAGAATGCAGGATTTCTTTCATTTTGGCGGCGGCTTTGCAAGCTTTCGCGGCGAATGGTATGATGGTTGCAAAGGGAAAGGGGGAGGCGGCAGCGATGGAGGGGGATCAGGCGCGCAGGCTTGGAGAAATGATCGAACAAGCGCAGAACATCGTGTTCTTTGGGGGCGCGGGCGTCTCCACCGAGAGCGGCATCCCCGATTTTCGAAGCCCGGGCGGGCATTTCGAGGCGATCCGCCGCTTTGGCGCGTCGCCGGAGACCCTGCTCTCCCGCGCGTATTTTGAAAAGGAACCGGAGACTTTTTTCGCCTATTATAAAGCGGCGCTGCTCGTGACGGACGCGAAGCCCAACCGCGCGCACCTGGCGCTTGCCGCGCTCGAGCGGCGGGGCAAACTTCGCGCGCTCATCACGCAAAACATCGACGGGCTGCACCAGAAGGCGGGCAGTCGGACCGTCTACGAGCTGCACGGCAGCATCGCGCGCAACCACTGCATGCGCTGCCGCGCGTTTTATGATGCGGCGTTCGTTAAGGCAAGCCCCGGCGTGCCGCGCTGCTCCTGCGGGGGCATCGTCAAGCCCGACGTGGTGCTTTACGGCGAAATGCTCGATGATGCAACCGTCGAACAGGCCGTCAACAGCATCGCCGCGGCCGATTTGCTCATCGTAGGCGGCACATCGCTTGCGGTGTACCCGGCGGCGGGTTTCCTGGAATATTATGGCGGGAAGAAGCTCGTGCTCATCAACAAGAGCCAAACGCCCTGCGATAACCGCGCGGCGCTCGTCATCCGCGCCCCCATCGGCGAAGCGCTGGGCGAGGCTGTGCCGGCGGAAGAAAAAGCGCGGAGTTGAAGCTTTTAGCGCATCGCCTCGACATAAATATCGAACGCGCCCGTCGTGCCGTCCACATACTGCGCGGTGCAGGTGAACATCCAAACGGGCAGGTAATAGCCCTGCGAGCTGTTGGCCATGTAAATGATGCGGCAGCTTTCGATCTTTGCGCTCGACGCGGGCGCGAAGAGCGTGTAGGCGCATTGGCCTTCCAACACCTTTTCATAGGCCTTTTGCTGGGAGATGATCGCGACGACCGTGCTTGGCACAACGTCCCCATCATAGCGGCGGATCTTTGTGATGCTGTTTTGCGCGCGAACGCTCACAACGAGCGTCGACGAGCCGACGATCGGCATGCCGCTGATGGCGCACGAGAGATAAATTTCATAACCGTCTACAAGGCCGTCGCTCCCTTTATGTTCGACGATGTCGTCCACAAGGCCCAACTCAACGCCAAGGAGGTTTCGCGCCTCGAAAAACGCGAACACGCTCGCGACTGCGCTCTCGCGCGCGGGAACATCGCCCGCGGGGCTTGTCGTTCGCTCATAGACCCAGCTGCCGCTATCGGTAAAGGTGAGCTTTGCGGCGTCGTCCTGCGTGACGTAAACGCCCTCCGTATAAACTGTTCCGCCGCCGATGCCGAGTTCCTCCGCAAGATGCGCTGCCTTCTCCGATGCGGGCGCCGCATCGGGAATGAAGATGTTCGCGCGCCCGGCCTCGGCCGAAAGGGCCGTGTCGAGCGTGAGGTTCTTCGGAAGCGCCGTTTCGCTGTCAAAAAACTGGATGGGCGCGTAGCGCTCACCGTAGTCGAACACCATCACAAGGGCGATAAAAAAATACATAACGCCAAGAACGATGCCCGCGGCGCGCACCCTGCGGCGAAGCGGAACGGGCAGGCGGAGCTTTTCAAGCGGCAGGCGTTTTTTGAAAAAGCTTGCGAGGATCGCGTAGAGCGCGGCGCCCGTGGCGCTGCCAAGGCCCGCATAAACATACTCGTCGGTCACAAAGCTCGCGCCGTTAAAGAGCGGATAAACGTTGAACGCGAGCGAGGCGAGCACGCCCGCAACGAACGCCCAGGTTATTCCGCTCTGGTAAAACGCCGGCATGATGAGAAAGCCCGCGATGAAAAAGGGCGCCGCAAAGGCGAGCAGATCCTGCAAAATCGAGGCGTAGCCGTATTCGCGAAGCGCAAAGAGCTTATAAAAAGGGATGAAAGCGTTCGTAAGCTGCGCGTTGCCGCGCAGCTTAATGAGAAACGCCGCATAGAGCGAAAGCATGAATAAGCTCACATACAGCACGCCGTAAGCGCCATCGCCCTTGCGCGCGGCGCGCAGGCAGAGAATCACGCCCGATGCGAGTAAAATGAGGAAAATGACAAGGGGATATATACCGGACAACGCAGCCTCCCTAGCAAGTGTTAATCGTTTATTTGCATGACATTATACCTTTGATCGGGTTATTATGCAAATGAAGATTGTGTGTCACGAATCGCTTCGATTTGAAATATACTTGTATGCAACGCTCATGCGGCTTGACACACCCCGTGAGCGAACATAAAATACTCCATGTATGGAGGGGATATATGAAAGCCGATTTTGCTGCGATCCTTGCCGCGGGCAAGGGGGAGAGGATGAATTCCGCTTCCCCGGCCGCGCTTTTGCGCGTGTGCGGCAGGAGCCTTGCGCGCTGGGCGCTCGAGGCCGTTTCCCCCTGCGCTTCTTCATTGCCCGTGCTCGTCCATGGCCCGGGCGGCGAAGTCGAAGTTGAACTTGGCGCGCGCGCCCGTTACGCTGTGCAAAACGAACCCCGCGGCACGGCGGATGCGCTTTGGCGCGCGCTTGAAACCGCGCCTATTGTGCCCAAACTCGCGCTCGTCGTTTATGCGAACGCGCCTTTGGTGAAAAGCGAGCATTACGGGGCGCTCATCGAAGCCGCGGCGCGGGAGGGCGCGGCGGCGCTGGTCTATCAAAACGAGGAAACCGGGGGCCTGGAGCAGGGCGGCGCGTGGTGCTTCACCGGCTCCGCGCTTGAAAAGGCGCTTGCGGGCGGCGTTGACAGGGCGTCCGTCGGCGATCTTGCCGGGCGCCTTGCAAGCTTTGGCATACGGGTGCGGGAGGTGCTTGCCGATTCCGCGTCCTGTCTGGCGGCGGCTGACCGCAAATCGCTTGCCGCGTGCGAGGCTGCGATGCGCGCGCGCATCGTCGGGGCGCACATGGAAAATGGCGTTACCTTCACCGATCCTTCCTCGGTCACGATCGGGCCGGAGGTCAGGATCGGGCGGGATGCGGAGATTGCCCGCGGCGTTGTGCTCGCGGGGGATACGCGCATCGGCGCGGGCAGCCGCATCAAGTCCGGCTGCTCGCTCGAGAATACGACCGTCGGGCGAAACTGCGAGCTGAGCTATGTTGTGGCCAACGGCGCCGCAATCGGCGACGATGTGAAGGTCGGCCCGTTTGTGAACCTGCGCCCGGGCACGGTCATCGGCGATGCCGTGAAGATCGGCGATTTTGTCGAAGTGAAAAACGCCGTTATCGGGCGGGGATCGAAGCTTCCCCACCTTTCCTATATCGGCGATGCGGATGTGGGCGAGCGCGTCAACGTCGGCTGCGGCACGGTGTTCGTCAATTACGACGGCTTCCGGAAGTACCGCACGTTTGTCGGCAACGACGTGTTCCTCGGCTGCCAAACAAACCTCGTCGCGCCCGTGCGCGTGGAGGATGACGCTTACACCGCGGCGGGGTCCACCATCACGCGCGATGTGCCCGCGGGGGCCATGGCCATCGCCCGCGCCCGGCAGGAGAATAAGCCGGGCTACGTCGAGCGCTTGCGCTCGCTCAAGGGCAGGGAGGAATGATGCAGCAGCGCATCGGCGGCGTCAACATCGAATATGAGCGCATTGGCGCGGGCGAGCCCGTGCTGATTTTGCACGGCTGGAGCGCATGCATCGAAGCCGTGCGGCCGATTGCCGACTGCCTTGTTTCCCTTGGGCGCGAGGCGGTGCTTTTTGACTTCCCCGGCTTTGGCGGGAGCGGCGAGCCCGAAGAACCTTGGGGTGTGCCGGAATACGCGGCCCTCACGCGGGCGTTCATGCGCGAGCAAAAGCTCGAGGGGTGCGATGTCATTTGCCATTCCTTCGGCGGGCGGGTGGTCATCTTTCTTGCAAGCGCGGAGCCAAAGCTCTTTCGCCGGCTCGTACTCGTGGATGCGGCGGGCGTGCGCCCCAAACGCACTCCGCGGTATTACATTAAAACATACGCGTATAAGCTCCTCAAAAGGCTTGCGCGCCTTGAGGCGCTCGATCGGTTATTGGGGCTGCGCAGGCGGCAGCAAAGCGCGGGCAGCGCCGATTACCGCGCGCTCAAAAGCGATGTGATGCGAAAGACCTTTGTCAAAGTGATTAACCTCGATCTCACGAAAAAGCTTTCGCACATCGAGAACGACACGCTGCTCGTCTGGGGCGACAGGGATGATTCGACGCCCCTTTACATGGCAAAGGTCATGGAGGCGCGCATCCCGCGCGCGGGCCTTGCGGTCCTCGAGGGCGCGGGCCACTTCTCCTACGCGGAGAAGTACGCCCAGTTCTGCGCCGTGATGCGGGCCTATTTTAAGGATTAAGGGAGAGTTTGATGGATCGCTACATTTTCGCTTACGCGCTTGCGGCGCTCATGGGGGCGGCTGTGACCGCCGCGTCGCTGCCGTTTGTGCATATCATGCAGCTCGAAAGCTACCAGGGCAGAATGTATCTTCGCTGGCTTTCCCGGCACATCGTTTCCGATTTCATGCCGGGTCTTGTGGCGGGCCTCGCGGCGCTTTTGCTCCGCGCGGGCGCGGCGTTCCTCGGGGAAGGCGTGCTCTCGCGCATCTGCTACGCGGCGGCCGACTATGTGTATGTTCTCATGCTCGCGGCGCAGTGCTATGCGTTTTTGCGCAAAAAGCACATCAAGCCCCTCGTCTACACGGGGCGCGTCGTGCGCCTGCTCGTCGCCGAATGGGCCCTCGCGTTCTGTTTTTCCTCGGTGTTCTTCGTGCGGCTTTACAGTTGGTCGTTCACGACCATCGGCTGGTGGCCGTATCTCTGGCCCTTTTTCATCCGCTACGCGCCGGGCATGCTCCTGCCGCTGTTTGTGCTGCTCGCGGCCTGCGTGGTATATCCCGTGGAGAGCGCGGTCAAGCGCTGGTATTTCAACGACGCCAAACACAAGCTCGCCGCCCGGGAAGACCTTGTAAAGATCGGCATCACCGGAAGCTTCGGCAAAACCGGCACGAAGTACGCCCTCGAGGCGATGCTCAAAAAGAAATACAGGGTGCTCATCACCCCGGGAAGCTACAATACGCCCATGGGCGTCACGCGCGTGGTGCGCGAGCAGCTGCGGGATGTGCACGAGGTGTTCGTCGCCGAGATGGGCGCGCGCTACCGGGGGGATATCCGCGAGCTTTGCGCGCTCGTGCGGCCGCAGTTCGGCATCATTACGGCAGTGGGCAAGCAGCACCTTGAAACCTTCGGCTCCATCGAAAAAGTCATCGAAACCAAGGGCGAGCTTTTGCGCGGCCTCGGGGAGGACGGCTGCTGCTTCCTCAACGGGGATGACGCCAACTGCCGCAGGCTTTATGCGCAAACCTCGCTTGCCGAAAAATACCTCTACGGCACCGAGGCGGAAGACCTTTTCATGCGGGCGGCAGACATTTTCCCCGGCCCGGAGGGCAGCACTTTCACGCTCATCGCCGAGAACGGGGAGCGGGTCGCTTGCAAAACGAAGCTTTTGGGCAAATACAACATCCTCAACATGACCGGCGCCGCGGCGCTTGCCTACCGCCTTGGCATGGGCATGGAAGAAATCGCCGCCGCCATTGCCGAGGCTGTGCCCGTCGAACACAGGCTGCAGCTCATTCCGGGCGCGGTCACGGTGATCGATGATGCGTTCAACGCCAACCCCGTGGGCGCGCGGGAGGCGCTCCATGTGCTTTCGATGTTTAAGGGCAAGAAGATCATCGTCACGCCCGGCCTCGTCGAGCAGGGGCGCGAGGAGGAGAAGCTCAATTACGAATTCGGAGCGCATATCGCCGAAAGTGCGGATATAGCAATAATCATCGGCAAAAAGCACGCGGACCCGATCTGCCGCGGGCTTCTCGAGGCGGGGTTCCCAAAGGAAAACCTCGTGCGCGCGGCATCGCTCACGGAAGCGACGGCGCTTCTCAAAAATCACACCGTGCCGGGCTGCACCGTGCTTTTCGAGAACGATCTGCCCGATAATTTCGCCGAATAAGGAGGGCTCATGCAAAACCTTGGCATATTCTTCGGCGGCCGCGCCGCCGAGCACGACGTTTCGATCATTTCGGGGCTGCAAGTGCTCGAAAACGCGGATAAAAGCAAATATAACGCGTTCCCCGTGTATGTTTCGCGCACGGGAGAGTGGTTCGTGGGTGAGCCGCTGCGCGACATCGCGCTTTATGAGCGCTTCGATCCCAATATGAAAGGCCTCACAAAGGTCATCATGCCGCCCGTGCCGGGTATGAACGGACTTTTCGCACAAAAGGGCGTATTTGGCAAATTCGAAAAGATCGCGGCGCTCGACTGCGCGCTCTTTGCTTTCCACGGCATGCACGGCGAGGATGGCGCGATGCAGGGCCTCTTTGAGCTTGCGGACGTACCTTATACGAGCTGCGGCGTGATCTCCTCCGCCGCCGGCATGGATAAAATCATGATGAAGGCCGTTTTCCAAAGCATGGGCCTCCCGGTTCTGCCCGGCGCGTGGTGCTACCGCGACGAGTGGCAAAAGGACCCGGAGGCGGTCATCGCCCGCGCGGAGGAACTTAAGTATCCGCTGTTCGTTAAACCTTCGCAGCTCGGTTCCTCCATCGGCATTTCAAAGGCCGCGGACCGTGCGGGCTTCATCGCAGCAATGGAGGTCGCCTGCCGGTTCGACTGGCGCATCCTCATCGAAAAGGGGCTCGAGAGCCCCGATGAGATCAACTGCGCCTGCCTGGGGCTTGGCGATGAAACGGAAGTTTCGCTCTGCGAGCAGCCGGTGAGCTGGGAAACGTTTTTGACGTTCGAGCAAAAATACCTCAAGGGCAATTCCGGCAAGGGCATGGAGAACCTTGCGCGCAAAATCCCCGCGCCCATCGGCGGGGAGCTGACCGCGCGCGTGCAGGATTATACCAAGCAAATTTTCCGAACCTTCGGCTGCAAGGGCGTGGTGCGCGTAGACTATATGCTCGACCGCGCGAGCGGGGCGCTCTATGTGTGCGAGATCAACACCATCCCCGGTTCTTTCGCTTTCTATCTGTTCGAGCCCGCGGGGCTCCCCTTCCGGCAACTTGTGGACCGGCTCGTTACCTATGCGCACAAGGCACTGGCGCAGAAGAACGCCTCCACGTTTGCATATGATTCAACCATTTTGAGCAAGGCGGCAAGCGGCACAAAGATCAGCAAAAAGTAAGAACAGGAGAAGCGAACGATGATGAAGATCCAAATGAAGACACCTCTCGTTGAAATCGACGGCGACGAGATGACCCGCATCATCTGGCAGATGATCAAGGATAACCTGCTCTCCCCCTATGTGGACCTCAAAACCGAGTATTATGACCTCGGCCTCCCGGTGCGCGATGAGACGGACGACAGGATCACCGTGGAAGCGGCCGAAGCCTGCAAGAAGTATGGCGTGGGCGTCAAATGCGCGACCATCACCCCGAATGCGGACCGCATGAGCGAATACAATCTCAAAAAAATGTATAAAAGCCCAAACGGCACGATCCGCGCCATCCTCGACGGCACGGTGTTCCGCGCGCCGATCACGCTCGATTGCCTAAAACCCTCGGTGCGCAGCTGGAAAAAGCCGATCACCATCGCCCGCCATGCCTACGGCGATGTTTATAAGGCGACGGAGTTCCGCGTGCCCGGCCCCGGCCGCGCGCAGCTCACCTTTACCGCCGAAAACGGCGAGAAGCTTTTCGATGAAACCGTGTTCGATTTCAAAGGCCCCGGCGTGCTTATGGCGACCTATAATAAAGACGACTCCATTGAAAGCTTCGCGCGCGCATGCTGCCAATATGCCATTGCGACCAAGCAGGACCTCTGGTTCTCCGCCAAGGACACCATCGCCAAGAAATACGACGGTGGCTTCCGCGACATCTTCCGGAAAGTATATGAGCAAGAGTTCAAAAAAGCGTTCGACGAGGCGGGCATCACCTACTTTTATACCCTCATCGACGACGCCGTGGCGCGCGTGATCCGCTCCGAGGGCGGCTTCATCTGGGCCTGCAAGAATTACGACGGCGATGTGATGAGCGATATGGTGGCGACCGCCTTCGGTTCGCTTGCGATGATGACGAGCGTGCTCGTTTCCCCCGACGGCAAGTATGAATACGAAGCCGCCCACGGGACGGTGACCAAGCACTATTATAAGCACCTTGAGGGCGAAACGACCTCCACCAATTGCATGGCGACGCTGTTCGCCTGGACGGGGGCGTTAGCTAAGCGCGGTGAGCTTGACGATATTCCCGAGCTTGCCGATTTTGCCGGGAAGCTTGAAAAAGCTTCGCTCGATTGCATCAGCGGCGGCTTTATGACCAAGGACCTTGCGTCGCTTGCGGAAATGGAGAGCGTCACCGTGCTTTCCACCGAGGGATTCATCCTCAAGATCAAGGAATATCTTGACAAGGCACTCTAAGCGCGCGTTACAATAGGGAGACGACACGCGGGCGGCCGGTCGATTCGGCTGCCCGCGTTAAAAAGGAAGGATAAACCATGGGACTCTATCAGGACTGGCAAAACCACGCGCAGGTGCAGCGCGATCCCCAGGCACACGACGCTTTTTGGCGGGATTATTTCGAGCTTGAAACCGAAAACTACAAAAAGCTGCTCGCCGAACCGGGCGTGATCCCCAAGGGCAAACTCTCCGCCCTCGCCGCGGAATTCGGCATGGATGAAAAGACCTTCGCCGGCTTTCTCGACGGCATCAACACAAGCCTTGTGCGCGCGCTCGACCTCGAAGCGCTTGAACCCGACACCGAGCTTGCGCTCGAGGTCGATTATGAAAAGCTATTTTTCAACATGCTCGAGGCTAAGGCGGAGTGGCTCTACACTTTGCCCGAGTGGGAGGGCATTTTGAGCCCCGAGCGGCGCCATGAGATCACAAAGGAATTCCGCGCCGCGAAGGTATATGTCAAAGAGAACAAGGTCGGCCGCAACGATCCCTGTCCCTGCGGCAGCGGCAAGAAATACAAACAGTGCTGCGGTAAAAACGCGTAGCGCGCGGGGGCGGATTTTATATCCGCCCCAACTGCGGCTGCGGGTTTTTGCGGGCCTATATAAAACCGGCCCCTGCAAATCCCCCTAAGGGGTTCTCGGGGCGTATGGTTCCAGACGGGGGTTCGGGGATGTATTTTCCCCCATTGTTGCGTTTCAATTATCCATTACTCCTCGTATCGAACGGAGGCATTATGAAAATCAAATTCTGCGGCGCGGCGCGCAGCGTGACCGGCTCCTGCCACATGATGGAGTTCGGGGAGAAGAAGATCCTTGTGGACTGCGGCATGCGTCAGGGCGCGGATAAGAAGACCGAGCTTGGTGAGGATGAGTTCCCGTTCGTGCCGGCGGAGATCGACGCGGTGCTGCTCACCCACGCGCACATCGACCATAGCGGGCTTTTGCCGCTGCTCGTCAAGCGCGGGTTTGGGGGGCGCATCCTCGCCACGCGCGCCACGGCGGAACTTGCGGGCGTGATGCTGCCCGACAGCGGCCACATTCAGGAGCAGGAGGCGGAATATCAGAACCGCAAGAACCTGCGCGCGGGCAAGCCCCCGGTGCAGCCGCTCTACGGCGTACAGGATGCGATCGACACGCTCAAGGCGTTCCGCCCGGTGAGCTACAATGAGATCGCCGAGATCGTGCCCGGCCTGCGCGCGCGCTTTGTGGATGCGGGGCATCTTTTGGGTTCCGCCGCCATCGAAGTGTGGGCCACCGAGGGTAAAAAGACGATTAAGCTCGTTTTCAGCGGCGACATCGGGCGCGACAACAGGCCCATCTTGCAGGACCCGCAGCCTATTGACGGCGCGGATTACGTGCTCATGGAGGGAACCTACGGCGACCGTGACCATGAGGTGAGCGCCGCGGCCGATAAGGAGGAGGAGCTTGCCTCGCTCCTTCGCGAAGGCATGGCGCGTGGGGGCAACATCGTGATACCGAGCTTCGCGATCGGCAGGACGCAGGAGCTTTTGTATTACATCAAAAAGCTCTTGCTGCGCAACGCCGTGCCGGGATTGGAGAAGATCCCCGTTTATGTGGACAGCCCCCTTGGCATCAGCGCCACGCAGGTCTATGAGCGCAACGCCGCCGATTATTATGACGACGAAGCGCTCGAAATAGCCAAAACGGGCTCGCCGTTCGATTTTCCGAGCCTGCGCGTGTCGCAGACCGCCGACGAGAGCCGCATGATCAATTTCCAGCCCGGCTGCAACATCATCATCTCCTCCTCGGGCATGTGCGATGCGGGGCGCATTCGCCACCACCTTAAGCACAACCTCTACCGAACGGATTCGACGGTGATCTTCACCGGCTACCAGGCAAACGGCACGCTCGGCAGGCTTTTGGTCGACGGCGCCCCGAAAGTGAAGCTCTTTGGCGAGGATATCAAAGTCAACGCGGCCATCCGGAAGGCCGAGGGCTTCTCGGGCCACGCGGGCAAGAGCGAGCTGATCGAATGGCTCGACGCAATCGGTGAAAAGGGTGAAAAGCCGCGCCGCGTGTTCCTCATCCACGGCGAGGAGGAAACGCTTTTAAACTTTGCGGCAACCCTCGAGGGCCGCGGCTATGCGATTGCCGTGCCCGCGCTTCTCTCCGAAATTGAGTTTGCTTATGAAAGTGAGGAGGCGCCGCCCGAGGTCAGCGCGCCCGCGCCCGAACCGCCGGATACGTTCACGCCGCGCGCGCTTTCGGCGCTTGCCAAACAATGGAAGCTCAACGGCGTCCTCAGCGTGCGAAAGGACGGCAGGCCGCTGTATGAAACCGCCTACGGCTTTGCCGATATGGAGAAGAAACCGCTCAACTCCTTGCATACGCGCTTTGCCCTCGGCAAGATCACCGCGCTGTACACAGCGGCGCTCGCGCTGCTGCTCACAAAACAGAAAACGATCTCCCTTGAGGATTCGCTCGCCCTCTATGTGCCCGAATACGCGCGCGCAAAGGAAGCGACGCTTGGCGAGCTGCTCTTGCTCAAAAAGTTTGTGCCCGATTATATGCAGGAAGCCCTCATGGGCCGCGTAGAGGCGCGCATCCGCGAGGAGAAGCTCGCGCAAGCCGAGGCCCTCAAACTGCGCTTTGACGCCGCCACGGCGGACATCGGGGATGAGGCGTTCCTCGAAATACTCAACGGCCTCGGCGCGCTCAAGGGGGAGGAAGAGGAAACGGGCGCGCGCTCGAACTACCGCCTCGTGGGTATGGCGCTTGCGCGCGCGGCGAAAAAACCGCTTGCCGAGTTGATGCGCGAGCGCATCTTCATTCCGCTGGGCCTCGATGAAACAGCTCTTGGCGGCGCGGCGGAGGCTTCTTATGCGGAGCTTGCCGGGGGCAGGAGCATCCCCCTTGGTTCGCCGCGGAACGCGGCGGGGGATGCGGGCGTGGTCAGCTCGATCATCGATCTTATGCGCTTCCTCGAAGCGCTGCGCACAGGCGCGCTTCTGGGCAGGAGCCTGACGAAAAAGTTCTTTTCCGCCCCGGATGGGGGGAGCGCCTGCGGATGGGAGCGCAACTATGGCTGGTATTCCGCTTTTGCGGGCTTTGAGAATTCGCGCGGCGCCGTTTATGTTTCCCTCAAGCACGGCGTGAGCTTCGCGGTGCTCGCCAACGCCCCGTCGATAGACCTCGCGGCCCCGCCTTCGCCGGATGAGAGCGGCGCGTACACGCTGCCCCAAAGGCTGCGGCGCGAGCTCGACGCAACCTATCTTGCCTGCGAAAATCCCAAACTCGTGCCGGTCAATGAATCGAATTTCACCGAGGCCATGCGCCTCAAGGTCACGCCGGAGCAGGAAAACTATGTCGCCGGCAACGCCTATTCCCTCGCGCAGGCCTATGCGATGCGTACTGTCGCGCGGCCCTATGTCGTCGCGCAGGATGGCATTCCCGTGGGCTTTGTGATGCTCTTTGTCGAGCGCAAGAAGGATATGTTCGAGATCTGGCGCTTCATGATCGACGTGCGCTTCCAGAACAGGGGCTTCGGCGAGGCGGCGCTCGCGCTCGCAATCGAAGAGCTCAAGCGCCTCGGCGCGAAAAAAGCCATGCTCTCGGTCGTGCCCGCCAACGAGGCGGCCGTGCGCCTTTATGAAAGGGCGGGGTTCCGCTTCACCGGCAAGGCCGATTTTGACGAGGTGATCATGGAGCTTGCCCTTTGAAAAACCGCGCTTGAATCGCTCGCGCGGGCATGATATAATACTTTGGTAAATATGGCGATGACGGGGCAAAGCGAACCCGCCCGCCCCAGAGAAGGCCGCAAAGCTGCGAGCGGCCCGCGGGATGGTTCGCACACAGTTCTCCCCAGAGCCGCGCCGGGGAAGTTCCGCTTGCGGAATGCGTAGTCGGCGCCGGGTAAGCCCGATACAGCGAAAAAGGCCCCGTGTTGGCGGGGCGAATTAGGGTGGTACCACGAGCGCGCCTTCGTCCCTTCGACGAGGGCGCTTATTTTATTTGTTCGGGAGGGAACCGACATGCTTAACAAACTGCAAACGATCCGCGAGGAGGCGCTCGCAAAGCTCACGGCCGCCGCGGAGGAGAACGAGCTCGAGGCGCTCAATGTTTCGGTGCTCGGGCGCAGCGGCTCGCTGACGGAGATCCTGCGCGCGATGGGCAAGCTCGAAAAAGAGGAGCGCGCCGCGGTGGGGCAGGCGGCCAACCGCGTCAAAAAGGAGCTTGAGGAAACAATTGCCGCGCGGCGCGCGCAGTTTGCGGCCCTCGCGCAGGAGAGGTGTTTTGCCCGCGAGGCGCTCGATGTGACCGAACCCGGCGTGCGCCGCCGCCCGATGGGCAGGCTGCACCCGATGACGCAAACCTACCGCATGATCCGCGATGCGCTCGTTGGCATGGGCTTCACCACCTATAACGGCCCCGAGGTGGAGTATGACGACTATAACTTCACGCGGCTGAACCTCCCGAAGGATCACCCCGCGCGCGACATGCAGGATACGTTTTATGTGAACGAGCGCGTGGTGCTGCGCACGCACACAAGCCCTGTGGAGGCGCGGGCGCTGCTCGCGCTCGAGCCGCCGTTTCGCCTGGTGATCCCCGGGCGCGTGTTCCGCGTAGATGAGGTGGATGCTTCCCACAGCCCCGTGTTCATGCAGATGGAGGGGCTTGTGGTGGACCGCAACATCAGCTTTGCCGATCTTAAAGGAACGGTTGAGGCGTTCGTGCACGCGGTGTTCGGGGAAAGCGTCAAAGCGCGCTTCCGCCCGAGTTACTTCCCGTTTACGGAGCCTTCGGCGGAGGTCGATATCTCTTGCACAATGTGCATGGGCAAGGGCTGCCGCGTATGCAAGGGCACGGGCTGGATCGAGGTCATGGGCTGCGGCATTACCAACCCGCACGAACTTGAGAACTGCGGCCTCGATCCGCACGAGTGGAGCGCGTTCGCCTTTGGCCTTGGCGTGGACCGCGTGGCGAGCCTCAAATACGGGATCACGGACATCCGCCTTCAATATGAGAACGATGCCCGCTTCCTCGGCCAGTTCTAAGGAGGGTCAACAACATGAAACTGCCGCTTAGTTGGTTAAAGGATTATGTCGAATGGAACGTCACGCCCAAGGAGTTTGTGGAAAAACTCATGTGGCGCGGCTTTGAGGTTGCCGATATCGAGGAATCGATGGCGGGCATCACCCATGTGGTCGTGGGCAAGATATTGAGCCTCGCGCGCCACCAAAACAGCGACCACCTGCTCATCTGTGAGATCGACGCGGGGGGCGAAGCGCCGCTGCAAATCGTGACGGGCGCGCCGAACGTTTTTGAGGGGGCCCTCGTGCCCGTAGCGCTCGACGGGGCGTCTCTTGCGGGCGGCCTTGTCATCAAGCCCACGGTTATGCGCGGCGTCGCGAGCGCCGGCATGCTCTGCTCGGGCAAGGAACTGGGCCTTACCGAGGCCGATTATCCCGGCGCGGAGATCGACGGCATCATGATCCTTTCGGGCGAACTTTTGCCGGGGCAAAACATCAAAGAGGCGCTCGGGCTTGACAATCTCGTATTTAACATCGAACTCACGCCCAACCGCGCGGATTGCCAGAGCATCATCGGCATGTGCCGCGAGGCCGCGGCGGCGCTTGGGAAGGCTTTTGACGAGCCGGAGATCAAGCGCGTGCACGGCGCGGGAACTGTTGCCGACTACGCCTCGGTCGCCGTGCGCAACAGCGACCTTTGCCCGCGCTACTGCGCGCGCGTGGTGACGGAGCTCAACATCGCCCCCTCGCCGGCGTGGATGCAAAAGCGCCTTAACGCCGCGGGCATGCGCCCGATTAACAACATTGTGGATATCACAAACTACGTTTTGCTCGAATACGGCCACCCGATGCACGCGTTCGACCTGGCGTGCATTGCAAGCGGGCAGATCGTCGTGCGCAACGCGCACGAGGGCGAGGTCGTGACCACGCTTGATGGCAAAGAGCGCCCGGTCACACCCGACATGCTGCTCATCGCCGACCCCGAAAAGGGCGTGGGAATCGCGGGCGTGATGGGCGGGCTCAACTCGGAGATCACGCGGGACACCAAGGCGGCGCTTTTTGAATCCGCCGTATTCAAGGGCGGCAGCATACGCGCCACAACGCGCGCGCTGCGCCACACGACGGACGCCTCGGCCCGCTTCATCAAGGGCGTGGAGCCGGTCAACGCCATGCTCGCCCTCGAGCGCGCGATGGAGCTTGTCGAGCAGCTCGGCGCGGGCAAGGTTGTAGGGGGCACGCTCGACGCGTGCGCGGCCGATCTTTCGCCGCGCGTGATCGAAGTCGACGGCGCGCACGTCAACCGCATCCTCAACACATCGATCCCCGCCTGCGACATGGCCGCGATGCTCGGCACGATCAACATCCCCGCGAAAGCAAAGGGAGACGCGCTCATCGTCCGGGTGCCGCATTACCGCGTGGATATCGAGAGTTCCATCGAGGCCGATTGGGACATTGCCGAGGAAGTCGCGCGCATTTACGGCTACTATAACATCGCCCCCAAGCTCATGGAGGGCAAAACCTTCACCGGCAGGCTCGGCGAGGCGTTTGCGGATGAGGATAAGCTCAAGGACCTGCTCGCCGCGCAGGGGCTTTATGAAATGTACAACTATAATTTCACAGGCCCCGCGGCGCTCGATGCGCTGCGCATCCCTGCGGGGGATGAAAAGCGCCTTGCGGTAAAAATCCTCAACCCCTTTGGCGAGGACCAGAGCCTCATGCGCACGACGCTCCTGCCCGGCATGCTCGACGCGCTCGCGCACAACCTCTCGCATAAAACGGGCTTTGCGCGCTTCTTCGAGGTGGGCAACTGCCATTTCGACAACAACCCCGATCTTCCCGAAGAGCGCAAAATGCTCGGCATCCTCACGGCCGACGGCGAGGATGATTTCTTCACCTTAAAAGGCATGGTCGAGGAGATCGCTTCGCGCTTTTACATCCCGCTCGAGGTACGGCCCGGCTGCGGCGCATATTTTCAGCCCGGGCGCTGCGGCGTAATTTATGCGGGGGAGGAGGCCGTGGGCGAGCTTGGCGCGCTGCACCCGGCTGTGCGATGCGCATTTGAAATCGACCGCCCCGCGTATTTCGCGCAGATCGAGATCGCAAAGCTGCTCGCCCACAAGGGCGGCACGCCCACCTATAAGGCGCTGCCCAAATTCCCCAAGGTGGAGCGCGACATCGCCGTGGTCGTCGATGAGGCGGTCAGCGCCAAGCAGGCGCGCGACGTCATCGCCCAAGCGCGGCTCAAGGTCATCCTCGACGACATCGCCCTTTTTGATGTATATCGCGGGCAGGGCATCCCCGAGGGGAAGAAGAGCATGGCCTTTTCCTTCACGCTGCGCGCGGAGGACCACACCTTGGCCGATGAGGAGATCCAAGCCGCCATGGCGCTTGTCGTGCGCGCGCTGCAAGCGCGCCTCAAGGCGGAGCTGCGGGCATGAAAACGGCGATTGATCGCTGACAATTGCATAAACAGGCAACGGCCCCGTTTGAAGGGGCCGTTTGCATGTTGCGGGCCGGGCTTTTATTTATGATACAGTTTCTTCGTTTGGTATTGCGGCTCGCAGGTGAGGTTAATGCCAAGCTTGCGGAAGGTGGTGTTGTCCACCGAGGAGAGGATCACGCTCGAGTGCGCCTCGCACTCGCGCAGCTTGGGAAGCTGGCGCATCGCAAGGTCCGCCGTGGGGTTCGTGGCGGCGCAGATGGAGAGCGCGATGAGGATCTCATCCGAATGCAGGCGCGGGTTATGGTTGCCAAGATGTTTGGTTTTTAGGGCCTGGATCGGCTCGATGATGATGGGGGAAATCAGGTGCATGTCGTCGTGAATACCGCCGAGCGCCTTCAAGGCGTTGAGCAAAAGCGCGGCGGATGCGCCAAGAAGCGGCGAAGTCTTGCCGGTGACGATCGTGCCGTCGGGCAGCTCCAGCGCGGCGGCGGGCTGGCCGGTTTCCTCGGCCTTGGCGAGCGCGCGCGCCACAACGGGGCGGTTAGCTTCTGAAACGCCCGCCTGGTTCATGAGCAGCTTGCATTTATAAAGGCCGGTATCGTCGGCAAGGCCCTGGCGCACGGCGCAGCTTTCGGCGTAATAGCGGCGGATGATCTCCTGCCGCGCAGCCGCGCGGC
>CAZJIS010000003.1:0-1109 GCA_964546125.1 uncultured Clostridium sp.
GCGGCACACGAGGTCGCCGTCCGTGCCGAGGATGTCCGAAAGGAGCAGCTCGTTGCCATCCCAATCGATGTTGAGCGGCTCATCGAGGGAAACCTCCAGCTTGAGGCGGCAGCTTCGGCGAAGGTACATGAGGATTTCGTTTTCGATGCAGCGCGAAGCGTACGTCGCAAGTTTGATACGCTTTTCCGTATCAAACGTATTGACGGCCTTAATCAGGCCGATCGTGCCGATAGAGATCAGGTCCTCCACATTGACGCCGGTATTTTCGAATTTGCGCGCGATGTAAACGACCAGGCGCAGGTTGCGCTCGATGAGCGTCTGCCGGATCGTGAGGTCGCCCGCGGCAAGCGCCTGGATGCATGCCTCCTCCTCCTTTTTGCTCAGCGGCGGCGGGAGCGCTTCGCCCGAGTTGACGTAATAGAGCGGCGCGGCGATGCCCCACCGGCGGTAGAGCCATGCGAGAATGCGAAAAACCAGCGTTTTCATCGTGCCTCCCCGAAAATTGTTGATGGTAAAATCGCCTCGGCTCCGCGAAGCTTCGCGTTGAGCGGCGCAACAAGCGCATCCGACGGGCGGCCGTCGATGAGGAGCGCGTCGGGCTTGAGCGCGAAGAGCATCGCCTCCCCCGTCACCGTTGCGGCCGGCACGGGGATGTTTGCCGCCTGCACGAGGCTTGGCACATAGGCGGCGACGACCGGCAAGCCGCTCACAGGTTCATAAATGCGCGCGCCGGTATCCCATAAACCGCGCAGCTTGTGCGTTTCCCCACAGGCCGCGAGGTAAACGCGGGCTATGCGCGCCCCCGGCCTCATGCGAAAACGCCGCACGAGATTGGGCGCAATCGCGGCGCCCGCGGCAAGAAACAGCGCCGTGCGCAGCCGCCAGGCGCCCACGACCGCACCGCCAACAAGGCCGCCGCCGTCGGTTAGGGCCAGCGCGAAGGCGAGCCCGCCCGTGACAAGCGCCGCCAAGAGCACCGAAGCAAGCGCGCGCAAGTAGGCGGCGGCGCCGCGCCCGGGGAGCGCCAAAGCCAAGAGGAAGGCGGGCGCGAACCTGCCGGGCAGCGTGCGCATGGGCGGGAAGAGCAACGAGAGGAGCGCAAGCGCCGC
>CAZJIS010000003.1:1209-6310 GCA_964546125.1 uncultured Clostridium sp.
AAAAAGACCTTATACTGATCGAAAATCACGGGGCCGACTGGACGCCCCGAGCGATGCGGGAGGATTGATATGAAAGAAAAAATACGCGCGGCCGTCGGGGCGATTGCCCCCGAGCTTGACGCGCTCAGCCTCGCGATCTATGAAAACCCGGAGCTTGGCTATGAGGAGTTCAAGGCTTGCGCGTGGCATACGGAGCTGCTGGAAAAGCATGGTTTTCGCGTGGAGCGGAATTATTGCGGCATCGCGACCGCCTATAAGGCGACGTATGAGTCGCATAAGCCGGGCCTCACCATTGCATATCTTGCCGAATATGACGCGCTGCCGGGCGTGGGCCACGGCTGCGGGCATAACATCCTCGGCGCGACGAGCCTTGGCGCGGGCATCGCGCTCTCGCGCGTGCTTCATGAGATTGGCGGAACGGTGGTCGTATTCGGCACGCCCGCGGAGGAAACCAGCGGCGCGAAAGTCGTTTTTGCCGAACAGGGCTGCTTTGAGGGCATCGATCTCGCCATGATGGCGCACCCGTCGGACGCGCACTCGCGAAGCGGCTCCTCCCTCGCGCTGATGCCGGTGCGCTTCGAATTTTTCGGCAAGCCCTCGCACGCCGCCTCCGACCCGTGGGAAGGAGTCAACGCGCTCGACGCGGCGATTCAAACGATCAACGCCGTCAACGCCCTACGCGAGCACATGCTGCCCACCTCGCGCGTGCACGGCGTCATCCTCGAGGGCGGCGCCGCGCCCAACATCGTGCCCGAATACGCGAAGGTCGATTATTATGTTCGCTCCGTCACAAAAACCTATAACGATGCGCTCGTCGAGCGCGTGAAAAACTGCGCCCGCGCGGGCGCGCTCGCCACGGGCTGCCGCCTCGAAATCACCCGTTTCGAACTGCCCTACGACAACCTCATCACCAACGGCCCGCTTGCCGACGCCTACGCCGAGGCACTCCGCGACCTCGCGGGCATTACGGTGCTTCCTGCAAAGGAGGACATGGGCTCGCTCGACGCCGGGCAGGTCAGCCAGCGCTGCCCCACAATCCACGCGTGGTTCGATATCACAGGGGGCAAAAAGGATGTTTCCGGCCACTCGCGCGAATTTGCCGCCTGCACGCTCACCGATTACGCCAAAGAGCAAATGCGCGTGACCGCCGCAGCCCTCGCGCTCACCGGCGCGCGCGTCGCGCTCGCGCCCCTGCTTTATGAGCGCATTCTGCGCGCGTTCGAGCGAGCGGAGAAATGAGGGCGCTCACAGCAGGTAAATCCCCGCATCCGCATAAAGCTTAAGCGTCCCTTCATCCCAAATGGAACATTGCACCTCGCCGATGTGCGCCTTTTGCATGAGAAGCATGCAAAGGCGGGATTGACCGATGCCGCCGCCGATGGTCAGCGGCAGCCTGCCCTCGAGCAGCATTTTGTGGAAAGGAAACGCGCGCCTCTCATCGCAGCCGAGCGCCGCAAGCTGCGCATCAAGCGCCGCAGGGTCAACGCGGATGCCCATGGAGGAAAGCTCGAAGGGCACATCGAGCAGCTCGTTATAAAGAATGATGTCGCCGTTGAGCCGCCAGTCGTCATAGTCCGGCGCGCGATTGTCGTGGGGCTTGCCATCGCTCAGCGCGCCGCCGATGCCGCGGATGAACACCGTGCCGCATTCGCGGGCGATCGCGTGTTCGCGCGCCTTCGCATCGAGGTTTGGGTAGCGCTCGAGCAGCGCCTGCGCATCGATGAAGCAAACTTCGCGCGTAAGCTTGAGCGTCACCTGCGGGAAGCGGAGTTTGAGCGCATCGAGCGTATCACAAATGCATGAAACGATCGCCCGCACGGTCGCTTCAAGGTAGGCTTCGCTGCGTTCTTCTTCTAAAATGACTTTCTCCCAATCCCACTGGTCGACGTAGATCGAATGGAGGTTATCGAGTTCCTCGTCGCGGCGGATGGCGTTCATGTCGGTATAAAGCCCCTCGCCGGGCTTGAAGCCATAGCGGTGCAGCGCCATGCGCTTCCATTTGGCTAAGGATTGCACGACCTGCGCGTCGGTTCCTGCATCGGGCACATCGAAACCGACGGGGCGTTCCACGCCGCTCAAATTATCGTTGAGGCCGCTTTGCGGCGTGACGAACAGCGGCGCGCTAACGCGCTTCAAGTTGAGCGCCGCGGCGAGCGAATCCTGAAAGGTGCGTTTGATAAACGAAATGGCCCGCTGCGTTTCATAAACGGACATTGCGGAGCCATAGCCCGCGGGGAGCGTTGATTTTGCCATGCATGGCCTCCAAAAAGGCGAATTTCCATTCATGATAGCGCAACATGCATAAAAATGCAAGCAAAAGCCCCCGCAGGCGGCGGGGGCCAAAGCGCGAAGAAGATCGGGCGGCGCTTACTTGCCGTCGTTCTTGTTGCGCAAAAAGCTCGGAAGGTCGAGGTTGTTCTTCTCCTTGGGGTTATAATCGGCCTGCGGCAGGTCTTTCTTGCTGAAATGGGGCGTGACCTCCTCGCCGCCGGGCAAAGGGGAGGCGTATTCCGGTTTTTTCTGGCGCGGCCGCTCGAGCCAGCTCGTGTCGGGCGCGCGGGTTTCGCCGCGGTCGTTCTTCATCTGGCTGATGGTCTGGCGCTGCTGGGGCTGCTCCTGCACGGCGCTGCGGCGGCCGGGGGTGGTGCGCTCGCGCTCCTCGAGCGAATCAAAGCCGGTGGCGATGACCGTAATGCGGATCGCGTCGCCCAATTCCTCGTCGATGCCCGCGCCGAAGATGATGTTCGCGCTCGCGTCGGCGTAATTCTGGATGTAGGCCGCGGCTTCGCTGACCTCGAGCATCGCAAGGTCGTGGCCGCCGCTGATGTTGATGATCACGCCGCGCGCACCGTTGATGCTCGTTTCGAGCAATGCGCTCTCGACGGCCTGTTTGGCCGCATTGAGCGCGCGCTGCTCGCCGCTTGCGATGCCGATGCCCATATGGGCCATGCCGCGCTCTTTCATGATGGTGCGCACGTCCGCAAAGTCAAGGTTGATGAGGCCCGGCACGGCGATGAGATCGCTGATGCCCTGCACGCCCTGGCGCAGCACATCGTCCGCAATGAGGAAGGCTTCGGTGAGGGTGACGTTGCGCCCCGTGTCGAGGAGCCTGTCGTTGGGGACGATGATGAGCGTATCGACATTATCTTTGAGGTTAGTAATGCCGTTGATGGCGTTGTTCATGCGAACCTTGCCCTCAAAGGAGAACGGCTTTGTGACGACGCCGATGGTGAGTATGCCCATTTCCTTCGCACATTCGGCAACGACAGGGGCTGCGCCCGTGCCGGTGCCGCCGCCCATGCCGGCGGTGATGAACACGAGGTCCGCGCCCTTGATCGCCTCGGAGATGGCGTCCCTGCTCTCCTCGGCGGCTTTGCGCCCCATTTCAGGGTCCGCACCCGCCCCGAGGCCGCGCGTGACCTTCTCGCCGATCTGGATCTTCTGGTTCGCGCGCGAGCGGTTGAGGAACTGCTTGTCCGTGTTGACGGAGATGAACTCTACCCCGCCGAGGCCATATTGGATCATGCGGTCGATGGCGTTATTGCCCGCGCCTCCGACCCCCATGACCTTGAGTTGGGCAGGCTGGCTGCTCTCGAAATCCAAACCGAACGGCATATGATTATCCTCCTATATTTTGAAGAAGTCCCTAAGCTTCCGGAGCGCTTTTCTTCTTGCGCCGGCGCCCTCAAGCCTGCCGGCGTTGTCTTCATCGGTGGCGTGGATGACAAAATCCATCACCGAAAACGCGCTTGCGTAATTGGGCGAACTTAAGCGCGGCATCCACGGCATGCGCACCTGGATGGGCAGGTTCATTTCGCGCTCCATGAACTCGCAGCTCCCGCGCATGAGCGTCACGCCGCCGCCTGTCATATAAACGCTTTCCGGCCCGCCCGGAACAACGCCCATTTCCCCCATTGCGGCGAGGATGAGCGCCCCAAGCTCGCGCGTGCGCTCCTCGATGATATATTGGATCGTTTCATGCTCCACCCGCATCACCCCGCCGTTTGGATGCCGTATGGTATCTATGCTGTCCTGATAATCGAGCGAATACACATAGCGCCGTTTCACGGTTTCAGCAGTGGCATTCGGAAGTCCCAGGCCGTAGCTTAAGTCGGAGGTGAAGTGGTTGCCGCCCACGTCGACGGTGCGCATATCGACAAGCGCCGCGTTGCGGTAAAGGCACACATCCGTGTGCGCCGCGCCCGTGTCGATGAGCACCGCGCCGCGGGAACGCTCCTCCTCGGGGATGACGAACAGCCCTTCGGAAAGCGGCACGGCGATGTAAAGGTCCGCGTCGAGCCCCACGCGCAGCAGCGCGTCGGACACGAGGCGCTTGAAGCGCGCATCCGCATAAATGTGGGAAACGAGCGCCGAAAGCTCCGCCGCGTTCGCGCCCACGGGCGTATCCGCGCGAAGCGCGCCGTCCACCCGAAACTCGACCGGCGTGCTGCTGATCAGCTCGCAGCCCTCGGGCGCCTGAAAATCGAGCGAGGCGTTGATCAGCTCGTCCACATCCCTGTGGGTGATGCGCCTGCGCTTGCCTTCGAGGGAAAGCGCCCCCTCGCGGCAGATCAGGCGGATGAACGGGGCCGGAACGCCGACGGAAATATCCCGCACCCTGTGCTTAGATTCCGTTTCGGCGGCGGAAAGCGCATCGATAATCGCATCGGCAAGGCTCTGTTCATCCTCGAGCACGCCGCGGCGATAGCCCTTATATTCGCGGATGCCCGCGCCCTGAACGAGGATGTTGTCCCTGCCGTCCTCGCCGCAGATAAGGCATATCACCTTGGAGCTGCCAATATCCAAAATAGCGGTATTCTGGCTCATCCGTCCTCCGTTCAAGCGGGCCTGTCCGCATCCGGCCGCAGGGCCGAAACCATGCGGATATACCCATCCCAGTATTCAAAGAATACCACATACACCATATATTGTTCAAGGCTTTGGCGTGTTATTCCGCCAAATGTTACCAGAAGCAATGCTCTATGCGCCGCCTAACCCGAAAACGGGTCCCCCGGCGGCGGCGAAGGTGTGGGGTCGGTCCCGGGCGGAGGGCTTGCGCCCGGCTCGGGGCTTTGATCGGGCGGCGGGCTTTGATCGGGCG
>CAZJIS010000003.1:6410-40660 GCA_964546125.1 uncultured Clostridium sp.
AGGAGCGCCACGAGCGTGCGCGAGTTGAAATCCGACTCTTCGCCAAGCCTTTGGCCTACGTGATAGCCGCCAAAGCCCATGCCCGTGATGCGGATCAGGCCCGCATAATCCGCGCGCGCGCCGATGAAGAGTACATAGCCCTTCGGATCGATCACGGCCTGCGCGTTGAGGCCCACGATCACCGCGGCTTCCTCGCGCTCGGTTATGAGCGCCAAAAGCTTGTCCGGATAAACGCGGCGGATTTCGGCCGCTTCGATATACGGGTTCTCCTCGATGCGCGCGCGCGCCTGCGCGAGGTTCAAAAGCCACATGTGCCTGCCGGTCTTGAGGCCCGATTCGGCAATGATCTCCTCGGGAGAAAAACGCGCGCAGCCCTCGACCTCGATCGCATCGACGATAAGCAAAAACCACGTGAGCAGCAGCGCCGCAAGCACCGCGACGCCCGCGACGCAAAAGGTTAGAAAACGGTTGAACCTGCGCCGCCGCTCGATGAGGAGCTTCTCGCGCTCGGTCAGCGGCCGCCGCCGTCCCGCTGGGCGCGCCGCGGGATGATCCTGCGGGCCTTGTTTTGGTGCGGCGGGCTTCTTCGCGCGCTTCACATCCCCTTTGGGGGCGGGCTTCCCACGCCGTGCTGGGGGCTGTTTTTCAGCTTCGGCTTGTCCGATCAATTCCTTTGCAGGCAGAGCGGGGTCGATCTCCTCCATTTCGGTAAAAACCACGGGCAGGCCGTCCTCTTGCGCGCGCGCGGCAAACGGGCGGAGGTTGAGTTCCTTCGCGCCGCGCTCTTTGCCTTTTTCGCCGCCGCTCATGCTTTTATAATCCTTCACGCCTAATTTTTGCGCCCAGTGCGCACAGCATTTGTTCAAGCCCATCATACCCGCGGTCGATGAACTCCGCATTCTCCACGATCGTTTCGCCTTCGGCCGCAAGGCCCGCGATGGTCAGCGCCGCCCCGCCGCGTAGATCCCGTGCCGCGACGCGCGTTCCGGTGAGTTTGGGCACGCCGCGGATGATGACCGCACGGTCCTTCTGGGTGAAACTCGCCCCCATGCGCTGCAGTTCCGCACCGTGCTTGAAGCGGTTTTCAAACACGTTCTCCACGATCACGCTCGTGCCCCGCGCCGTGCAGCAAAGCGCGAAGAACTGCGCCTGCATGTCGGTGGGAAAGCCCGGGTAAGGCAGCGTTTCAATGAGCTTGATCTCGTTGGGCCGCTCGGGCGCCAAGATGCGGATGGCCTGCGCGCGCACCGCGATCGTGCAGCCCGCCTCGCGAAGCTTCGCGATGACCGAACCCATGTGCGCGGGCGCGGCGCCCGTAAGCGTAACATCGCCCCCGGTGATCGCCGCCGCGCAAAGCAGCGTACCCGCCACGATGCGATCGGGCATGACGCGGTGCACTACCTTTACATCGTCCCGCACGCTGCGGCGGCCTACGACGCGCACGGTGCTGTTGCCCGCTCCGCTCACCTCATGCCCCAGCGCGTTGAGGAAGGCTTGGAGATCCTCGATCTCCGGCTCGCGCGCGGCATTGTGGATCGCGGTCTCCCCCTCGGCGCCCACTGCCGCCATGATGATGTTCTCCGTTGCGCCCACACTCGGATAATCGAGGTGGATGTCCGCGCCCCTCAAATTCTCCCCGTCGCAGATGATCAGCCCTCGCTCCTCGCGCACATCCGCGCCAAGCATTGTGAGGCCCTTGATGTGCAGATCGATGGGCCTGTGGCCGATCTCGCACCCGCCGGGGAACGTGCACACCGCATGCCCGAACCGCCCGAGCAGGGACCCCAGCATAAAGATCGATGAGCGCAGTTCCTTCGAGGGGCCTTGCGGCATCACATAGCTGTGTGCGCGCGAGGAATCGATCTCGAGCGCATCCCCCCTGCGGGTACACGCGACGCCAAGCTCTTCGAGAATGGCGATCATGTTGCTTACGTCGCGCAGGCACGGGCAATTCTCGAGCACAACGGGCGCCTTTGTCAAAAGGGTCGCCGCCAAAAGGGGCAGCGCGGCGTTTTTTGCGCCCGATACGCCGATGCTGCCGTAAAGCGGATGTCCGCCGGAAACCACGATGGATGCCATGCCCTCTCCTCTCCGCCGCCAAACGGCACATTCCATCTTATGCGGGGGAGGGCGCTTTCGTTCAATGCGTGCAAGGAGGGCTATTCCGTGTTGCGCGAGATGTTGAGCAAAATCCCCGTGGCGCACAGAAAAATGAGCAGCGATGTGCCGCCGGCGCTGATGAACGGCAGCGTTTGCCCGGTAGGCGGCACGGAGCTTGTGGCGACGGCGATGTTGACCGCCGTTTGGATGGCGAGCACCGCCGTAATGCCTGCGGCAAGCAGGCTGCCGAAACGATCTCGGCAGCGCATGGCAATGCGTATGCCGCGATACACGATGAACGCATAGATAGAAATGACCAGCACGCAGCCGACGAAGCCCAATTCCTCACCGATGATGGAAAAGATGAAGTCGCTCTCGCCATAGGGCAAAAACAGCAGCTTTTGCATGCTGAAGTTAAGCCCCTTGCCGAATAAGCCCCCCGAGCCGAGCGCGAGCAGGGACTGAATGAGCTGGTACGCGCCCTTTTGGTTGGAATGCCAGGGGTCGACGAACATCAGAACGCGCGAAATGCGATATTCTTCGCTCATCACCGCAACGACAAGCACCGGCAGCGCCACCGCAGCAAGAAGCAAAAGATGCTTGATCTGTGCGCCGCCGAGGTAGAGCATGACGACGCCTGTCATCAGAACGATCACCATCATAGACATGTTTTTTTGCAGCAGTAAAATACCGCACATCACGCCGATGATAATGAGCATGGGCATAAGCCCCTGCGAAAAACTGCTCATCAAATGCGGCCGCCTTGCCATAAAGGAAGCCATATACACGATGAGCACGAACTTGGCAAGCTCCGAGGGCTGGAAGGAAAGCGGCCCGATCTCAAGCCAGCGCGTAGCGCCGTTGCGCTCCACGCCAAAAAGCACGACAGCGAGCATGAGTACAATGACGCCCACAAGGGCGATGACGCGCATTTTATCCCAGTTTCGATAATCGAAATGGGAGAGCGCGATCATGCACACCATGCCGATCGCAAGCCACATAGCCTGGTTTTTAAGGTAATAAAAGCCGTTGTCAAGCCCCTTGTCCTGCGCGTAGTAATAGCTCGAGGAAAACACCATCACAAGGCCGAACGCGCTGATGATGGCGATGGCGATGAACAGCGAAAAATCCATATGCCCCGCGCGGCGGGAAACGGGCTTGGCATCCCCGCCGCCGTTGGTGAAGCGGACGATATTCGATTGTTTGCCCCGCGCCGCACTTCTGCTTGCGGGCGCAGGTTTTTTTGCCGTTCCTGCCACGCGCACGCTCCTTTAGAGAGAATGAACCAGTTCTTTGAAAATTCTGCCCCGCTGTTCATAATCGCTGTAGATGCCCCAGCTTGCCGCGGCCGGCGAGAGCAGCACCGCATCTCCCGGCAGGGCGCGCGCGCGCGCCTCGGCGATCATCTCCGCAAGCGGCCCGTCGTTGACGGTAATGTGCGCATATCCCGTTTCCTCGGCCGCGCGCAAAATCGCGGGCACGTTGCTGCCCGAGGCGATCACATGCCGGATGCGGCCGCCAAAGGCCCGGAACAGCGGCGCGAAGTCGCTCTTCTTGTCGTAATTGCCCACGCCCAGGAGCAAAATCGTGGGCCGCGTCATCGCCTCCACCGCCTTAATGCTCGAATCCGGGTTGGTGGCCTTCGAGTCGTTGATGTAGGCAACGCCGTCGAGCTCGCGCACGAACTCGATCCTGTGCTCCACGCCGGGGAAGCTTTTAAGCCCCTCGCACACGCCCGCTGCTTCCAGCCCCATGCACAGGGCAAGGCTCGCGGCGCAAAGCGCGTTCTCCACATTGTGCCTTCCGGGGATGCGAAGCTGCGAAACATCGATGAGCGGCGTTTCAATTCCATCAAGCCGGAAGATCATGCGCCCGTTGCGCAAGAACATGCCGTTTTCGACTTCGCGCTCCTGCGAGAAGTAAAGCACGCGCGCGCGCGTGAGCTTTGCCATAGCGCGCACAACGGGATCATCGAGGTTCAATACAGCAAAATCCGCCTCGGTTTGGTTTTCAAAGCCGCGGCATTTGGCGGCGATGTAGTTCTCCATGCGGTACTCGAAGCGGTTGAGATGATCCTCGCTGATGTTGAGCACGCCAAAGGCGTTGGCTCGGAAGCTGCGGATGCTCTCGAGCTGGAGCGCCGCCGTTTCCGCCACGATGAAATCCCCCGCCCGCGTTTCCCGCGCGTGCTCGGTGATGGGAATGCCGATGTTGCCGAGCACGAAGGTGCGCCGAGAGCAAGCGCGGAACAGTTCGCCCGTTAGCGCCGTGGTGGTGGTTTTGCCGTTCGTACCGGTGATGCAAACGAACTTCGCCCCGCGGTCTGCGTAGCGGTAGCCAAGCTCGATCTCCCCGATGACCTCGATGCCCCTCTCGCGCGCCTTTTGCGCGAACGGCGCAAAAATCGGCACGACCGGGCTTAACACCATCAGCTCCGCGCCCTCCAGGACCTCTCCGGGGTCGCGCCCCAATGCGTCGATATAGTCTATGCCATGAAGCGCTTGCGATAGACCGTCGATCTCACGCTTCATGTCGTTGACGACGACTTCGTACCCGGCCGATGCAAGCAGCTTCGCCGAGGAAATGCCGCTGCGCGCCATGCCTACGATCACAGCGCGCGGTTTAAGCTTATGCATACCGATCCCCCCGTTTTTGCAAGCATTATCGTTTCGCGCCCACGCGCGTTCGGTTTTAAAAAAAAGGGCCGTCCGGTGCTTTCAAGGCGTTTGAGGCAAAAGAGCCGCGCTCTGCCTCAAACACCTTAACCCGCGGCGTCGCCGTGCCAAGCGCCAAAGAACCACGGCTATGCCCAAGAAACACCGAACGGCCGAATTTATACATATGCCAAAAGGCACAGTAAACAAAGGAAAACGGTGACGATCATATACACGGCGACGATGCGCGTTTCCGTAACGCCCTTGAGTTCGAAATGGTGGTGCAAAGGCGCCATTTTGAACACGCGCTTGCCGTGGGTGAGCTTGAAATAGCCCACCTGGATGACGGACGATGCGGCCGACGCCACAAAGCAGCCCCCCATGATGGGGAAGAGCAGCACCGAACGGCTGAAGATCGCGAGCATCGCAAGCCCGCCGCCGAGCGCGAAGGAGCCCGTATCCCCCATGATGACCCGCGCGGGGAAAGAATTATAGCGTAAAAAGCCGAGGCAGCCGCCCGCGAGCGCGGCGGCGAAAATCGCCATCGACTGAAGCTCCGCGCTGTACTGCGTTTGGGCGGCTTGTCCCGCATCGGCGGGCAGCTTCATCGCGGCGGACATATAGAGGTAAACCACGCACAGCGTGATCGCCACGATGAGGCTCGTGCCGGAAGCAAGGCCGTCGATGCCGTCGGTAAGGTTGACGGCGTTGACCACGGCGATCACCACGAACATCACGAACGGGATGTAGAATAAGCCAAGGTCCCACTCCACATCGAAGAACGCGAGGTAGAGCTTGGGGCCGACGAAGGGGCTTTTATATGCGTAGTACGCGATGATGAACGCGATCGCAAACTGCGCGATAATCTTTTGGTAGGCGCGAAGCCCGACGGTGTTCTTATATTTGACCTTTAGAAAATCATCGAGGAAGCCGACGAGCGCGAAGCCGACCGTCACCAGCAGCGCGGGCAGCACGAGTTCCGTCGCCGAGAGCGTAAACGTAAGCGTCCCCACAAGGATGCCGGCGATGAACATCATGCCGCCCATCGTGGGCGTGCCGGCTTTTTTCAAGTGGGTTTGCGGGCCGTCGCTGCGCTCGCTCTGGCCGAACTTGAGGCGGCGCAGCATGGGAATGACCACCGGGCCGAGCGCCAGCGTCACCGCGGCCGATAAAAGCAGCGCAAATATGGCGTTTCTCATGCGTTTTCCTCCTCCTTGCGCGGCGTTTTTTCTCCCCCGGGTTCGCGCAGCAGCTGCGCGACGATCTCTTTTTCATCAAAATGCTTCTTACCGCCGCCCACTTCCTGGTAGCTTTCGTGGCCTTTGCCCGCAAGCAGCACAACGTCGTCCTTTTTTGCATGTTCGAGCGCATATTTAATCGCGTCGTACCGGTCCTCTATCACCACATAGGCGCAGCCGGATTTCATCACGCCTTCCATGATGGATTCGATGATGCGGTACGGGTCCTCGCTGCGCGGGTTGTCGCTGGTGACGACGAGGAAGTCCGAATACCTGCCCGCGATCTCCCCCATGATGGGGCGCTTGGCTTGATCTCGATCGCCGCCGCAGCCAAAGAGCGTGATGACGCGGGCCTTTGCAAAATCGCGAATGGTAGTAAGCACATTCTCAAGCGCATCCGGCGCGTGCGCGTAATCGAGCAGCACCGTGAAATCGCGCCCGTTGGTTTCAAGCGGCTCGAGCCTCCCCGATACGCTCGACATGCGCTCGAGGCCGGCTTGAATCTCTTCCCCCGTATAGCCAAGCTCGCTTGCGGCGGCGGCCGCCGCCAGCGCGTTGAATACGCTGAACAGGCCCGGTATGCCGACGTTGAGCCGCGTTGACTCCCCGCCCGCGCGCAGGTCGAACTGCACGCCGCGCGGAGTAATGTCGATATCCGCCGCGCAAAAATCCGCCCGTTCGCGCACGCCGAATGTTTTTACGGGGATCGTGAGGCCCTCGGCCATCTTTGCAAAACACGGGTCGTCCGCGTTGAGCACGGCCCGCGCGGACTGCGCGAAGAGCTTTTTCTTCGCCGCAAGATAATTGCCGACCGTTTTATGGTAATCGAGGTGGTCGTGCGTGAGGTTTGTGAACACGCCCACATCAAAGGCGATGCCGTGCACCCTGTGCTGGTCGAGCGAGTGGGAGGAAACCTCCATGATGGCAAGCGTCACATTCTCATTTCTCATCTCGCGCAGGATCCGCTGGAGATCAACGCTCTCGGGCGTGGTGCGCTCGGTTTCGATCACGCGCGAACCCACGAGGTTGCGGATCGTGCCGATGAGGCCGACCTTTGCCCCCGCCTGCTCGGCGATGGCCTTGATCATATAGGTCGTGCTGGTCTTGCCATTGGTGCCGGTCACGCCGACGATGGTCATGCCCCTTGCGGGGTAATCGTAAAAGGCGGCGGCCATCTCCGCCATTGCAATGCGGGTGTTGGCAACGACGAGCTGCGGCAGGTCAATTTCGAGCGGCCGCTCCACCACGAGCGCCACGGCGCCCGCGCGCGCGGCCTCGGCCGCGAAATCATGCCCATCCGAAAACGTGCCCACTACGCAGCAGAATAGCTCGCCCGCGGCGCTTTTGCGCGAATTGTAGCCGATGCTTTCGATTTGCGCGTCTCCCGTGAGGCTTATGCAGGCCGTGGCCTTTGCAAGTTCGCTTAAGCGCATTGCGCTCTCCTCCCCTAATTCCCGATCTGCGCGTCGGAGAATTCTACCAGCACCTTCGTGCCCGGATCGACCTCCGCCCCCGCTTCGGGCGATTGGCGGATCGCCTTGCCCCGCTGATCGGGCGGATCGATCCATATCTCAAGCCCCAGCGCCATGAGCGCATCGTGGGCCTCCAGCCTTGTTTTGCCGATGAGATCGGGCACCTTCACCTTAGAATACCCATCGTCATCCATGTCGAGCTCCATCACCTGCGTGTAGAGGAGCACGCCCGAGCCTTTCATCACGGTGCTGCCCGCCGCGGGCACCTGCGCCATGACTTCCTGCGAACCGTCGCCCTGAAATACCGCCTCGAGGCCGAGAGCCTTGAGCGCGTCCTTCGCCGCGGCGACGCTCATGCCCGCAAGATCGGGCACGGTGACCGCTTCATCCCCGCCCGCGGGGAGGTAGCCCGCGTAGCGCAGCGCTTCCTCGAGCACCTGCCGCACGAAGGGCGCTGCGACCGTGCTTCCGAAAATCGTGCCCACCTGCGGCTCGTCGACGAGAATCAGGCACACGAACGCGGGGTCATCCGCCGGCGCGAAGCCGATAAACGAGGCGATGAGCTTGCCCTGCGCAATTTTTCCATCCGCGCCGTACTTCTGGGCCGTGCCGGTCTTGCCGCCCACGCGGTAACCGGGGATTGCGGCATTTTTGCCGCTGCCGGATTTGACGACTTCCTCGCCGATCTGCCGCACGAGGGCGGAAGTTTCCTCGCTGATGACCCTGCGAACGACCGCGGGCTCATTGTCGAGCACGACCGTGCCGTCAAGCGCCGTGATATGGTCCACGATGTAAGGCCGCATGAGCAAACCGCCGTTGACCTCCGCGCTCACCGCCGTGCAAAGCTGCAAGGGCGTGACCGCTATGCTCTGGCCAAAGCCGATGCGGGCGAGGGTGGCATCCTTGACGTACTTCTGGTTCATCACAATGCCGGAGGATTCGCCCGGGATGCCGCTGCCGGTGGAGGAGCCAAGCCCGAAAGCGTAGATATAATCGTAAAACTTCTCCGCGCCGAGCGCGACGGCCATGTTCACAAACGCCACGTTGCAGGAACTTTCCACCGCCTTGGTGAGCGAAATCGAGCCGTGCCCGCCGCTCTTCCAACAGCGGATGCGATCGCCGCCGATGTAAACGTGGCCGGGGCAGTAGAAGCCGGAACCCATGTTCACCGTGTGGCTGTCGAGCGCCGCCGCGAGCGTGATGAGCTTGAACGTGGAGCCCGGTTCATACGCATCCGTCGCCACGCGGTTTCGCATGAGGGAGTTGAGCAGCGCAAGGTCGCTTCGCGGGGGCGCGTTGGGGTCATAATCCGGCTGCGTGGTGAGCGCGAGGATCTCGCCCGTTTTGCAGCTCATAATGATGCCCTGCACCGCCTGCGCCCGGTTGACCGTGAGCGCCTCCGCGCACGCCCTCTCGAGCATGCCCTGCATGACGGCATTCGCGGTAAGCGTCACATCGCAGCCGTCCGTCGCCTCGATGATCTCCTGCACGCCGTAGGCAAGCGGGTTGCCCTTACGGTCCGTTTCGGTGATCATTTCGCCGTCCTTGCCGGCGAGGTACTCGTCGAGCTTTTGCTCGAGCCCGGCCTGGCCGACGCCGTCGATCGTGGTAAAGCCCAAAAGCTGTGAGAACAGCTTGCCGTTGGTGTAGTAACGCTTGGTGTCGATCGCCGTGCCGACGCCTTTGCCGAGTTTGAGGGCGATGATGGCGTCCACCGTTTCGCGCTCCACCTGGCGGGCGAGGATGATTTCCTGCTTGCTCGTGTCGCTGACCTTCGCAAGCACCCGCGCGTAATCCATGTTGAGGAGCTTGGAAAGCTCCGTGGCCGCGCGCCCCCGCTCATCAGCCTTGATGCTGGTGGGCCAAAGTACCACCTTATAGGCCGTGCCGTTGCGGGCGAGCACCACGCCCGTGGCGTCGAGGATCATGCCGCGTGCGGCGGAAAGCATCGTATCCTTGGTTTGCTGTGATTCGGCCCTCGCCTCGAGCTCTTTGCCCTGGAAGAGCTGAATCCGCGCGAGCTGCACGATCAACAACAGATAAACGACGCCCATAATGAGCATGGCAGTCCAAAGCCTTTTTTTATTCACTGCGCCGGGTGTTCCCATCGCCTGCCTCCAAGCGGCGCTCAGTTCCCGCCGCTCGCCGCGCCTTTTACTTCCACAATTTGCTCCGCGCTCGGGTAGTCCATGCCCGCCTCGCGCGCGGCCTGCCGCGCCGCTTCGATATCCGCCGCCGCGTCGAGCTGCACCTCAAGCTGCGTAATCCTGCGCCGGCTCTCGTCGATGAGCGCCTGCGTATCTGTCGCCTTCGACCATTCGGCGGTGATCGACGCGTAGCGGATGATAATGTATATGAGCATGGCGGCCATCATAAACACTGCCGTCACGCTGAAAAGCTTGGGCAAAAACCGCTGCTTGCGCTTCGCAGAAGGGCTCGCGTCGCGCCTTAAGCGGGTCTGCGCGCTCGGATGCGTCCGGCGCACGGGCGAAGGCGCGGGCCGCCGCGGTTCGCGCGGGCTCCCTTCGGGCTCATACTCGGGCAGCGCTTCGGCCACAGCGGTGCGCGCATACGAATAGACCCGTGAGGGTGCATACGCGTATTTGTTTTTGTTCGCCGCAGCCGCCATCGTGTCCGTGCCGCCTTTCCGAATTTCCTGTTTCGTTTTTGTTCTTTGCCCTTATCGTTCAACGTTTTTCGATCGCGCGCAGCTTCGCGCTTCTCGAACGGGGGTTCTCTTCGATCTCCGCCTCGGAGGGCACCATGGGTTTTTTCGTGATCACCCGCGCCGTCGGCCGTTTGCCGCAGGTGCATATGGGCGCGCGGGGGTCGCAGGTGCAGGGGTTTTCAAACGAGCGGAATGTCTGCTTGACGATCCTGTCCTCAAGCGAGTGGAACGTGATCACCGCCAGCACGCCGCCCGGGGCGAGCAGATCGTGCGCATTGCGCAGCGCTTTGTCAAGCTCCGCAAGCTCGCCGTTGACTTCGATGCGGATCGCCTGGAAGGTGCGCTTTGCAGGGTGCTGCGCTTCGCGCCTCGCCGCCGCCGGCATCGCCGCGCGGATGACTTCCACAAGCCCGAGCGTGCTTTCGAGGGGCTTCTTCTCCCTCTCGCGCACGATTGCCGAGGCGATGCGCCCTGCATATCGTTCCTCGCCATATTCCCGAATGACCCTGGCGAGCGCATCGCGCTCATAACCGTTGACCACATCGTAAGCGCTAAGCCCCGCAGCCGTATCCATGCGCATATCGAGCGGCGCATCCGCATTGTAGGAAAAGCCGCGCTCGGCAGCGTCAAGCTGGTAACTCGATACGCCAAGATCGAGGAGAATGCCGTTTACCTCCCGAATGCCGCGCTCCTGGAGCAGCTCTTTCATGCAAAAGAAATTGCCGCGGATGGGCATAAACCGTTCCCCAAACCGCGCGAGCCGCTCGCTTGCCGCCCGAATGGCTTCCCCGTCGCGGTCGATGCCGCAGAGCCGCCCTCCGGGGGGGAGCTTTTCCAAAACGGCCGCGGCGTGACCGCCGCCGCCGAGCGTGCCGTCCACAAATGTGCCGCCCCGCCCGGGCGCAAGGAGCGCAACCGCTTCCGCGAGCATGATGGGAACGTGCCAAAACGCCGTCATATGCCAAGGCCCGCAAGGTGCGCGAGCACCTCGTCGTCCATCTCTTCCTCCGCGTTGAGGACCGCCTGCCAGCGGGCCGTATCCCAAAGCTCGATGCGGTTGCCCATGCCGATGAGGGTCACATCCCGCCCGATGCCCGCCTGCTCGCGCAGCGCCGCCGTCACAAGGATGCGGCCCTGCTTGTCCAGCTCGCATTCGCACGCCATTGCAAAGGTCTTGCGCAGGGCGTTCTGGGTGACGACGTCGGAGAGGGCAACGCTCTTGAATTTATCGAGAAACGCTTCCCACGTGGCCATCGACATGCCGAAAAGGCACCTGTGATCGCCCTTGCCCGCGAGGCCGCGGGTCACGATCATGGTGCTTCCCAAATCGTCGCGCCACTTGGCCGGAATGAAAAACCGGCCCTTGGCGTCCACCGTATGCTCATAAGAGTTTATCAGCATCGCGTCCGCCTCCGAAGTCCTCACGGCGGGATATGCTCCCCATTCCCCGCCGATTGACTGTATTATACACCACTACAATACACTTGTCACCACTTTAATTGACTATTGCGCCCTATTATTTTACTTTTTCACCTATTTTACGCTAAAATAATGAAAAAGGCCGATGCTGAATCGGCCCGGGGCGTTGCGCAGATAGGATTGGACGCGGGGGCTCCCCACCTGCGGCCCACCCAACGGCACCGCCCTTTGGATGCCCGTTTTTATCGAAAAGTAAACAACCAAAAAATAAGAAGGCCGATGTTGAACCGGCCTTACAAATTGGGTTCTTAGGGCCTGCGGCCCTAAGCGGGGTGCAGGGCGGCGCCCTTGTAAAAAGCTTAACCCTCGGCGACAAGCCGCGGGATGAAGTTCAGATGGTCCGCGGAACAGAGCATGTAATTTGTGCCGCCGCGCATGCCCTCGAAAGCGGAAGCGCAGGCCTTGTCGTGCAGGTGGCCGTAGGCGAGGGCCTCCGCGCCGTGCGCCTCGATGAGCTCGGTAAAGCCCGAGGGGATTCGCCGTTCATTGAAGGGCGGGAAGTGGAGCATCGCGATGAGCCGCCTGCCGCTGCCGGCGGCGTCGAGCGAGAGGCCCAAGCGGATCACCTCGCGGTCGTAGATGGCGCGGTCAGTGTCCGTGAAGCTGACGCTGCCCGGACAGGTCCACCCACGGGACCCCGCAATGGCGAAGTCGCCGAAGAAAAACGCGTCGTTTTGCAGGGCAAAGCAGCCTTCCGGCAAAAAGGCGCGCACTTTGGAGACGGAACTCCACCAATAATCGTGATTACCGCGAAGCAAAAGCTTTGTGCCCGGCAGCGAACCGATGAAAGCAAGGTCGTCGCGCGCATCCGGGAGGCGCATCGCCCAGCTCACATCGCCGGGGATGAGCACGAGATCCTCTTGGTTAACCGTTTCACGCCAGGTTTGTTCGATGCGCGCGGGATGATTTTCCCAGGCGCCGCCAAAGATGTGCATCGGTTTATCGGAATTGCCCGGAAGATGCAGATCGGCGATGCAGAAAACCCTCACCGGCACGATTAAGCTTCGTCGCCGTCGTCGGCGCCGTCTTCCTCATCCTCGTCGTCGCCGAGCTCTTTGTCGATCTCGTCGAGCTCGCTCTCGGGGATCTCGCCTTCGGCGGGCAGCGGCACTTCCATTTCATCGAGCGCCACGCCCGAGATGGGCATGCTCATTTGGTCGGGCGTGCGAATCTCCTCGGCGGCTTCGGCAAGTTTTTCCTGCCTGCGCGCCTCGCGAAGGCAGATCGCGCAAAGCTCACTGCCCTTGACGACCGGGTTCTCGCCGCATTCGACGCAGGTTTGAACCGTTTCTTCGGATTCGCCCTCGCCCTTGATCTCCCGCTTGCAGACTTCACAGTATTTTTCGCCCTCGCGGATGTAGTTGAGCTCGCAGCGCGGGCATTTTCTAAGAGCCATCGATGGTTCCTCCGGCTTGATTTTTACTCCACTATTATGCGTAGGCAGTATCCTTATGTCAAGTCCGATTTGCCTTATTCCGTTGCGGGAGCCGAACGCCCCGCAGCATCGGCTATCACCGCGCCGATGCGCTCGGTCAGCGCGTCCTTCCCCTCGCCGGTTTCGGAGGAGTAGACGATGGCCTGCGGCGGTGCGCCCAATTGCCTGGCGACTGCGAGCGCCGCCTGCGCGCGGCGGGATTTCGGCAGCTTGTCGCCCTTGGTAGCGATGAGCGTGAACGGCACGCCGTAATAGATAATCCATTGGAGCATCTGCCGATCCCCCTCGGTGGGCGCGTGGCGGATATCCACAAGCAAAAAGATGTGCGTCACCGCACCCGAAGAGAGGTAACCCTCGATAAGGCCCGCCCAATTCGCCTGCTCCTGCTTGGAAACTTTGGCGTAGCCGTAGCCCGGCAGATCCACGAGGTAAAAGCTGCCGTCGTTCACATCAAAAAAGTTGATGAGGCGCGTCTTGCCCGGGCTCGATGAGATCCGGGCAAGCTTATTGTTGGCGCAGAGGGAGTTGATCAGGCTCGATTTGCCCACGTTCGAGCGGCCGACCATCGCGATGTGCACGCCCGCGGGCCAATCCTTGCCGCCGACCCCCACGCTTTTTACAAACGACGCTTTTTTAATGAGAAAGCCGCTCATTGGACGGCCCCCGCCACCGTGCTCTGCGGGGCCGGCACGAACGCCGCTTCCGCCTTGGCGCACGCCTCGGGCGCGGGCGCGAGGGCGAGCAGCAGCACCTTAGAGGCGCTGTCGACAAAATGGATCGTGAGCGCCTCGCGGATGAGCGCGGGAACTTCGGCCACATCCTTGCGGTTGGCTTCGGGCACAATCACTTCCGTGATACCGGCGCGCACCGCGGCGAGCAGCTTCTCGCGCAGGCCGCCGATGGGCAGCACATGGCCGCGCAGGGTGATTTCGCCGGTCATGGCGACGCCCGCGCGCACGGGGGCGCCCGTGAGGGCGCTTGCCATGGCGGTCATGATCGTAATGCCGGCGCTCGGGCCATCCTTGGGCACGGCCCCCTCGGGCACGTGCACGTGGATGTCGCGGTTGCCAAGAGCGATGTCGATGCCGTAAGCATCCGCGTGGGCTTTGATGAACGTCAGCGCGGCGCGCGCGCTCTCCTGCATCACTTCGCCGAGCTTGCCCGTGAGGATCACATGGCCCCCGCCGGGGATCACCTGCGCCTCAACTTGAAGCAGCTCGCCGCCGGCGCTCGTCCAGGCAAGGCCGTTGACCATGCCCACGGCGTTCTCTTTCTCGGCGGCGTTGTGGGTGTAGCGCGCAAGGCCCAGGTATTCGCCAAGGCGCTGCGGCGTCATGCGCACACGCTTCTTGCCCGCGCCGATCTCGCAGGCGGCCTTGCGGCACACGGCCGCGAGCACGCGCTCGAGTTCGCGCACGCCCGCCTCGCGCGTGTAGGAACGGATGAGGGTGAGCATGGTTTCATCGGGGATGTTGAGCATGCCCTTTTTCATGCCGTGCTTCTCAAGCTGTTTGGGCAGCAGGTGACGCTTGGCGATCTCAAGCTTTTCGTATTCCATGTAGCCGGAAAGCTCGATGACCTCCATGCGGTCGAGAAGCGGGCGGGGAATGGTGTCGAGCGCATTCGCGGTCGTAATGAACATGACCTTGGAAAGGTCGTAATCCACCTCGAGGAAATGGTCGCGGAACGCGAAGTTCTGGGCGCTGTCGAGCACCTCGAGCATGGCGGCCGCGGGGTCGCCGCGAAGGTCGCTCGTGAGTTTATCGATCTCATCGAAGAGAATGAGCGGGTTCACCGTGCCGGCCTTTCGCATGGCAGCGATGACGCGCCCCGGCATGGCGCCGATGTAGGTGCGCCTATGGCCCCGGATCTCGGCCTCGTCGTGGATGCCGCCGAGGCTCATGCGCACGAAATTGCGTCCAAGAGCGCGCGCGACCGAATGCGCGATGCTGGTTTTGCCCACGCCCGGCGGGCCGACAAGGCACAGGATCTGCCCGTTGATTTTGCCGGTGAGCCGCGCGACGGCAATGTGCTCTACGATGCGCTGCTTGACCTTTTCAAGGCCGTAGTGATCCTCATCGAGAACCTTTTTGGCGCGCTCGAGGTCGAGATTATCCCGCGTTTGCTCCGTCCAGGGCAGCTCGAGCATGCACTCGATGTAATTGCGCATCTGCGGCGCCTCGTGGGAGCCGCCGGGCAGGTCGCGGAAGCGGTTGATCTCGCGTTCGAGCGCCTTTTTCACCGCGTCGGGCATGCTCTTCTTTTCAAGGGCCGCAAGGAACGTGTCCGCCTCATTTTCGGCGTCCTCCCCAAGCTCGCGGCGGATGACCTTCATCTGTTCGCGCAGGAAATATTCTTTTTGGTTCTTATCGATGTTCTGCTTGACCTGCTGCTGGATGCGGCGGTCGATGCGCAGAATCTCGGTTTCGGCGAGCACGGCGGCAAGCGCATATTTCATGCGCGTTTCCACATCGAGCATTTCGAGCACGTTTTGGCGCTGCTCGGTTTTGGTCATCACGGCGTTGGCAACGGCGTCGGTGAATTGCGCGGCGCCGTCGGTGCGCAAAATCGCATCGAGCGCGTCGGAGCTGATGCGCGGGGCAAGCGCCGTGTAATCGGTGAGCGCGGCGGCGAGCCTCCGGCGCAGCGCTTCGGCGGCCACGGCTTCCGCGGGGATCTCGCGCGCGGCGCGTACGAGGGCGGTCATATATTCACCGGTTTGGAATTCTTCGGCCGTAGCGCGGATGATGCCCTGCACGAGCACGCGCACGGTATCGCCGGGCAGGGTCAGCGTCTGCCGCACGCGGCAGATGACGCCCATATCATAGAGATCCTCGCCCGTGACTTCGTTTTTGCGCGCGTCCCGCTGCGAGCTGATGTAAACCAGCCCATCCTCCCGGGCAGCCGCCGCAAGCGCCCTGCGGCTCTCGGCGCGGCCCGCGTCAAAATGCAAAAGCTCACCGGGCAGCACGATCAGTCCCCTAAGCGGGACGACCGGCATGCGCACATCTTCAGCGATCATAATCGTTTCCAAAATGGTACCCTCTTTTCCCGGCGGATATCGTTTTCCACCGCCGCCATTTCATTATATTTATAAACGTTGCTTATGACAACAATATGGCGGCAGTGGGAAGGTGGGGTTAATGTTATTTATAGGTTCACGAGCCTTAAATAGACCTCGATGGCAGGCAGAAGCGCATCCTCTTCAAAGAACATGCAAGGCGTGTGCAGTGCGCCGACCTCCTCGCCCACGCCCGCAAAAACGAACAGACCGGGCGTCCGGCGTTGGTAGAAACTGAAATCCTCCGAAATGGTCGCACGCTCCGCTTCGACGGCCGCGTCGCCCGCCAGGAGCGCATATTCGCGCGCGAGCTGCGCGTCGTTGACGACGGCGAGGTAGTCCTGTCCATCGAAACAAAGCTCCGTTTTGACGTCAAAGGCGTCTTCCACAGCCTTGAGCATGCCGCGGATACCCGCGATCATCTGTTCATACACCTCGTCGGTGAAGGTGCGCATGGTGCAGGCGAGCGCGACCTCCTCGCAGATGATGTTGCGCCGCGTGCCGCCCGCAATCGTGCCTATGGTGAGGACGGCGTTCTCCATCGGGTCCACGCGCCGCGAAACGAGGGTTTCAAGCATCGCCACAAGGTGCGCGGCCGCGACGATGGCGTCCTTTCCAAGGTGGGGTTTCGCGCCATGCGCGCTCGTGCCGCGCACGGTGATATCAAGGCCCGTTGCGCGCGCCATCATGGGGCCCTCGCGCAGCGCGAGCTTGCCCTTTGCAAGCCCCGGGTAGACATGGAAGCCAAAAATGCGATCGACATGCGGCGCTTCGAGCGCGCCGCCCTCGATCATTTTCACGGCCCCCACGCCCCCCTCCTCAGCGGGCTGGAAGAGGAACACGACGTTTTCTAAAAGCCTGTCCCTGTGCCGGGCAACGAGCGAGGCGCAGATGAGCGCCGCGGCCATGTGCGCGTCGTGCCCGCAGGCGTGCATGAAGCCCGGGTTGCGCGAGGCAAAGGGCAGGCCCGTTTCCTCCGCAATGGGCAGCGCGTCCATATCCGCGCGAAACGCGGTGGTGCGCTGCGCGTTTTTGGCTAAAAACACGGCTTTTACGCCCGTGCCCGCAATGCGCGAGAGCGCATCGGGCGCAAGCGCGCGAAGATAATCAGCAACGAATTGCGACGTTTCGTTTTCCCGATAACCATCCTCGGGTATTTGGTGAAGCGCGCGGCGCACGCGCGCGAGTTCCGTTAAGCTTGCCTGAACTTCGGCCCTGATTTCCATAATGTCCTCGCTTCCGCTGATCTTACGCATAGTATATCACCGGCGGCGCATCGCGGCAATTCTCGCCGGAAGGAGCGCCGCCGCACATTTTTGCCGTTTGCGGCGCACCCGTTTCATGCTATGATAAGCTCATGCACGAGAACATTCAAAAAGCCGCGCGCGCCCATGGGTTTGCCGCCGTTTTCTTCCTTGCGCCGCTGCCGCTTGCGCTTTGGAGGGAAAAGGCTTTGCCGGCGCGCACCGACCGCGGCATGCCCTGGAACATACCCGAAGCGTTTCCGCGGGCAAGCTGTATTTTGCTGCTCGCCGCGCCCTATGCGCCGTACGCCGGGCCGCATTCGCATATTCCCGCCTACTATATGGCCGAAAACCGCGCATATTTTAAAGCCAAGGCCCTCGCGCAGGAGATCGCCGCCGCGGGTTTTTATTGCGAGAACGCGCAGCTGCCCGCCCGCGCGCTCGCGCTTGCCAACAGCGTGGGCGCCGCCGGCCCCCACGGGCTGCTCGCTTTGCCCGCATGCGGCACGCGCTGTTCCCTTTTCACCCTCGCAACGGATGCGTGCGCGCCGCTCCCTCATCGCGCGCCCGGTCTTTCGTGCCCCGCGGGTTGCGACGCCTGCGCCCGCGCATGCCCGACGGGCGCCATTGGCCCCGCGGGCCTCGAAGTTGAAAAATGCCTGCGTTATCACATGGATGGGGCTTCCCACCCGCCGTTTGTGCGCGAAAAACTCGCCTCCTTCCTCGGCTGCGAAATCTGCCAGAGCGTTTGCCCGAAAAACGCGCATATCGAGGCGCAAGTCCCGGAGGAAAACGCCCTCGCCGCTTTCGACCTGCGCCGCCTCATTTTGGGCGACGCCTCGGCGGCGCGCGCGCTCGTCGGCAAAAACATCACCGGGGGCGGCAAACTCACGGCAGAGGCCATCGTGCTCGCCGCAAAGCGGGGCCTCTTGCGCGCGCAGATCGGGCAAGCATGCGCCTCCTCCTTCCCCGCCGTGCGGGAAACGGCCGCATGGGCCATTGAAAGATATTTTTCATAAGCGCCCATGCCGCATATTCCCGCTTGCAAACGCGGCGCGCAGCGATTACAATGGTTTTGCCGCGCTAGGCGGGGAGTTAGCGGTGCCCTATACCTGCAATCCGCTAGAGCAGGGCACAATTCCCGTTCTGAGGCCCGGGCCTGTGGGGTCCGGAGTCGGCAAGGAGCGTTGATGGCCGGGTCCTGTGCAATCGGAGGCCGTGAACCATGTCAGGTCCTGACGGAAGCAGCATTAAGCGGATTCGCCGATGTGCCGCGGGAAGGCCTGGCCGGAGCCACCTGCCTGAAATACCGCCCGGAGGCGCGCCGGTCGAAGAACGGGTGCGCGGCAAACAAAAAAAGCCTTAAAAAGGCTTTTTTTGTTTTATCTTGTGCGAAACGTTCCAAACAATCGGATTCTTTGCCCGCATGCGGGCGGCACACTTATTCCTCGGCCTTGACGATGTTGCCTTCGGCGGCGTTCTTGCGCACGCTCTCGATGCCGTTGAGCGCGCTCGGCTTTGCTTTGTAGCCCTCGGACACCGCGATGATCTCGCCGTTGGTGGCCTTGAGGCGGAAGCGGAATTCGCCGGCCTTATCGACATAGAGCTCGAACTTCGGGTGCTTTTCGGCCGCGAAGCCCTCGATTGTCTGATCCTCGAGGTTTGCAATGGGCGCATTGCGGATCACGCTGTCCACGCCCTTTTTGCAGGCGGCCTCGGTGGTATAGACTTCGGAAGTCGCGATGATCTCCCCGTTGGAAGCTTTAAGATCGAACTTATGTCCGCTGGGAACCTGTTTGATAACGAATTTACCCATGATTGTGCTCCTCTCCTGCTTTGATTTGGCCTTGATGTTGGGAAGATTATACTATCCAAACGGGAATGTGCGCAAGTGACATTGTTACGTTTTTCGGCATTTCGCCCAATTTCATGTGGAATTTTGCAATTTTCCCGTTATATTCCTAAACTTGGAGCGTGCGCGCGAGCGCGGCAAACACAGCGGGCGCAAGCTGCTCCGCGCGCGCGTTTTCACCGATGCCGCAGCGCTCAAAAGCCGCGCGCACCGCCTCGCGCTCAAAGCCCGCGGCGCGCAGGTTGTTCGTAAGGGTTTTCCTCCGCATTGCAAACGCCGCCTCGAGAAAATGCGCAAGAGAGGGGTCATGCGGCGCATGCTCCCTTCGCGCGAGCAAAATCACCGCGCTCTCTACCTCGGGCTGCGGGTAATACTGCGCGGGCGAGAGCGTAAACAGCACCGAGCATTCGTAATAAAGCTGCGCGAGCACGGCAAGGGGGCCGTAGAGCCTCGTGCAGGGCGGCGCAAAAAAGCGCTCCCCCGCCTCCCGCTGCACCATCAACGCCATGCGCTCGGGCAGCGCTTGCGCCCGCAGCAGCTTCATGCAAATGGGCGTGGTGATGTAATAGGGCAAATTGCCCGCGACGCAATACGCGCCGGCTTCCCGCGCATAAGAATCGAGGTCGAATTTCAAAAAATCCTGATGGATGAGATTCAGCCTTTTCTCTTCCCCAAACATGCCCCGGAGCGCGCCGACCATCGCCGCATCGAGCTCCACGGCCGTCACGCGGGCGGCCGCCCCGAGCAGCGCGCCCGTGAGCGCGCCAAGGCCGGGGCCAATCTCGAGCACGGGGAGGTCTTCCCGGCAGGCGGCCTGTGCGATGCGCAGCGCCGCGTTTTCATCAGCCAAAAAATTCTGCCCCAACGCCCGGTTGGGCGTGAGGCGAAGCTTTGCAAGCTGTTGCCCAATGGCGTCCGCCTTCATCGGCCAAGCCTCACGAGCACCGTCACATTGCGCTTGCGACCCCAACGGGTGGCGTCGCTGTTGCGCACGAAGAACAGGTCGAGCTGGTTGACATAGCTCCCGTCGGCCTTGATATAGTTGCGGAACGCCCCCGTGTCGAGCGCCTTGCCATAGCCGTAGTTGGGAACCCATATTTCCGTATAATAGGGGATGTAGCGCGGACTGACGGCGATGGTGCCGAACTTGGGCGTGGTGCCCGTCGCGGTTCGACGGTCGCTGTCGTAGGCGGTGATGAAGTCCATTTTCATCTCGACCCAGCCGTCCTTGCCGGCGACGGGCTTTTTTCGATAAATGCGCGTGTCGCCATAGTAGTTGGTCATGTAATGGATCTTCGTGCCGTGCTTATAGATTTCGTCCACCGCGGGGGTGATGACGACTTGATCCACCACCTCGCGCGAAACTTCCATACCGTCCTTGATGACCACGCGGTGGGTCACCTGCTTTGTGCCGTCCTTCCCCGTTTGGAGAAGCACGGGCTCCGTGTCGTTATAGACCTTGTCGTCATATTGGGCGACTTCTTTGTAGTTGAGGGTGCGGTAGGCGGTGGTGTACATCGTTTGCACATCGATGTGCTCGATGCGCATGCCCGCGCTCACATCGGAAAACACGCAGGCGGAAACCTCGTCGTTCACATCGGTCATGACGCCCGCCCCGCGCAGCGCATCCCCCACCGTGCCCGCGCACATGTTGAGCACGGTAATTTTGTTTTCGGAGCGCACCGCCACGGGGAACGCGCGCGTGAGCGCGATCTCCATGCCGCTGCGAAGCGCAGTTTCAGGCGCTTGCGAAAGCTCATCCCCCGCGCGCAAAACAACGCCGCTATCTTTGAGGAGTTCGGCGACGCTCGCGCCGGGCAAAACGCGGCACGCGAGCCGTTCGCCGTCCGCCTCGAGCGCGACCGTGATGCGCGGGTCGGGCGCGAGGAGAACCGCAATGAGCCAGACCCCCGCCGCCAGCACGCAGGCGGCGACGGCGATATCCGCAAGCACGAGGCCGAGCGCGCTGCCCCCGGGCAGCGCCGGTTTAATTTTTTCCCAGAATCCCATTGGGTTTTTCAGCCTTTTCATGCGGCTATTATACAGGCGCGCGGGCCCGGGTGTCAAATGAATGAATTGTGGCGAAAGCCGCGCCGGGATTTACTTTTTCCATATGATGCATATATAATGTATTCGTATAGCCGAAAGGACAAGCTTATGAAAACATTCGTTTCCCTGCTGCTTGCATGCCTGTTTGCCCTGCCCCTTTGCGCCCTTGGCGGGTGCGAGGCCGCGCGCCGGGATACGCCGCAAGCAGCCGTGGCCGCCTACCTCGAGGCGATCGCCGCCGGGGATTATGCCGCCGCATGGGAAATGCTCACCGCCGCGACGCGCAACGAGGGGGATCAGCCCAAAGCCACGGCCATCACCCAAAAGGAATTCACCGATAAATACACCAACATATTCGAGGCCCTCGAGATCAGCGCCGTGACCTATGCGGACATCGCCTGCACGGGCGGGGATATCCTCGCCGCGGGCTCCTACCGGGCGGCCTATGCTTCCGCTTACGCAGGCGAGATGGAGAACGCCTTCGAGGTTTCTCTGCGCCGCGAGGGCGGCGCGTGGCGCATCCAATGGTCCCCCGCGCTGATTTTCCCCGAAATGCAGTGGGGCGACACGGTGCGCGTGGCGCTCCTTGGCGCGAAGCGCGGCGAGATCCTTGCCGGAGGCGACGTGCTCGCGGCCACGGTGGGCGCGGTTTCCGTTTACGCCTCGGTTTCAAAGATCGAAGACAAGGCGCTCTTCCTCTCGCAGATCACAACGCTGCTCGATATGAAGCCCGAGGCCGTGCAAAAGGCGCTTGACCGCGCCTATGACGACGTTGCGATCTTGCGCCAGTTCTATTCCGACCAATTGAGCGATTCCGTTAAGGAGCAGCTTTTGAGCATCCCGGGCGTGGGCATCGATTACGGCAACTACGGCGTGCAGAGGGAATATCCCGAAGGCGGCCTGCTCGCCCACCTGATCGGCTATGTGGGGAGCGTGCCCAACGAAAGTCCCGAAGCGCTTAAAGAAACGCTTGCAGTCCTCAACGAGGGCCGAAGCAGGGAGGACGGCCTCTACACCGAGGATTCGACGGTCGGCCGCCTCGGCCTCGAGCGGCAATACGAAGCGGCGCTTCGCGGCAAGGACGGCGAGATAGTCTACATCCTCACCCCCGAGGGGACCAACCGAAAGACCCTCTACCGGCGCGACGCGCAAAACGGCGAGGACCTGGAGCTTGCCATCGACGTGGACCTCCAGCGCCGCCTCGAGAACGTAATGGACCTCGTGCTCTTTGGCGACACGACAGCGGGCGCCGTGGTCATCCTCGACCCGAACACCGGCGCGGTGCAGGCGATGTGCTCTTACCCAAGCTATGACCTCAACCTCTTTACGCGCGGCATTTCAAAAGAGAATTACGATGCGCTTCTGAGCAACCCCGCCAAACCCCTCGTCAACCGGGTGACGCAGGGCCGCTACCCGCCCGGCTCCACGATGAAAGTGTTCACGGCGGCGGCCGCCCTCGACCTTTCGGTGCTCGATGCGGATTATGCCTTCAACGAATCGAAGATCGACAACGACTATTGGCGGCCCGACGGCTACGGCGCATGGGTGTGGACGCCCATCAAGCGCGCGCACATCAACTACCCCATCAGCGGGCCGCTGAACATGCGCAAGGCCTTCATCCACTCGGACAACATCTATTTTGCCAACAGCGCGCTGCTCACGGGCTGGGACGCTTTTATGAACTACATGGAAAACATAGGCTTCACGCAGGCGGTGCCGTTTGATATCGGCGTCGCCGCGCCGCAGCTTTTCAACGAGGATGCGGAGCAGACCAACAAGCTGCTCGCCGACAGCGGCTATGGGCAGGGCGAGATCCTCGTGACGCCGCTGCAGCTTGCTTCGATGTTCTCCGCGCTCGCCAACGGCGGGGATATCATGACGCCCTATGTGGTCGAAAGCCGGCGCCGGGATGAAGGTATCCGCTCGGCGACAACATGGGCGCGCACGCCCGAAGCATGGCGCACGGGCGTCATCAGCGACGCGGCGATTTCCGTAATCGGCCCCATGCTCGAGGACGTCGTCGACCCGAGGATCAACGGCACGGGGCGCAACCTCAAAGTAAAGGGCTGCAAGGTGGCCGCAAAGACCGGCACGGCCGAGATCGGCCACGACAAGAGCCGCGAGATCTCGTGGTTTGCGGGCTACCGCGTGGGCGTCGATGCGCAGGATGCGCGCCTCGTGCTCGTGATGCTCGAGATTCCGGCCGATAGCCGGTACACCGAGCTCAAGTTCGACATCGCCCGGGCGCTGTTAAGCCTCGAGGCCAAACCCGGTTAAAAAGTTGCAGAGTATGCCCCCTATCATTTGACAATGGGGGGGCTTTGACGTAAAATTAAGGTTAGAACGCGCGTTGCGGCAAATGCATAGATGAAACCCTTATACAAAAATCGCATCTTCAACTACACAACGACGGAGGAACGAAGCACCGCTATGAAAAAACAGGTCATCACCGCGCAGCAGGCGGCCGACATGATCCCTTCGGGAGCTACGATCATGATGGGCGGCTTCATGGGCTGTGGGAGCGCGCTTGATATCATCGACGCGCTCTCGAAAACCGACAAGGGCAATTTCCACGCCATCATCAACGATTCATCCATCCTCAACGGGCCGGACGGCAGCGAACATTACAGCTGGGCCAAGCTCATCCACAACGGCCAGCTCGAGGGTTACGACGGCACGCACCTCGGCACGAACCCCGAAGCCGTGCAGATGTGGGCCGAAGGCAAGCTGCGCGCAGACCTCGTGCCCCAGGGCAGCTTCGTTGAAATGATCCGCGCGGGCGGCGCGGGTCTTGGCGGCGTGATCTCCCCCACGGGCGTGGGCACTTTGGTTGAAGACAGCCCCCTCGTGCATTGCAAGATTACGCTCGATGGGTGCGATTACCTCGTGATGAAGCCGCTCAAGGCGGATTTTGCGCTGATCAACGCCTATAAGGTCGATAAGATGGGCAACTGCTGGTATAAGGGCAGCGCCCGCAACTTTAACCCCGCGATGGCGACCGCCGCCAAAGTGGTCATCGTCGAGGCGGAAGAGCTTGTCGAGGTCGGCGAGATCGCGCCGGAGAACATCGTAACGCCGGGCATGCTCATCGATTACATCGTGGTCAGGGAGGCGAAATAACATGGATAAGAACTTGATCAAGCCCTTCATCGCCAAGCGCGCGGCGCAGGAATTCACCGACGGCATGGTCGTCAACCTCGGCATCGGCCTTCCGACGCTTTGCACCTCGTTCTTGCCCGAAGGCGTGCATATCTCGGTTAACTCGGAGCTTGGCATCGTAGGCCAGGGCCCCACGCCCACGCCCGAGCAGGCCGATCCCATCCACGTTGTGGACGCAGGCGGCAGGCCCGCGACCATCGGCTATGGCGGCGCGTTCGTCGACAGCGCCTTCAATTTCGCTCTCATCCGCGGCGGTCACATCGACGCGGTCGTGCTCGGCGGCCTTGAGGTGGATGCCGAAGGCAACCTCGCCAACTGGATCATCCCCGGCAAGCGCATGCCCGGCATGGGCGGCGCGATGGACCTGCTCGTGGGCGCAAAAAAGGTGATCGTCGCCATGGAGCACAGCGCCAGGGGCTGCCCCAAGATCCTTGAAAAATGCCGCCTGCCGCTGACGGCGCTCCACTGCGTGGACATGATCATCACCGAAATGGGCGTGATGCGCATCACCGGCCACGGCATCGAGCTTGTGGAATACAACCCCGAATTCACGCTTGAAGAAATTCAGGCCGCGACCGAGGCCAAGCTCCATCTCTCGCCCGAATTAAAACCGATGGACGTCGAGTTTCTAACAAGCGGAGCATGCAACGCTTAAAATAATAAGGAGGGGACTATGGCAAAAGAAATCGTATTGGCCGGCGCTTGTCGCACGGCGCTGGGCAAGTTTGGCGGGGCGCTCGCGGGCGTTCCCGCGGTGGAGCTTGGCGCGATCGTCATCCGCGAGGCCGTCCGCCGCGCGGGCGTCCGCCCGGACGATGTGGATGAGGTACTCATGGGCAATGTGCTCCAGGCGGGCCTTGGCCAGAACCCCGCGAGGCAGTCCGCCGTCAAGGCAGGCATCCCCGTCGAGGTTCCCGCGCTCACCATCAATAACGTGTGCGGCTCGGGCCTTAAATGTGTGAACATGGCCGCCGCCCTCATTGCGGCGGGCGAAGCGGAAGTCGTCATCGCCGGCGGCATGGAAAACATGAGCGCCGCGCCCTATACGCTGCCCGGCGCGCGCTTTGGCTACCGCATGAACGACGGCGCCGTTGTGGACACCATGGTGCGCGACGGCCTTTGGGATGCCTTCAACAACTACCACATGGGCATCACCGCCGAGAACGTAGCCGAAGAATACGGCATAACGCGCGAGGAGCAGGATGCGTTTGCCGCAAGGAGTCAGCAGCGCTGCGCCGCCGCCCTTAACGCGGGCAAGTTCGACGAGGAGATTGTCCCCGTCTCCATCAAAGTGAAAAAAGAAACGCTTGAGTTCAAGGTCGATGAATTCCCCCGCGCGGGCGTCACCGCAGAGGGCATCGCAAAGCTTGCGCCCGCGTTCCGCGCCGATGGCGGCACGGTCACCGCCGCGAACGCCTCCGGCATCAACGACGGCGCTGCCGCCATAGTCGTGATGAGCGCCGAAAAAGCCAAAGAGCTCGGCGTTACGCCGCTCGCGCGCTACGTCGCCTCCGCCTCCGCCGGGGTTGATCCCTCGGTGATGGGCATCGGCCCCATATCCGCCACCCAAAAAGCGCTCGCCAAAGCCGGGCTGAAGGTTGAGAACCTCGGCTTGATTGAAGCCAACGAAGCTTTTGCCGCCCAGTGCGTGGCGGTGGCGCGTGAATTGCAGCTTCCCGCCGATAAAGTCAACGTCAACGGCGGAGCGATCGCGCTCGGCCACCCGATCGGCGCTTCGGGCTGCCGCATCCTCGTTTCGCTGATCTATGAGCTCAGGCGCCGCCGGGAAACCTATGGCCTCGCGACGCTGTGCGTCGGCGGCGGCATGGGTGTGGCGACGATCGTCGAAGCGCTCTAAATCCTTCCGCTCATGCGCCGGCGGCCCCCTCCTTCGGAGAGGGCCGTCCGCTTATCGCAAGGACATCGGCCATCATAATCTATCAGATGATAAAAACAACGGGGTTTGGGGGCCTGCCGCCTTGAACGGGAGCTGTAAACATATCCCCCGACCCTTAGGGAGACAGAACATGAAAATCGTGATCAAAATCGGCACATCGACCCTCGCGCACCCGACGGGCCAGCTCAACATCCGCCACGCGGAAGCTTTGGTCAAGGTGATCAGCGACCTTAAGAACGCGGGACATGAGCTGATCGTCGTCTCATCGGGCGCCATCGGCATGGGGGTCGGCAAGCTGATGCTGCCCGGCAGGCCGGGCGACATGCCCACGAAGCAGGCGGCCGCGGCCGTGGGCCAATGCGAACTGATGTACACCTACGACCGGCTGTTTGCGCAATACAACCACACGGTCGCCCAGGTGCTGCTCACGGGGGAGGACGTGCACAACGAATCCCGCCGGGCCAATGTGAAAAACACGCTGTTTCGCCTGCTCGAACTCAAAGCGCTGCCCATCGTGAACGAAAACGACGCGGTTGCCACCGATGAGATCGGCGTGGAGAACACCATCGGCGAGAACGACACGCTTTCGGCGATCGTTGCGCGGCTTGTGGACGCGGAGCTTCTCGTGCTCCTTTCGGATATCGACGGGCTTTACACCGCGGACCCGCACTGCGATTGCAACGCCCGCCTCATCCCGGAAGTCGCCGGCATCACGCCCGAAATCGAGGCGCTTGCGAGCGCCGATGCGGGTAGGCTCGGTTCGGGCGGCATGGCGAGCAAGCTGCGCGCCGCGAAACTTCTTGAAGGCGGGAGTACGGACATGATCATCGCCAATGGGAGCGACCCCGAAAAGCTCTACGACATCGTGGCGGGAAGGCCGACCGGCACGAAATTTATCGGGAGGAAAAAAGAGTGAGAGCAACTGATGAGATCATAGGCGACGCGCTTGCCGCAAAGGCCGCGCTCGCACGCGCTTCGTCGGAATTGAAAAACCGCGCGCTCGCGGCGATGGCCGATGCATTGCTCGATTCCTGCGGTACTATCCTCGAAGCGAACGCCGCGGACATTAAGGCCGCGCGCGAAAGCCTTGGCGAGGTGATGCTCGACCGGCTGCTTTTGACGCCCCGGCGCATCGAGGGCATGGCCGAGGGCATACGGGCGCTGATCGGTCTTCCCGATCCGGTCGGCCGCGTGCTCGCGCGTATCGAGCGCCCCAACGGCCTCGTCATTGAAAAAACGGCGGTCCCGATGGGCGTGATCGCCATCATCTATGAAAGCCGCCCCAACGTCACCGCGGATGCGGCGGCGCTCGCACTTAAGGCGGGCTCAAGCTGCGTGCTGCGCAGCGGCAAACAGGCGCGCCGGAGCGCTTTTGCCATCGTCGCCGCCCTCCAAAAGGGCCTTGCCGCGGCGGGCCTGCCCGAAACCGCCATCAGCCTTGTGGAGGATGAAAGCCGCAAGGGCGCCCTCGAATTAATGAAAGCTTCCGGCAAGATCGACCTGTTGATCCCCCGCGGCGGCGCGGCGCTCATCCGCGCGTGCGTCGAGAACGCGACCGTGCCCTGCATCGAAACCGGCACGGGCATCTGCCACATTTACGTAGACCGCTCGGCGGACTTGGCGATGGCGCTTGGCATCGTGGAAAACGCAAAAACAAGCCGCCCGAGCGTATGCAACGCCTGCGAGGTGTGCCTTGTGCACGCGGATGCGGCGGCGGAATTTTTGCCCATGCTGCGCGAGCGCCTCGCGCGCGGGCGGGCCCTTTCCAGCAAGCCGCCCGTCGAATTGCGCCTTTCTCCGCGCGCCGCCGCCTTCACCGAGGGTACGCCCGCCGGGGAACATGATTTTGACACGGAGTTCCTTGACTATATCCTCGCCGTTGAGGTCGTAGAAAGCCTTGACGCCGCCCTCGCGCACATCGCCCGCCACGGCACGCATCACAGCGACGCCATCGTCGCCGAGGACGCGAAGGCTGTTGCGGCGTTCATTGCTGGGGTGGATAGCGCGGCCGTATACGTCAACGCCTCCACCCGCTTTACGGACGGAGGCGAATTCGGCTTGGGCTGCGAAATGGGCATTTCCACCCAGAAGCTGCACGCCCGCGGCCCGATGGGCGTCGAGGAGCTGTGCAGTTACAAATACATCGTGCGGGGCGCGGGACAGATCCGCGAATAAAGCTCAGCTCTCCCCGAGGATGCGCGCGTGGGTCGCGCGCACGCCTTCGATGATGCCCTCATCCACACCGCACTCGCGCATGCGGCGCATGCCAAATTCGGTAAGGCCGCCCTTGGTGGCGACTTCGGCCATGAGCGCCGGGTAATCCGCGTGCCCGAGCGCATAGGAAAAGTTCATCTGCGCAATGCGCTTTGCGCTCTCTTGCTCAAACCCGAGGGCGATGCCCGCGCGCACGTAAGCATCGAGAAGATACGCCGCGAACCCGGGGCCGCAGCCCGCATAGGCCGTGGCACGCTCGAGGCCCGCCTCATCGGTTTCAAAGGCAAAACCCAGCACATGCAGCAGCGTTTCGAGCGCGGCGTTTTTCGTTTGGGTGTAGGCGATGATGCCCGCGCCCTGGGCAATGCCGACGGTCGGCATCGCGCGCACAAGCGGAACATCCGCGCCGAGCACCGCGCGGTGCTCGGCAATCGTGCAGGCCGCAAGGAAGCTGACGAGCGTTTTGCCTTTGAGGCCCGCGCCCGCAATCTCGGGCGCAAGCGCCAAAAACACATCCTTTTTCACGCACAAAAAGAGGAGCTCGCTTTGGGCTACCGCAACGGCCGCATCATGCGTGGTGCGCGCGCCGCATTCCTCGCGCGCGAGCGCGAGCGTTTGTTCGGCACGAGAGCAAATGAGAAGCTCCTCCCCGCGCGCGACCCCTTCCTTGATGAGGCCCCGCGCGAGCGCACGGCCCATGTGGCCATAACCGATGATGCCGATTTTTTGCATAAACTCCCCTTCCCCCTTTTAGGGCTGCGTCAATTTAAGCTTGGGCAGGTGCCAGATCTCCTCGGCATACTGCTTGATGGTGCGATCCGAGGAGAACTTCCCGGCCCCTGCGACGTTCATCAGGCCTTTGCGCGCAAAGGCTTCCGCATCGCGGTAATCGCGGTTGGTGCGCAGTTTCGCGTCGATATAAGGCATGAGGTCGAGCAGCGTGAAATATTGATCCGGCGCGTGCCAGCTTGCGCCAAAGAGGAGGGAATTGTAAATTTCATTGAACGCGCCCGTGCCGCCATCGGAAAACCTGCCGTCTATGAGCGTATCGAGCATGCGGCGGATGCGCGCGTCCCCGTCATAAATAGCCTTGGGGTTGTAGCTGCCGCGCACGCGGGCGATATCCTCCGCGCGCGCGCCGAAGATATAGTTGTTATCCAAACCCGCCTGCTCGACGATTTCGATGTTCGCGCCGTCGTATGTGCCAAGGGTCACGGCGCCGTTGAGCATCAGCTTCATGTTGCCCGTGCCGGAAGCTTCCGTCCCCGCGGGCGAAATCTGCTCGGAAACATCCGCCGCGGGGATAATGCGCTCGGCGTAGGAGCAATTGTAGTTTTGCACGAACACCACGCGCATGAGGTCTTTCATCGCGGGGTCGGCGTTGACGAGCGAAGCCACCTCGTTGATGTATTTGATGATGCACTTGGCGCGCATGTAGCCGGGCGCGGCCTTCGCGCCAAAGAGGTAGACCGTGGGCGTGAAATCCCGAAGACTGCCGTCTTTGATGGAAAAATAGATGTCCATAATCGACAGCGCATTCATAAGCTGGCGCTTGTATTCGTGCATGCGCTTGACCTGCACGTCGAAAAGGAAATCCGCGGGCAAGGAAACGCCCTCGTTTTTGAGAACCGTCGCCGCGAGCTGGCGCTTTTTCTGCCGCTTCACGTCGATGAAGCGGGCGACGAGCTCCTCGTCGACTTCCTCGCGCAGGCGCCCGATTTCGTTGAGGTCGCGCAAAAACCCATCGCCGATGCGCCCGGCGATCAAAGCCGTCAATTCCGGGTTGCACAGGCCGAGGAAGCGGCGCTGCGTGACGCCGTTGGTTTTATTTTGGAAGCGCTGCGCGTAAACCGCGTACCAATCGGCGAACACGTCGCGCTTTAAAATATCGCTGTGGATCTTAGCGACGCCGTTGACGTAGCTTGAAGCGAAGATCGCAAGGCGCGCCATGTGGATCTCTCCCCCGCTCACGATGCGCATGCGCTCCCGGCGCGCCTCGTCGACGCCCCGCGCGCGAAGCTCCGCCTCGAGCGCGTCGTTCATCGCAAGGATGATCCCCGTCAATTGCGGCACAACGCTGTTGAAAAGTTCCGCATCCCAGCGCTCAAGCGCTTCGGACATGATGGTGTGGTTGGTGAAATTGAAGGTGTTGCGCGCGATGTTGAGCGCCGCGTCGAAGGCCATGCCCTCAAGCATGAGAAGGCGTATCAGTTCGGGGATGGCGACGCTCGGGTGCGTGTCGTTGATCTGGATCGCGCAATGCGCGGCAAAGCCCGTCAAATCCGCGCCGCGCACGCGCCTGTAACGGCGGATGATATCCTGCAGCGTCGCGCTCGAAAGGAAATACTGCTGCTTAAGCCGCAGCCTTTTGCCCGCGGGCGTGCTGTCGTTAGGGTAAAGCACGCGGGTGATATCCTCCGCGGCATTCTTCTCGCGCACGGAAAGCGCGTATTCCTGCTCGTTGAACAGGCGAAAATTGAGCTCCTCGAGCGATTCGCTCTGCCACAGGCGCAACGCGCCGATGTTTTGCGTGCCATAGCCGATGATGGGCATGTCGTAGGGCACGGCGCGCACGGTTTGGTCGGCAAAGCACACTTCGAGGGCCTTATCATCGCGCCTGCGGCTCCACGGGTCGCCGTGGCGCTGCCAATCATCCGCGCGCTCAACCTGGAAGCCGTTTTCAAACGCCTGTTTGAACAGGCCAAACTTATAGCGCAGGCCGTATCCATCCAAAGGCAGATCGTGCGTCGCCGCGCTGTCGAGAAAGCACGCCGCAAGCCGTCCCAAGCCGCCGTTGCCGAGCGCCGCGTCGTCGATTTCCTCCATGCGGCCGATGTCCGCGCCGCGCGCGCGTAAAAGCGCGCCGATCTCCCCCAAAATGCCGAGATTATAGAGGTTTGAAAAAACCATTTTACCCACGAGGTATTCGGCCGATATGTAATAAGCGCGCCGCACGCTCTCGTGCGCGCGGCGGCTCTCGCGCCATGCGGGCGCAATTTCCATCATCACCGCATCCGCAAGCGCGTTGTGAAGCTGCACGGTGTTGGCCTGATGAAGCTCAATTTCATATGCGCCAAAAAGAGTTTCTTCCATGCGCCGGATGATCCTTTGGCAATCCATTCCCCTCATACAATAGCCTTTCAAAAAGATAGCAGGAAGTTATTTTAACACGGTTCGCGCTTATTCGCAATCCCGCGGGTACAAGCGCGCGATTCCATCTTTTTCTTTCGACATCATATTCAATAAACCGACTTACTTTATGCTTGACAAGCTTTTCTCTTAAATCCATAATATAGGCAAAAGATTTGATGAAACGGAGGATGCCCCCATGACGGCCACGAGCAGCTATGCCGAGGCGGGCGCGGAATTCCGCTCCCTCTTCCACACCTACAACGCCTGCATGCAGCGCATGCTCAGCAAATACGGGCTCTACCCCGGCCAACCGCAGATGCTTTTCGCGATTCGCGAATTGAAAAACCCCACGCAAAACGAGCTTGCCGCCGAGCTTCGGGTAAGCAAGGCGAGCGCCGGCGTATCGCTCCGGCGCCTTGAAGCGGCAGGCTTTGTCAAGCGCGTGCGCGATGGGAAAGATACGCGCTGCGTGCGCGTCGCCCTCACCCTAAAGGGGCAGGAATACGCGCGCTGGTGCGACATCGATTTCGAAATGCTCTTCACCACCATGCTCGAGGATTTCAGCGGCGAGGGGCGCGAGCAGGCGCTCGGCGCGGTGCGGCGCATGAACAAAAACCTTGGCGCGCTTCGCCGGCGCCTTGAGAGCTGAAGCATCAAAAAAGTGCCGCGCGGCACTTTTTTTAAGCGTATCGCTATTGTTCGCTGATCTCCCCGCAAAGGTCGGTCTGCATGATTTTTCGAACGCCCCCGATCTCCTGCGTGTGGCCGAGCGCATACATGAGTTTGGTGACGCAGGCCTCGGTGGTCATATCCCGCACGGAAATGACGCCGGCATCCCGCAGCGTGCCCGACACTTCGTAAATATCGGGGGAACTCGCCTCATAGAGGCACTGGGAGGCGAGCATCACGGGAATGCCGTGGTTGATGAGCTTGCGGATGCTCACGGCATGGTCGCGCCGGAAGTTGTGCACGCCGCCAAGACCGAACGCCTCGACGACCACGCCCTTGACGCCGCAGTCGATCAAATATTCTATGGTCGAGGGCATTGCGCCGGGGATCAGCTTCACGAGCGCCACGCGCGGTTCGATCGCATCGAAAAACACGAGATCCCCGCGCACGGGGTGCGGAGGCGCGATCCTGCAAAAAATGCCGTTTTGATAGGCCGCAACCGGGAGAGCGTTGATCGACTCGAACGCGTTGAGGCTGAGCGTGCGCGTTTTCACCGCGCGGCAGCCGCGGATGACCTGCCCGCCAAAGCAGATATATACGCCGCCCTCAAGCCGGCCCGCCGCATCGATGGCCTGTGCGAGGTTCGAGGGGCCGTCGGAGTTTTCCGCGCCAATAGGCTTTTGCGCGCCCGTGAGCACGACGGGAACCGCGATGTTGAGAAGCATAAACGCGAGCATCGAGGCCGTGTAGGCCATCGTATCCGTGCCGTGGGTGATGACGATGCCGGAAAAATCCGCAGCCGAAGAGCGCACGCGCTCGGCGATCAGGCACCACTCCTCGGGCTGGATGTTGGAGGAGTCCATGCTCATCAAATCCACGCAGTCGATTTTGGAAGTGTCCTTCGGAAGATAGGCGAGCAGCTCCCGCGCGCCGAGCGTGGGCATGAGGCCAAGCGGCCCCGGCGTGCAGGCGATGGTCCCGCCGGTGGTGATGAGGCGAAGCCCGCTCATTTATTCCATCCTCGAATGTGCGCGTCCACGGCCAATGCAAAGCGCTCGAGAAGTTCTGCGAGCGCCGCGCGCGGCAAAGCGAGGTTCCAGCGGGTGAAGCCCGAGCCGCCCATGCCGAACCAATCGCCCATATTGAGCGCAAGCCCGGCTCGTTGGGCGCAAAAGCCCCTCATCTGCGCATCGGAAAGGCCGAGCGCGCGCATGTCGACCCAGGCAAGGTACGTGCCCTCGATCTTGATGCAGGGCAGCAGCGGCAGCCGCTCGCGGAAAAACGTTTCAAAAAACGCATAGTTTTCTTCGAGATAGGCGTTGAGCTCGTCCAGCCACGCGTCGCATTGCGTGTGTGCGGCAATGGAAGCCACGCGGGCGAAATAAGTCATACCGAACGCCTGATCGATGTGCTGCTGCGCTTCAAAGCGCCGCCGGAGCTCCGCATCGGGAATGAGGATATCCGAACAGGAAAGGCCCGCGAGGTTGAACGTTTTGCTCATGGCCGTGCAAACGACGGCATTCTCCCGCGCCGCGGGCAGGTTGAGCAAAGAGGTGTGGCGGCGGCCCGTGAAGACGATGTCGGCGTGGATCTCATCGGAGAGGATGCGCACGCCGTGCGCAAGGCAAATATCCGCCATGCGCTCGAGCTCCGCGCGCGTCCACACGCGGCCCACCGGGTTGTGGGGGCTGCAGAGGATGAAAAGCCTTGTTTCTTCTTTGGCGCACTGGCGCTCGAAATCCGCAAAGTCGATTTCATAGCGTCCCTCGCGCAAAATGAGCTGGTTCATGGCGGGCTTGCGCCCATTTTGCTCGATCGCCTCAAGAAAGGGCGCGTAAACGGGCGGCTGGATGAGCACGGCATCCCCGGGCGCCGACAGCGCGCGGATGGCGACGTTGATCGCGCTCACCACGCCGTTGGTGACGAG
>CAZJIS010000003.1:40760-44043 GCA_964546125.1 uncultured Clostridium sp.
TCCCTTATTTTAGCACAACACGCCTAAAACACAAGAAGCGCATTGCGAAGCGTCCCCCGGGTTGTTATAATGAACTATCACATGTCACATTAACGGCCGGAGGTAAAAAATGAAACTCAACTACAAACGGACCTTCCTTGTAGGGCTCGCGTTTTTGTCCATCTCTGCATTCTGGCAGCTTTATGACGGCATTATCCCTTTGATCCTGCGCGATACTTATGGCCTCACCAACGCGCAGCGCGGCCTCGTCATGGGGGCGGACAATTTGCTCGCCCTCTTTTTGCTGCCGCTTTTCGGCGCGCTGTCGGATAAAAAGGGCGCGCGCATGCCGTTCATCATCCTCGGCACCTTGTTCGCCACGGTTTTGATGATCTTCATCCCCATCCTCGATCAAAACTATGAGGCGCTGGGCCATGCCCAAGCCCTCGTGCTCTTCTTCGTGGTGCTCGGCGCGCTGCTCGTGTCGATGGGCATTTACCGCTCCCCCGCCGTCGCTTTGATGGCGGACGTAACGCCAAAGCCCCTGCGCAGCCAGGGCAATGCTGTCATCAACCTGATGGGCGCGGTCGGCGGCCTCTACACCATGCAGATGATGAAACATGCCGTGCCCAAAGCCGCGGATGGCGGCAAGCCGAATTACCTTACCCTGTTCATCGCGGTGGCGCTGTTGATGCTCGTCGCCGTGGGGGTCGTCGCGAGCCTTCTTCGCGAGCGCAAGCTGGTGCAGGAAATGAAGGACATCAACTACGGCGTGCCCCCCGAGGAGGACCAGGGCCGCGCGGAGATTGTGGATAATAAAGAAAAGCTGCCCGCGCCGGTGTTCAAGAGCCTTTTGCTGATCCTTGCAACCATCGGGCTGTGGTTCCTTGGTTACAACGCGGTGACGACGTTCTTCACAAGCTACGCCACGGCCACATGGTCGGGCGGCCTTGGCCACGCCTCCACCTGCCTGATAGTGGCGACCGTTGCAGCGGTGCTTTCCTACATCCCCATCGGCCAGCTCAGCGCAAAGTTCGGGCGCAAGAACATGATTCGCATCGGCCTCGTAGTCGCCGCGCTTTGCTTTGCCCTTGCTACGTTCTACGCAAGCGAATTCACAAACCTCCTCTATGTGCTCTTTGCCTTCATCGGCTTTGCGCAGGCGGCCGTTACGGTCAACACCTTCCCCATGGTGTGGGAGATCAGCCGCGTTGGGAACGTGGGCAAATATACGGGTTTCTATTACACCGTGTCGATGGCCGCGCAGACTGTGACGCCCTTCATCGTGGGCATTTTCCTCGATGGGTTCGGCGACGTGGCCCTCTTCCCCTATGGTTTCGTTTTCGTGCTGCTCGCGCTCATCCCCATCAGCTTTGCCAAGCACGGCGACAACAAGCCCAAGCCGCCTGAAAAGGCAATCGAAGCGTTCGATGTGGACGATTGAGGCAAATCAACCAAAGGCAACATGTAAGCATTCAAAAGCCGCCCCAACCGGGGCGGCTTTGTAAACGATTATGATGCCAATCGCAAAAGGCTTATTTCTCGGGCTCGATGAGGCCGTAGTTGCCGTCCTTGCGCTTATAGAGCACATTGATATCGCTCGTTTCACCGTTGGTGAACATATAGAACGAGTGGCCGAGAAGCTCGAGCTGGAGCATTGCCTCCTCCACCGTCATGGGCTTGATGTCAAAATGCTTGACCTTGACGACCCGGGCGGGTTCCTCCTCGATTTCCTCGAACGGAAGGTTCTCGCTGAACACAGGCTCCGCCACGCGGAACGCGCCCGCGCGCAGGCTCTTCTCGAGCTTGGTGCGGTGGCGGACGATCTGCTTTTCAAGCTTGGCGAGCACGTTGTCGACCGAGGCGTACATGTCGCCCGAAGTCTCCTCGCCGCGGATAATGCCGTTGGTATAGGGTATGGTGACTTCCACGATGTGGCGGTTGCGCTCGACCGCAAGCGTTACGTGCGCCGCGGTATCTTCGGGGAAATACTTGTCCAGCTTGCTTACCTTTTTGGTGATCAGATCGCGCAGGTAATCGGAGACTTCGATGTTTTTGCCGTTAATCGAGATTTTCATCTTCTTACCCCTTTCGGACGCCGCCGGGCGGCGTCGCTTTTTGCTTTATTCGAGTATATCATAGATGCGCGCTATTTATCAGCACCTTTTTGTGAACACTGTGCGGCGTGAATGCAACCATCGCAGCCGTAAGTGCGCTTGCCGCAGCAGCCGCGCCGCCTGAAATGGCGCACGAGCATCCACGCGCTGTAGGCGATGATTGCCGCCGCCAAAAGATAATACAAAATGCTCATTGAAACCTCCCCCGACACAATGCCGATCACCTGATATGCAGCGAATGCGGCAATCCATGCGCCCGCCAATTGGTAGACGATCGCAAAAGCCGTCCACTTCGCGCTGTTGAGTTCGCGCCGCATCGTCGCAACCGCCGCCATGCAGGGCGTGTAAACGAGCACGAACACGAGGAAACTATACGCCGCCGCGGGCGTGAAGACCGCCGAAAGCGCGCCCCGCACAACCTCGCCGCCGGCGCTTGCGGAAAAGCCCGTTAACATCGAAAGGGTGCTGACCACGGCCTCCTTGGCGACGATGCCCGTGAGAAGCGCCACGCTCGCCTGCCATGACCCGAAGCCCAGCGGCTTGAATAGGGGCGCGATGAACGTGCCCACGCGGCTGATGATGCTCGCCTCCGGGCTTTGCACAAAGGCGAGGCGAAAATCGAAACTTTCGAGGAACCAGATCACCACCGACATCGCAAAGATGATCGTGCCCGCTTTCTCAAGGAAGTGGCTCACGCGCTCCCACACATGCGTGAAGGTGTTTTTGAACGTGGGCCAGCGGTAGGGCGGCAGCTCGATCACAAACGGCGCGTCGCCCTTTTCAAATAGGCTGTTCTTGAAAAAGAGACCCGATAGAATGCCAAGCGCAATGCCGAGCGCATACAGGCTCAAAATGACGAGGCCGCGGCTCTTTTCAAAGAACGCGCTCGCGATGAGTCCATAGACCGGAAGCTTTGCCGAGCAGCTCATAAAGGGCAAAAGCAAAATCGTCATGCGCCGGTCGCGCTCGTTGTCCATGGTACGCGCGCCCATCGCCGCGGGCACGGTGCAGCCAAAGCCCATGAGAAGCGGAATGAAGCTCCTGCCCGAAAGGCCGAAACGGCGCATGGGCTTATCCATAATAAAGGCGATGCGGCTCATGTAACCGCTGTCCTCGAGCATGGAGAGGCACAGAAAGAGCAAGGCGATCTGCGGCAAAAAAGTCAGCACGCCGCCCACGCCGCGGAT
>CAZJIS010000003.1:44143-56275 GCA_964546125.1 uncultured Clostridium sp.
GCTTTGCCGGTTTTTTTCGACCGATGCCGCCACGACTTTTTCAATGTAGGCATAGCGGCTGTCCGCCACCATGCTCTCGCTGTCCCCAAAGGGGTTCGCGAGTGCAAAGGAGCGCGTGATCTGACTGACCTCGTTTGCAACATCCTCGGGCAGAGCAAGCGCCCCTAGCACGCGCTCATCCCCCTCGAGCAGCTTGATCTGCGTCCAATGCCGCGGAAGGCCCGCGCGGTCTGCATACTCATCCACAAGGCCGCCTATGAGATGGTGCTGCATGTGGGTGAAATCGTCATACACATCATCCGGCTCGATCTGGAAGCCCTCGTGGAACTGCGTGTGCGCGGCGTGGAGCAGCTTTTGGAGCCCGTCCACCAGCTCGGGAAGGCCCGCGCCCGTGCGTGCGCTGATAGGCACCACGGGAATGCCAAGCTCAAGAGAGAGGCGCTCGCAATCGATGCGATCGCCGCGCTTTTCGACCTGATCCATCATGTTGAGGGCGATGATCATCGGCCGCTCGAGTTCGAGCAGCTGGATGGTGAGGTAGAGGTTGCGCTCAAGATTCGTGCCGTCGATAATGTTGATGATCGCCTCGGGTTTTTCGTTGATGATGTAATCGCGCGCAATGATCTCCTCCATCGAATAAGGGGAGAGCGAATAGATGCCCGGAAGATCCACGACCGTCATCTCATGCCCGAGCGTGCAAAGGCCCGCGCCGTCGTCGGCCGTGGTTTTAATTTTGCCTTCTTTTTTCTCCACCGTCACGCCCGGCCAGTTACCTACATATTCGCGTCCGCCGGTCATGGCGTTGAAGAGCGTGGTCTTGCCGCTGTTGGGGTTGCCCGCAAGCGCAAGGCGCACGGGGCCGCCGTCGTCCCCAAAGACCTCGCGCGGGCAATAATCGCAGACGCCCCGCTCGCAACAGCTTCCTTTTTCGAGGATGAACGCCGTCAGCTCCGCCGCGCGGCGGTGGCCCGCCGCGTCGCTCTGCCCGGGCTGGGTTTTTAATAAACGTTCGGCCGCGCGCGCCTCGAACGCCGCCCGGGCGCGCAGCGTGCGCTCATGCCATTGCTCGTGCTCTGTTTCATCCATCAAAAGGATGCTCAAAGCATCCGCCCGGCGCAGGGACATCGAATAGCCGCGCAGCTCGATTTCAAGCGGGTCGCCCATGGGCGCGGCTTTCACAAGCCGCACTTCCGTGCCGGGGGTGATGCCCATATCCAAAATATGGCGCCGCACGCGCCGGTCCGCCGCGCAAACCGCCTTGACGTGCCCGGTTTCGCCGATGTTCAATCCGCCGAGGGTCCTCTTTGCATCCGCCATCGAAATTCTCCCAGGTTAGTCTAAACTAACACAGATGATGTTACACTGTCGCGCCCCGCGCGTCAATAGCAATTTGGAACAATATATGCTATCATACATGCATTCATCCGCCCCTTAAGGAGATTTGTATGCAGCTTTTCATCGTCGACGCCTTCACCGACGTGCCTTTGGGCGGCAACCCGGCGGGCGTGGCCCTTTTTACGGATGCGCTGCCCGCAAAGGCCGAAATGCGCAGGATCGCGGCCGAGGTCGGCTTCTCGGAAACAGCGTTCGTGCTACCCCTTCAAGACGGCGCCTTTCAGGTGCGCTACTTCACCCCCGTTGAAGAAGTGCCGCTGTGCGGGCATGCAACGGTAGGCGCGTTCTCGCTGCTGCTCGCGCGGGGCGCAATCGGCGAAGGCCGAAGTTACACCGCCCGCACCGGCGCGGGCGAGATCACGGTCGATGTGCGCGACGGCCTCGTGTGGCTTGACATGGCGGCGCCGCATGAGCTTTTTGCGCTCGGCGAAGCGCAGGCGGCCGAACTGCTCGCGCTGTTCGCCCTGCCGCCGGATGCCTGCGGCGCGCTCCGGCCCGCCGCGGTGGACGCGGGCCTGCCGGACATCATGCTGCCCCTCAAAAGCCGCGCGCTGCTCGCGGCGATGAAGCCCGACTTCGAAGCGATCTCCGCCCTTTCGCGCCGTTATGGGGTCACGGGCGTGCATGCGTGCGCGCTCGAGGAAGGGGCAGCCGGATATTGCCGCAACTTTGCGCCGCTCTATGGCATTGACGAGGAGGCCGCGACCGGAACTTCGAACGGCGCGCTGACCTATTACCTCTATAAACGGGATCTGATCCGCCCTGATGAAACCAACCTGTTCGTGCAGGGGGAGGCGATGGGCAAGCCCTCGAAAATCTACACGCGCCTCTCTCTTAGTTCTTCGGGTGCTGTGAATATCCGCGTGGGCGGGCGCGGGGTCGTGCGGGCCTAAATAAAAACATGATCCCCCGGTTGTAACCGGGGGATCATTGTTTGCTTTTTTCGTTTAGCGCGGCATGTCGTCATAGGCCGCGCGCGGACCGCCCACGTATTTGGGGCGCGTGCGGGCGGCGGTAGCATTGGCTTCGCCGATCTTTCTTGTTTTGGCGTGCAAAGGAACGGCCACCGGATGCAGGTGCATGCCGATGAACGTGCCGCCGATATCGATGCCCGCGGCCGCCTTGGCGCGCAGATCTTCAACCATAACAGGGTCGTCAAAGCGCGCAACGGCTTCAACCGCAAACGCGCCGCCCGCGTGGAGCTGCGGCTTGACCCACACCTGCTGCAGATCGTATTTTTCCATGCAGCCGCGTTCCACAACCAGGCTCCGGTTAAGGTGTTCGCAGCACTGCACCGCGAGGAACAGTCCCCGCTCCCTGACGCGCGGCAGCACCGCGTCCATCACGGCGCGCGCGGCCTCCTCGCTCGAGCCCGTGCCGATGAGTTTGCCCATGATCTCGCTCGTGGAGCAGCCCACGACCAGCATATCGCCGCGTTTGAGCGTGTTGGCGGCGCAAAGCAGCTCTTCCGTCAATGCGGCGGCCTGCGCGCTGATCGTTTCAAAAACAGCCATGATATCCCTCCATTCCGGCGGTTTCGCACCCATATTATAACACCGGTCAAAATATATGCAACCCCGCTCACACGACGTAGGTCGCGAGCTCCTCGGCGAGTTCCGCGGTTTCAAAGTGGCGGCGTACTTGCTCCATCAGTTTTTTTGTGTCACACAGCGAACCGCGCACATGCGTGCAGATGAGGCGTTTGACCCATGCGTCCTTGGCGAGTTTGCCCGCCTCCCCCGCCGCCAGGTGCGGCGCGCCGGGGCCGGGGTGCTCCTCGTCGAGGAAATTGACGCCCGCAAGCAGCATATCGGCGCCGTAGCAAATCTCGTGGAGGTCGTTGCGCATGCCCGTATCGCCTGTGTAAACGAAGCGCTTGCCTTCGTGCTCGATACAAACGGCGTAGCTTGGCACGGGGTGGGTCATGCGGTGCAGGCGGACGCGCGCATCCCCGATGCGAAGCTGCAGCCCGTCCGCCGCGGCAGTAAGGTCGAATGCGCCGGAAGATGCAAGCATGCGCGCTTCCTCCCGCGGTTCCTCGGGCATGATGACGGGCAGGGGCAGCGCGAGGTTCGCGCCGCTTTCAGATAGCTGGCGCAGCGCATAGCGGAAAACAAGCATATCCGACATGTGGTCGCTGTGCAGGTGCGTGAGGACGACGCAGTTCAAATCGAGCTTGGGCAAAATGCCAAAAAGCCGCGTGAACGTGCCCGCGCCAAGATCGAGCAGTATTTTTGCCTCCCCCGCCCGCAGCAAATAGCCCGAGCATGCGCCGCCCGGCGCGGGAAAGGGGCCGTAGCGCCCCAATACGGTCAGTTCCATGTTCGATCCTCCCCCAAAACCTCGGTCTCTATTATGTTTCTCGCGGGAACTGGCACTTATGCCGATGGAAGATCATACCATATCCTAACGCGTTTTGTCGCTTTTGCTCAGGTGCAGCATGTTGCGCTTGACTAACCTGCGCCATGTATGTTATTTGATAGGTGATCTCTTTGCACTGCCTGGCGCTTTTTTTTAAAAAGTGCGCGATCGACGGTACAATCTGAGCAGGCGATGGGCCTCCCCTCCGGGAGCCCGTGGGGCCGGGCCGCGTGTGCGGCAGCAGGAAAGCGCATGGCGCATCTGCGGGACAGTTGCCGCGGATGCGTTTTGTTTTACCCGCAGGGCGCAAACGGCAAGGAGAAATTGAGCGGCCGCTCACCAAAACCGGAGGACAGCCATGATGGACCCGCATTTCTCCCATGAGGGCTTAACCAGCGCCGAAGCCAAAGCGCTTCTTGCCCAATACGGCAAGAACGAGCTTGCGCCCCGCGCGAAAGCCACGTTTTTGAGAAAACTTTTCTCGATCCTCAAAGAACCCATGTTCTTGCTGCTGCTCGGCGCGGCGCTTGTGTATTTCCTGCTCGGCGAGCCGCGCGACGGCGCCATTATGCTCGTGTTCGTGCTGGGCGTGATCGGCATCGAAACCGTGCAGGAATGGAAGACCGACCGCACGCTTGAGGCGCTGCGCGACCTTTCCGCGCCCCGCGTCACGGCGCTGCGCGACGGAATGGAAACCCCCATCCCGAGCGCCGAGCTCGTGCCGGGGGATGTGATGTTTCTCCACGAGGGCGTGAGAATCCCCGCGGATGGGCGCGTGCTGCGCTGCAGCGACCTGCGCGTCGACGAGAGCAGCCTCACCGGCGAAGCCGAGGGCGTTTGGAAGAGCGCCTTTTCGGGCGAGACGGATGATGGCCCCTGGCGCAAGGATTATTGTTACGCGGGCACCTTGGTTACGCAGGGGACCGCCGCCGTGCTCGTGGAGCAAACCGGCGCGCGCACCGAATACGGCGCGATCGGCACGCACGTGGGCGAAGCGCCGGACCGGCCCACCCCGCTTGAGAAACAGACGCGAAAGCTCGTCCGCACCTGCTCTATCATCGCGGGCGTGCTGTTTTTGCTCACCTGCATCGCCGCATGGTTCAACCTGGGAGGTCAGGCGCTGCGCCCGCGTTTGACCGGAAGCCTGCTCGCGGGCATTACGCTTGCGATGGCGATGATCCCCGAGGAGTTCCCGGTCATCCTCACCGTGTTCCTCTCGATGGGCGCGTGGCGGCTTGCGAAGAAAAACGCGCTTGTGCGCCGCCTGCCCTGCGTGGAAACGCTCGGCGCGGTGAGCGTGCTGTGCGTCGACAAGACGGGCACGATCACCATGAACCGCATGCGCGTGACTGAAACGTGGAGCGCGCAAGGCGATGAACAAGCGCTTGCCGAAGCCGCGGGCCTTGCTTGTGAAGTGAACGCTTACGACCCGATGGAAATGGCCATCCTCGCCGATTGCAACGCGCGCGGCGTCGGGCGCGAGCACCTGTTCGGCGGCGTAATGCTCACCGAATATGCGTTCACCGACGAGCGCAAGATGATGGGCCACGTCTGGGCGCACGACGGGGAAATTATCCTCGCCGCCAAGGGCTCGCCCGAAAGCATTTTTGCGCTGTGCACGCTCACCCCCGAAGAGGAAAGCACGGCGCGCGCGCAAGCGGATGTTTATGCGAAAGAAGGGCTTCGCGTGATCGCCGTCGCGATGCAGCGCTTCGCGCGCGAAGAGGATGTTCCCGAAACCCTCGAAGGCTGCGCGCCGCGCCTTTGCGGGCTTATTGCCCTCACCGACCCGCCGCGCGAGGGCGTGCGCGAAAACATCGCCCTTTGCGAGCGCGCGGGCGTGCGCGTGGTGATGATCACCGGCGACAACGGCGTGACCGCATCCTCTATCGCAAGAGCCGTGGGTATGCAAAACGCGGAGCATGCCCTCACGGGCGCGCAGATCGACCAAATGGACGACGGCGCGCTGCGCGAGGCCGCGCAGCATTGCTCGGTCTTTGCACGCGTGCTGCCCGCGCATAAGATGCGCATCGTGCGCGCGCTGCGCGAGAATGGCTCCGTTGTCGCCATGACGGGGGACGGCGTGAACGACGCCATCGCCCTTAAATATGCGGACATCGGCATCGCCATGGGTCGGCGCGGCAGCGAAGTTTCGCGCGAAGCCGCCGACCTCGTTTTGATGGACGACAACTTTTCGACCATCGTCGAAACCATCCGCGATGGGCGGCGCATTTATGAAAACATCAAAAAAGCCGTGGGGTATGTGTTCGCGATCCATATTCCCATCGCCCTCACCTCTTTGCTCGGGCCGATGCTCGGCATTCCCCCCGCGGCGCTGCCGCTGCTGCCGCTGCACGTGGCGCTTCTCGAGCTCGTGATCGACCCCACCTGCTCCGTTGCGCTCGAGCGCCAGCCGGCCGAGGCAAACATCATGGATACGCCTCCGCGCGACCCAAAGGAAAGCCTGCTCACGGGCGGCGTGCTGCTGCGAAGCGTTTTGCAGGGGCTTATGATGTTTGCGGCCTCCTTTGGCGCATACCGGCTCACCCTTGGCGGGGATATGGCCCGCGCGGGCATGGCGCGCGGCATGGGCCTTGCGGTGACGATGGTCGCCAACCTTTTCCTCGTGCAGGTCAACGCTTCGCGCCGCGACCCATTCTACCGCAGCGTTTTGCTCTTCGCGCGCGATCGCGTGATGTGGGGCGTGAGCCTCGGCACGCTCGCGCTGCTGCTCGTGGCCCTTTACACGCCGCTTGCGGGGCTTTTGAAGCTCGCGCCGCTGAGCTTACCTCAGCTTCTTCTCGCCGCCGGTCTCGGCGCTGCCTCGGTGCTGTGGTATGAGCTCGTCAAAGCCGTGCTGCGGCGCAGAGAGAAAAGGAATCAGGCTGCGTAACATGCGCGTCAAAACGGGTGGAAGCCACAGGCTTTTGCACTGCCTGCGTTTTGCCGCGCGCAAATGCGAAGCATTGTAGGCGGGGCGTGCTTTCCCTAAAAAGAGCAAAGCGCTTTTTAGATACGCAAAGGGGCGGCCCCGTGGGACCGCCCCTTCTTTTGAAGAATAGCCGCCGCCGCGCGGACTTATTTTTGCGCCGTTTCCGCGAGGATGCTCAACATGCCCTGCTCGAAGCTGACCGTCACCCGATATGCGCCGTCCAAAAGCTCCAGAACCGTTTGGTGAGCGTCCGCTCCCTCGCGCAAGCCCAATTCATCTTTTAAGATAACGCCCTCGGGATACATTTGGAGCACGCGCGCAACGTATTCAGCGCCATCCTCCTGTGTGCCGCCAATAATGGTGTAGAGCACGCGCGATGCATCGGACAGAACCTCGATATCCTCGCTAAAGGTGATGACGGGAAGCTCGAAATCCTTCTCCGCCCAGTAGAGCGATGCGTAGCCCATCGTGTTGCCGCATTGCGGCGGCAGACCCTCCGCCGGCACATCCGGGCAGGCAAGGCCCGAATCGTCCGTGGCCGCGGGCGTCGCGCCCCCCCCGGGCGCGAGCGCGTAGCGATCTCCACCACCCAAGATGTTGTCCTCAAGGTTTTGCGCGCCCATATCCGCGGTTTCGGGGCTGGCTTTTTCCATCATGTCATAGCCGCCGCGCTGCAAGAGGCCGATGCCCACGGAGAGCATCAGCACCACGGCCGCAGCCGCCGAGGCGCAGCGGATGATGTTCTTTTGGAGCGTTTTTTTGCGCGCGACCGCCTTTTTCAAAACGGCGGCATGCATGGCGGCGTAATCAACCCGCGCATCCGCCTGCTCGGCGGCGGCGTTCAAAATGCGATCCATTTTATCGGCCATGCAGCTCACCCCCCTTTAACATTTGTGCAAGTCTCCCTTTCGCCCGCGACATGCGGGATTTGATCGTTCCCTCGCTCACGCCCTGCAGCGCGGCAATCTGTTCATATTGCAGGCCGGAGAAATAGTGAAGAATCACCGTTTCCCGGTAAATATCGGGCAGCGCATCAACCGCCCCATGCACGAGGCGCGCTGTTTCCGCATTCATCGCCGCGGGCTCGGGCAGCTCCTCCTCGCTCACGACCGGCGGCTCGGGCAGCTCTTCGAAGAGCACCTCGCGCTTGGTTCTGCGCTTGCCGTCCACACATAAATTGATGGTCACGCGGTAAAGCCAGCTTTTGAGCTGCGCTTCGCCCATATCCTCCAGCTTCTTCACATGACGGAGCACGCGGATGAACACCTCCTGCGAAACGTCCATCGCGTCGCTTTCGCTTTTAAGCGCGCCGTAGGCGGTCCAATAGACCAGGCGCGAAAATCGCTCATAGATGGAATCGAACTCCCATGCGGGCAATCTCATCCCTCCTGTCCATAATACGTTTGTGCCGCGGGCACGGTTCCCTGCGATTATAACACGAAAGCGTATTTTTTGGATATTCCATCTTGCAATCACACGCAAAACGCGTTACGATATATGAGGCGCCACTCAAAGGAAAGCGGGCAAATCCCGTTTTCCTTTTTTGTTTTTATTTATAAATGTTCAGTTTACGGAGGATCGCATGAAGCAAGGTTTCGACAACGACAGGTATCTTTCGCTGCAATCGGAGAAAATACGCGAGCGCATCGCCCAATTCGGAGGCAAGCTCTACCTCGAGTTTGGCGGCAAGCTCTTTGACGATTATCACGCCTCGCGCGTGCTGCCGGGTTTCGCGCCCGACAGCAAGGTGAAGATGCTTTTGCAGCTTTCCGATCAGGCCGAGGTCGTGATCGTGATCAACGCGGCGGACATTGAAAAGAACAAAGTGCGCGGGGACATCGGCATCACCTATGACCTCGACGTGCTGCGCCTGATCGACGCGTTCCGCGCGATCGGCATGTTCGTCGGCAGCGTCGTTCTCGCGCAGTTCTGCAGCCAACCGGCGGCGATCGCATTCCAATCGCGGCTCGAGGCGCTCGGCGTCACGGTTTACCGGCACTACCCGATCGAGGGCTACCCTTCGAACGTGGAGCTGATTGTGAGCGACGAAGGCTACGGCAAAAACGACTATATTGAAACCTCGCGCCCGCTGGTCGTCGTGACGGCTCCCGGCCCCGGCAGCGGCAAAATGGCGACCTGCCTTTCCCAGCTCTACCACGAAAACAAGCGCGGCGTGTCCGCGGGCTACGCGAAATTCGAGACCTTCCCCATTTGGAACCTGTCGCTCAAGCATCCTGTCAACATCGCCTATGAGGCCGCGACCGCGGACCTCAAGGATGTGAACATGATCGACCCCTTCCACCTTGAGGCTTATGGGGAAACCACCGTCAACTACAACCGCGATGTGGAAATCTTTCCCGTCCTGGCGGCCATTTTTACTGAAATATACGGGAACTGCCCTTATAAATCCCCCACGGATATGGGCGTAAACATGGCGGGTTATTGCATCGTGGACGACGAAGTTTGCCGCAAAGCCGCAAAGCAGGAAATCATCCGCCGCTATTATGCGGAAAGCTGCGCGCATCGGCAGGGGCTGTCCGACGATTCAGGCACATACAAGTGCAAGCTGTTGATGAACCAGGCGGGCGTTTGCGAGGCGGACAGGCCGGTTATTGCGCGTGCGCTCGAAAAAGCGGCCGATTCGGGTCAACCCGCGAGCGCGCTGGAACTGCCGGACGGATCGATCGTCACGGGCAAAACCTCGCCGCTGCTGGGTTCTTCCGCAGCGCTGCTGCTCAATGCGCTCAAGGCGCTCGGCGGCATACAGGACGACATGCACCTCATCTCCCCGATCATCATCGAGCCGATTCAGGATCTCAAGACGAGGCATCTTGGCAACCACAATCCGCGCCTGCACTCGGATGAGGTTCTCATCGCCCTTTCCATCTGCGCCGCCACGAACCCAACGGCGGACCTCGCGATGCGCCAGCTTCCCAAGCTGCGCGGGTGCGAGGCGCATTCCTCGGTGATCCTTTCCTCCGTAGATGGCGCGACGTTTAAAAAACTCGGCATCAACCTGACCTGCGAGCCGCAGTATCAATCAAAAAAGTTGTTCCACAAGTAATACCGGGGCGGATATTTATCCGCCCCCTTTTTTTACAGCTCAATCACCCGCGTCGCCGTGTTTTCGATGAACGCGCGGTCATGTTCCACAAACAGCATCGCGGGCTTTCCCTCGCGGATAAGCGCTTCGATCTGCATTCTGGAAAGAACATCCACATAGTTGAGCGGTTCGTCCCAAAGGTAAAGATGCGCCTTTTCGCAGAGGCTTTTTGCCAAAAGAACCTTCTTTCGCTGACCGGCGGAGAAGGAGCGCATATCCTTCTCAAACTGTACGCGCGGAAAATCGAGCTTCCTGAGGATTGTCAGGAACAGGCTCGCATCGATTCCCGCGCTTTGGGCGTAATCCATCAGCCCCCCGCCGAGGAAGGAAGTATCCTGCGGCACATAGGAGATCACAAGACCGGAGGCCAGGCGCACGGTTCCCGCGTGGGGGATATCCTCCCCCGCCACAAGCTTGACGATGCTCGATTTGCCGCAGCCGTTCGGCCCCGTGAGCGCCACGCGCTCGCTGCGCCGCAGCTCCAGCGAAAAGTCGGAAAGCACCTCCCGTCCGGGATAGGCGATGGCAAGGTCCCGGATTTCAAGCAGGCGTTCGCTTCTGTGGTGGAGCGGGTGGACGGCGAGGTTCTCGTTGCGCTCGATGTTCTTCAAAAGTTTCGATTTTTCCTCAATCGCAGCATTTTGCCTGCGTTCAAGATTCTTCCTGCGCTGCTGCATCCTGCGGGATTGCTCGCCCATGTAGGCGCGCGAATCGATGCTCCATTCCATGTTGCCGTGCTTGCCGATTTTAGCCGCCTCCACTTTATCCGCCCATTCGCTGGATTGGCGCGCAGCTTGTTTTAAGTGGTGAATATCCTTTAACAGGCGCTCATTCTCCCCCATCTCAAACGCGTCCTGCATTTCTTTGTTCTGCCACCACTGCGAAAAATTGCCCTTCGTAACCGTTATATCCGCCTTGTTGATGGAGAGGATATGATCCACGCACCCATCGAGAAAGGCGCGGTCGTGGCTGACGAGGATAAAGCCTTTTTTTGCATTCAAATACTCCCGCACGATGTCGCGGGCGCGCAAATCGAGGTGGTTGGTCGGCTCATCGATTAAAAGGAAGTTGTTTTCTTTCAGAAAAAGAGCCGCGAGCAGCGCTTTGGTGCGCTCCCCATGGCTTAGGGTTGAGAACGCCCGGTAGAGCGTGCCTTCATCCATCCCCAACAGGCCGATTTCGCGTAAAAGCTGCCACGGCGCATGGCCGGGACTGATTTCCTCCAAAACTTCGATGGTATCCCGCCCGATGTCGGACACTTCAAAGGGAAAGTAATCAAAATGGACGGAGGCTGTGATGCTGCCGCGGTGCTCATACTTGCCCAGCAGCAGATTGAGGAACGTCGTTTTGCCGCGCCCGTTTCGACCCGTGAAGCCGAGCTTCCAGTCCGTGTCGATCTGAAAGGAAACGTGTTCGAATATATTGTCGTAACTGCCTTCGTAACAGAAGGTGAGATCGTTGACCGATATGAGTGGCATAAATAAAAGACCCCCTTTGGGTTTGCCGGAATACGCACGACTGAAACGGCAGCAAGACGGTCATCCGCCGTCCATCAAGCCGAAACAACAGCCGCTTAGTTGCGCATCCCTCATTCTCCCTTCGATGGTCTTATTTTTAACATCATAAGCATAGCATAGCGCGCTAGATTTGTCCATTTCACAATTCGTTCAAATTAGTATAACAGGATCTCCGTTGCATATCCCCCCATGCGTGGTAAAATAATGCTATAAAAATACGAACATAAGTTCCTATACCGGGAGGTGTTGATATGAACGCAAACAAACTGACCCAGCGGTCTTTAGAGGCAGTCCAGAGCGCGCAGACGATCGCCGTTGAGCACAACAACCAGCAGGTGGATCAGGAGCATCTGCTCCTCGCCTTGCTTGAGCAGGAGGATTCGCTCGCAGCTTCTCTTCTGGGGCGCATGGGCGTGGACGTCCAGGCGTTCACCGACGCTGTACGCACGGCGGTCGACAAGCTGCCGGGCATCACCGGCGCAGGGCGCGAAGCGGATAAAATCTATGTGACGGCGCAGCTTGACCGCGCGCTTAACGAAGCCGTAAAGCAGGCCGCGCGCATGAAGGATGAATTCACCAGCGTGGAGCATCTGTTTCTCGGTTTGCTCGACGCGCCGAACGATGCGCTCAAAATGCTTTTCCGCGCGTCTAACATCGATAAAAACGCGTTTCTCTCGGCGCTTGAGGCGGTGCGCGGCGGCGCGCGGGTTACCTCCGACACGCCGGAGGGTACTTACGACGCGCTGGGCAAATACGCGCAGAATCTTGTGGAGCTTGCGCGCAATCAGAAGCTCGACCCCGTGATCGGGCGGGATGACGAGGTG
>CAZJIS010000004.1:0-7507 GCA_964546125.1 uncultured Clostridium sp.
TTGCGGGAACCTCTTTTTTTGCGCGGAAAAGTCAAACGTTTTTTTACATGATCATCCTGCGGTATTTTGCGGCAAGGGCTTCGAGCGCCTCGAAGAACGCCGCGGCCTCGCGCTTGTCAAAGCGCTGCGACACCTGCGCGCGCACTTCCTTATCGCGATAAGGATCGAATGCGGCGATGCCCTCCGCTTCGAGCGAGCGAATGACCTCGCGCACCAGCATGGGATCGCTCTTGACAACCGCGCGGTATTTGTTCTGGTAGCGCAGCATCCTGCGCGTATCTCCCCCGCCCATGTTAAGCGTGCACGCCCGCACGCTCATGCCCTGCGCCTGCGCCGCAAGCACGGCGCGCATAAGCGAAAAGACCTCCTCTTGCGTGAATGGCACAAACGCCGCGCTGTGAAAAGCCGCGCCCTCGCACGCGCCCTCCTTCACGCGCGCATAATAATAGTTGCGGATGCTGTTGGGCTTGCGCCCCGTGTCCCGCGCGACGTCGTCGAACACGCTCTTAAGCGGCAGGCCGCGTTCCCTCGCGCTTTGCGCGCGCTCGAAGAGCAGCTTTTCCTCCGCCTCGCTCCAGCCCGGACGGGCCGCGCGTTCCATCGTGCATAGCTCCATATTTTCAGACCCCCTGTTGGATTTTACAGATATTGTTTCCAACCGTTGCAATAATATACCTATTCATAAAAATGCAAAAAATTAGCGTCCCCTTGCCAAGCCGCCGTTCTCGCGCGCATTTGCGCATTTTATATGAATTTATCGCTTGTCCCGGGCCCGTTTCGCGCCAGGGGCCGCCGCCATGGGCGCGTACAATGAGGCCGGCGCCCGCCCTTGCCGGCGATGCCGGTTTAACGATGCAGCTTATTGCAAGCTTGCCGCATGTTCCCTGCTACGTATAAGCATTGCTTTTCCGGCGCGGTTTTTAGCCCAAAAGACCCGCGGCGCTGCGCGCCGCGGGTCCGCAAGCGGTCCTTGGTAAAACCGTCAGCGGTTTTCGTCCGTGAGCCACCCTAAGAGGTTGCGCCAAATGGTGCCGTAATGCTCCCACGCCACGAACTCCGGCGAGCACCAGTGGGGCGCGCAGTCGGAGGTAAACACAGCCGTGCGGCCGCGGCCAGCCTCGCGCAGGGCAATGAACGGATCGTCCCCGATCTTTGCGATGAGCTGCGCATCTTCTTTGAGGACGGTTCGGTTGTACCCAAGAAGGTGCGGCCATTCGCCGCAAACACCCGCGAGCACGGGGTGGCCGGCCTCTACCGCCAAGGGGGTGCCGCCCTCGGGCAGCTCCACGCGGTCGTCATAACGGGAAAGATTCACCGGGAGCACCCGCTCCACCGCCGAACCCGCATAAAAGCCCTTGGCCTGGAACCCCGTGAACGTCAAATACCCGCCCACCATGATGAACGAGCCGCCCGCGAGGACGTATTCTTCAACAAGGCTGAGCCGGTTGGGCCTGCGCTCGCCGCGCGCGAACACGGCGGCGGGCAGCAGGAACGTGTTGGCCCCGATATCCGAGAAGATCACGCAGTCGTAGACCGAAAGCTCTTCGAGCGTATAGGGAAACTCCTCCGCCGCGATGTGCGCGGGCATATGCGTCACCTCGTAGCCGCCCGCGGTGAGCGCCTCGCGCAAAAATTGCACGCCGCCATCCATAACGCTTGCCGAAAAACAGTCGAACCCCTTCACATGGGTCGAGGTGGACATCCATGTTTCTCCGCAGATCAATACTTTTTTGCTTTTACTCATGTTATGTACCCTTTTGTTCCTCGGCCTTCGCGCCGAGGTAGCTTTCGATGATATCGTCCTTTTCGAGCATCTCGGCGCTGTCGCCCTCCATGACGACCTCGCCGGTGGCGAGCACATAGGCCCTGTGCGAAATTTCGAGCGCCGCGTAGGCGTTCTGCTCCACCATCACGATGGGCAAATTCTTCGCGCGGTTGATCTCGACAAGCTTATCGAACAATTCATCGATCACAATCGGCGCAAGGCCGAGTGTGGGCTCATCGAGCAGCAGCAGCTTGGGGCTTGCGACAAGCGCGCGGCCGACCGCGAGCATCTGCTGTTCGCCGCCCGAAAGGCTGCCTCCCATTTGCCTGATGCGCTCCTTGAGGCGCGGGAAGAGCTCAAAGATCTCCTCCATATCTTCGGCGACTTTCGCGCTATCCTTGCGCGTGTAGGCGCCCACCTGCAGGTTTTCAAGCACCGTCAGGCCGGGAAAAATGCGCCGCCCCTCGGGCACAAGTGAAATGCCCTTGGTGACCACGACATAGGAATCCGTTGGGAGCTGGCATCCGTCAAAGAGGATCGCGCCCTTATATTTCTGGTCGCCCGCGATCGAGCGCATGAGCGTAGATTTGCCGGCGCCATTGGCGCCGATGACGGCCACGATCTCGCCCTTTTCCACCTGCATGTTCACCGAGCGCAGCGCATGGATGCCGCCGTAAAAAACGTTGAGATCCTTAATGTCGAGATACGCCATCAGTTCCGCCTCCTCTTCTCGCCCAAATACGCCTTGATCACCTGCGGGTCGCTTTGGATCTCGGCGGGCTTGCCCTCGCGCAGCAGGCTGCCGAGGTTGAGCACATAGATGTGGTCGCACAGTTTCATCACGACCTCCATGTGGTGCTCGATGATCAAGACCGTCAAATCAAGCTTTTGGCGCAGCTCGCGCAAAAGCTCGGTAAGCTCGTGGCATTCCTCGTTATTCATGCCCGCGGCCGGTTCGTCGAGCAGCAGGAGCTGCGGCCGCGTGGCGATGGCGCGCGCGATCTCCAGGCGCCTTTGCTGGCCGTAGGGCATTTCGCTCGCGAGGCTCCCCGCGTAGCTTGCAATGCCGAGCATTTCTAAATAGGAATACGCCTGTTCGCGCGCCTCGCGGTCCTTGCGCTTGACGCCGGGCAGGCCGAGCAGCGCCGAGAACACCGAATAGGGCGGCTCGCGCTGGATGCTGATGATGACGTTTTCAAGCGCCGTCATGCGGCTGCACACGCGAATGTTCTGGAATGTGCGGCTCACGCCCATGCGGGCGATCTCATCCGGGCCGATGCCAAGAAGGGTTTTGCCCTCGTAGAGCACATCGCCCGAAGTGGGTTCGACGGCGGCGGTGATCATGTTGAAGAGCGTCGTCTTCCCTGCGCCGTTGGGGCCGATGATGCCCGTGATGTTACCCTCGGGCACGACGATGTTCACGCTGTTCACGGCCGTCAGCCCGCCAAAGCGCACCGTCAGGTCCTTGGTTTCCAAAATGATCCTTTTGGATTCCATCATGCATCCCCCCCGTCCTGCTTGCGTTTACCAGACTTAGAAAGCTTCGCCCACAGCTTCGTATAAAAGTGTTTGAACTTCACCGCGGCCGGTTTGACCCAGCGGAAGTTGATCTCCTTGTAGCCGAGCAGCCCCTCGGGCTTCACGAGCATGATCACAACGATCAGCACGCCGTAGATCACGAGGCGCCATGTGCTGATCACGCGCAGCATCTCGGGCAGAATCGCCAGCACAAACGAGGCGAGCACGGGGCCCGTAACCGAGTTGATGCCGCCGAACACCACCGCGATCAGGTGGTTGGAAGACTGGTTCTGCGTGAACATCGTGGGCACGACGATGGTCGTGTAAAACGCGAACAGGCCGCCGCCGATGGCGGTTGTAAACGCGTTGATCAGCACCGAAATGAGCTTTGTGCGCGAAACGTTGATGCCCATCGTTTGCGCCGCCACCTCCTGCTCGCGCACGGCGCGGCAGTTGCGCCCATAGGCCGAATGAACGAAATTCCATATAAGCCACGCGATGATCGCCCCGACGATGAGCACCACATACCATTTGGTGAGCTTGGGCACGTTCTTGATGCCCATGGCGCCGTCAAAATCGCCGATCTCGATGTTGGAGATGAGCACCTTGATGGCGCTTGCAAAGCCCAGCATCGCCACCGCGAAGTGGTCGCCCTTGAGCCGGCGGCGCACGGTCGGCCAGCCGATGAACAGACCAAGGAGCATCGACACCAACCCCGCAAGCAACAGCGAAGGCAGGAACGGAACGCCGAACTCCACGTTGAGAATCGCCGAAACATAGGCGCCGATCATCATGAAGCCCACGTTGCCCATCGAAAACAGGCCCGTGTAGCTTGTGAGCAGCGTAAGCCCCAATATCAGAATGACGTTGATCCCGCCAATCGTCAGCACGCTCAGGTAATATTGCATATCTCTTCCTCCTTGATGCTTGTGGCGCGGCCGGTCACAGTTTGTCGGTGTGCGTCCGGCCCAAGAGGCCCTGGGGCAGGAACATCATGGCGACGATCAAGACCGCATAGGAGATCAGGTCACGATAGACGGAGGAGATGAAGCCCGAGGTCAGCGTCTCTAGGATGCCCAGAATCAGCCCGCCCACCACGGCGCCCGGCAAACTGCCAAGGCCGCCCACGACGCTTGCGATGAACGCCTTGAGCGCCGGCGTGGAGCCGAGCGTGGGGATCACCGCGTATTTCATGCCGCACAGAATGCCGGCAAAGCCCGCCGTGATGCCCGAGATGAAGAAGATGATGAACGACACCTTGTTGACATTGACGCCCATCATGCCGGCGATGGAAACATCGTATGCGCTCGCGCGGATGCCAAGGCCCGGTTTGGTTCTGTAAATGAACACATACAGCGCCCCGAGGATGACAAAGGCGAGGATGAGCGCGTAAACGTCGAGTTTGGTCAAATAAACGTCGCCCAGCGATACCGTGCCGGATAGGTCGAACTGCGAGCCGTCGATCCTGCGCGCGTTGGCGCCGAGCAGAATCGTCACGGTGTTGGTGAGCGCGAGGTCGATGCCCATGCCGGTGATCATCAAGAACAGCCTGTCCGTACCCCTTCTGCGCAGCGGTCTGTATGCGATAAGCTCGGTGAGGACGGAAACGACAATGCTCGCCGCGATGGCAAGCGCGATCGCCACAGGCAAAGAGGCGTTCAGGACCTGCATCGAGTAGTAGCAGACGAATCCGCTGACCATCATGACGCAGCCGAAGGCAAAGTTGGAAAAATCGAACACGCTGTAGATCAACGCGTAACCAACCGCAATCAACGCGTAAATGCCGCCAATCGATAGGCCGGTGATCAGCTGTTGCATAATAAAACTCATGGGGCAACCTCCAAGTTCAGCGATTTGCCGGGCAATATGCCGGGTCCGGCCGCATAAGCGGCCGGACCGCAGCGTCTTTAGCCCTGTGGCCTATGTTACGCTTTAGGTTCGAATTTCTCGATGGTCTTGAAGCCGTCCGGCGTGACCTCGAGGATGTAGATGGATTTGTCGACCGGGTTGTGGGTAGCCTTGTCGATGGTCAGCGTGCCCGTGAACACGGGGATGTCCTGTGCGCCGCCAAGCGTCTTGGCGATCGCCTCGCCCGTCGCCTCGCCGCTCTTCTCGATGGCCCACTGGATGCACATGAGCGCGTCCACCGCATAATAGGCGAAGTAGTTCGGGTTCGTGCCGTGCTTGGCGTTGAACGCCTGACGGTAGGCCGTGTATTCCTCGGAGAACTCATCCATCATCGAGCACATGATCGAGCCGTTGAGTACTTCGCCCGCGAAGGGGATCAGATCGTCCGCATACCAGCCGTCCACGCCGAGGATCTTGAGGTCGATGCCAAGCTCTTTGCACTGCTGGCCGATGTAGCCGGCCACCTTGTAGGTGCCCGTGGCGATGAGGATCGCCTCGGCGTCGGAGTTTTTGATGTTCGTGAGCGCCGCGCGGAACTCGGTATCGGTTTCAACGAAGCCCTCGATCGAGGTAATCGTGCCGCCGAGCGCCTTGAACTTATCCACGAAGTAGTTCTGAATGCCCTGCGTGTAGAGGTTGGCGATGTCGCCGAGAACCGCCACTTTGGTGAAGCCCAGCTTGTCGTAGGCATACATGGCAAGCGCCTCGCCCTGATAGGAGTCGATGAAGCACATGCGGAACATGTACTCGTTGAGCTCGCCGTTGGCCTTCACGGTGACCGCCTCGTTGGAGGCCGTGGTCGCCAGCATCGGGACCTTGGCGTTTTGCATGATGTCCACCGCGGCGATAACCTGGTCCGAAGATTCGGGCCCGATAATCGCGACGACGCCGTCCTGCTCAATCAGGCGGTTGGCGGCGTTGATGGTCTCCGGCGTGGGGTCGAGGCCGATGTCGTAGCTGACAAGCTCCACTTTCCTGCCAAGGATGCCGCCCGCTTCGTTGATCTCCGCGACCTTGTCCTGGAGCGCCAGCACAGCGGTCTGCCCGAGGTATGCGTCCGCGCCCGAAATGCATCCGGCGAAGCCAATCTTGATGGGCTTATTCGCATCGCCTCCGCCGCCGCAGCCGACGCAAGCGAACGCCATGACGGCGCACAGCAGAAATGCTGCCATTTTCTTCAGAGTCTTCATGATCGTTCCTCCTTATTATTATTGGATGCAGCGTTTTGACGCGCCGCATCCAAATTTTACAACTCTTTTACTCGCAAAGTTCCGCCACCGGGTAGACGGGAATCGAATCGCGCTGCAAGAACGCGGTCATGCAGTGAATCGCGCCGCCCGCGCGCCGGATCTCATCGACTTTCACCTCAATGACCTCGACGCCCTCATCCTCGAGGAGCTTCTTAGTGAGCGGGAACCCTGCGCACATGGCGATCTTGCCGGGCTCGAGCGCGACGAAGTTCGCGGCGAGCGCCTGCTCTTCCCACGTGGGGATCTCTACGATGCGGAAGCCGCGGCGCTTGAATTCATCATACACATTGTTGGGCGTGATGCTCGGGAAGAGCAGCACGACGTCGAGATCGGCAATGCCGATGAAGCCGTCTAGGTGCACGCCGTTGCGGGGAATCTCCACCCAGATGACGTTCTTCACGCCCTGGTTGCGAAGCTCGTCCTCCACCTGCTTGCAGCCCGCGCTGTTGCTGCGCGTGCCGTGGCCGATGATGACGGTTTCCTTATCGATCCAGATCAGGCAGGCGCCCTCGAAGGTGCCCGTGGCGTTGACGGTCTTTGCGATGGGCATGCCGATCTTGCCGAGCGTCTTCGTGGCCGCGGCGACTTCGGGCGAACGCACGCTGATGCCCATGCGGCTGATGAGCGCGCCGTTGGGGGAGCCGTTGACCAGATCGCGGCAGAAGATGATGTTCGGGCAATCGAGGCGGACGTCCTCGTCATCGATCAGGTAGACTTTGACGCCGTTGTCCTCATACATTTTTTTGATCGCGTCGAACTCCGCGCGCATGCCCTCGGGGTTCAATGTGTCGTGCATGCTCACGAGCTCGGGCGGGAGGGTGATATTATCGATTTCCTTGCCGGGCCTGCGCATGAGCACCGCGCGCAGCTTGCCGATCTCGCTGTCGACGGACCACTGGCCGCCCCAAACCCCGGGCATAACATCCACGAAGTTTGAGTGAACCTCAAGCTCATCCATCAAGCGAAGGTAAGATCTGTCAAGTTGTTCTTTGCTTTTCTTTTCCATTTGCCTTCTCCTTAGACTGTTTTTATGTCACTGCAGAGCCGGGCTTTGCAGGAATCATCT
>CAZJIS010000004.1:7607-27359 GCA_964546125.1 uncultured Clostridium sp.
ATACCTTGCGCATGCTATAATGTCAACGAATTTTGTGCGCGGCGGCGTCTGTAACTTACATGCGCGCCCGCCGCTGCTCGCCAATGTTGTACATTTACCAACAATACCCCATTAACGTTAAAGGAGGCGTTGTTTATGCGCAAATGGAAGATTATTTCCGCCCGGCCCGATGCGCTCGCCGTCGAAGCCGCTTCGTTCCCAACCTTCACCCAAGGCGAATTTGAGGCGCGCATCGAGGCGCTGCGCGCGCGGATGCGGGAGGACGGGTTCACCCACGCCGTCATCTATGCCGACAGGGAACATTTCACCAACATTTTCTTTTTGACGGGCTATGACCCCCGTTTCGAGGAAGCGCTGCTCATCGTGAGCGCAGACGCGCTCCCCACCCTTGTTGTGGGCAATGAGGGCTATGATTATTCATTCGTCAGCCCGCTTCCGATCGAGCGCGTGCTCTACCAGAACTTCAGCCTGCAGGGCCAGAAGCGCGATGCGCTCCTTCCGCTTGAACGCATTCTCGCCGAGGCGGGCGTGCGCCCGGGCGCAAAGGTCGGCGTCATCGGCTTCAAATATTTTGAGCCGGCCGATATCGAGGATCATGACCACATGATCGACATCCCGGCTTATATCCTGCGCTGCGTCGAGGCGGCGTCAGGCGCGCCCGCTGTGAACTATACGCGCGTGATGACCGAGGGGACCACGGGGCTTCGCATGCGGCTTAACGCGAAGCAAGTCGCCGTGTTTGAATATGCGGCCACCCAATCCTCCAACCGCGTGATCCGCATGCGGCGCGCGCTCGCGCCGGGCGCGACGGAGATCGCCGTTTCCGCCGCCGCGGGGGCGGACGGACTGCCGCTTTGCGTTTACCCGAACATCAACTTCGGCAAAAAGAACGTGGCGCTCGGCCTTCGAAGCCCCGACTTCACCGCGCTTGAGATCGGCATGCCCGTCACGCTCAGCGCGGCGCTGCGCGGCAGCCTCGTTTGCAGGAGCGGGCTTGGCGCGCGCTCGGAAGCCGACTTTACGGGCGAATACGAGGGCATGCTCGAGGGCTTTGTCGCCCCGTTCTTTGAGACGGTGGCGCACTGGCTCGAGAGCATTTACATCGGCGCATCGGCGGGCGAGATCTTCGCCTCGGTGCGCGGTCGGCTCAGGGATGCGAACATTCACAGCGCCCTCAACCCCGGCCACAGCATCGCGGAAGACGAGTGGACGAACTCGGTGTTCTTCAAAGATTCGCCGCACCGCCTCGTTTCGGGCATGTATATCCAGAGCGACATCATCTGCAACCCTTCAAACGGCGTTGCGCTCACGGGCATTTTTGAAGATGGCTACGTGCTCGCGGATGAGGCGCTGCGCGCCGATATCGCCGCGCATTACCCTGAAACGTGGGCGCGCATGCAGAGCCGCCGCGCGTTCATGCGCGACGTTGTGGGCCTTAAGCTCAGCGAGGATGTGCTGCCCATGTCCAATAGCTGCGGGGCCTACCACCCGTTCATGCTCGACGCGACGCGCATCATGGCGCTGCGCGAGGAATAAGAAAACTCACGTTTGGAGCGGCCGTGCAAACGGCCGCCTTTTTCTTCTGTTTTCAAGGTTCGTTTGGTTTGGGGAATTTCATTACTTTAGCCGAGCACGCGCACGGGACCGCCCTGGATATCCGACCAGGTGGTGGGTTCGTTTTTATAAACGAGCGCGAGGTAGTGGTAATACGCTTCTTCCCCGATGCCGTGCGCGGCGGAATGCCAGGTGCGCCTGTGGAGCACGGCCACCTGCCCCGGCCGCACGATCACGGGGATGACATCTTCGGCGCGCGGCGCACCCCCGCAGGCGCGCGCTACGAGAAAGACGATGGGCCGGTCCGTCGGAAACAGCGCCTCCTGCGTGTGCAGGTGCATTTCCATATCTCGCGCGACAAACGGCGTGCCGCTGCCCACGGTGTAGCCAAGGGCGCCCGGCGTATCGATGAGGGGCTGCGTGGTGTTCGCATCCCGCCAGCCGTCGCCCGCGCTGCGCTCGACAAGGTGCGAAGCGGGCGCATCCGCGCGCATATCGCAAACGATGCCATAGGGTGAAAAATCGATCGCGCCGATCTCCACCGCGTGTTTGACGATTTCCATCCTTTGCTCCCTTCCTAGGCGCGGCAGGCGCGCACGGCCGATGTGAGCGCTTTGACATGCGCGAGGCTCACCTCGCCATGCGCCTCGAACGTATCCTTAAAATAGCTGCCCACGATGGCCCCGTCCGCCTGCGCAAAATGCGAGGCGCAGTTCCTGGGCGTGACGCCCGCGCCGACGACGAGCGGAAAATCCCCGACGATGCGCCGGAACCCGGCTAGTTTAGCCAGCGGGGTTTCCGCGCCGGTCGCATCCCCCGTGACGGTGATCGCATCGCAGCGCATCATCGCGAACGCGAGGTCCTCCTCGAGGCTCCTGCCGGACTTATAGGGCTGGTACTTGAAGCGCACGCCGCCGAGCACCGGCCCGCCGAACAGGGCGCGCCAATCGGCGATGAATTCCGCAAACACGAGGTCATCGTCGGGCGCAAGGTGGCCGGCAATGGAATCGAGCTGCAAAAACGCCGCGCCGTACCTGCACGCGAGGCGGAAGTTGTTCTCGTCATCATCAAGAAGGTTCACCCCATAAAGAATGCCCTGATCGTTTTGGCTAAAATGCGCGAGCACCGCTTCAACATAAGCGGATGTTCCGAAATAGTTTTCAACGATCACCGCGTCCACGCCGCCCGCCTTCATCAGGCGCGTTTCGCGCAGGGCGCGCGCAAGCGCGTCCTCCTCGTTTTCCCCCTTGAGGTGAAGCATGCCGAACACCGGCTTCTTGCCCCCGAACAAGGCCCTGAATCTGTTTTCCCGCATATTTCCCCCGCGCAAGACCGCGTGCCGTCCGGCCGGATTTGTTGTAATACATCTTAATACATGTGATTGACATCGTCAATCCGGCCGTGATATGATTTCCAAAATATTTCAAGGTCATTCGCGCATGAGCTGCGGGAAAGGGGCTTTCATGGATTGGGGCGCTGTGTTTATCGGCGATGTCGCGCGCGATGAATATTATTTGATGGACGCATTCCCCGCTTTGGGCACCAAAGCCGACGTGCGCCAGCTCCCGGCCCAGATGGGCGGCTCCATCGCCAACGCCGCCTGCTGCTGGGCAAGTTTTGGCGGCGCGACGCGGTTTTTAGGCCACCTCAACGAGCATGATCGCGCGCTGACCGATTCCCTTTCAAAGCATTACGGCATCGATACTTCCCTCACGATCTATGACGATGCGCTTGCCGACTCCAAATGCATCATTTTGCTTGCCGAGGGCGAGCACACGGTGCTGATGGTCGACACCGGCGAAAACGACCTTAATCTCCCAAAAGATACCTTCGAGGTCCTCTGCCGCGCGCCGCTGATCTACACCTCGCACTGGGTGCTCGGGCGCATTCGCTGCGGCGGGATGAACAACGTCGCCGTGCTCCGCGCGTGGCACGAGCATGGCGTGAAGATCGTGATGGACATCGATGTTGATTGGATCACCGAGGCGCGCAAACCGCTTCTCCCCTACTTAGATGTTTTATTCATGAACAAAGTCGGCTTCACAGGCCAACGGGCCGGGCGCGGCGAGCGGGAAACGATCGACGAGCTTTTAAGCCTCGGCCTTCGCCTGGCCGTCGTTACGCTCGCCCAAGAGGGCTGCAAAATCTATTCTTCCGAGGGCGAGCTCGCCATCCCCGGCGTGCGCACGGATGTGGTGGATGTGACCGGCGCGGGGGACACGTTTTGCAGCGTGTTTTCGCTTGTGTATCTTTACACGGGAGACGCGCGCCTTGCGGGCATTTTTGCGAACTTCGCGGCGGCGCGCTCGGTTTCTGTTTTGGGCGCGCGCAGCGGCGCCGTAGGCCATGCGCCGGTCGCCGCCTTCATGCGCGCTTGCGGCGCGGACCCCGCCTCCTACGAAGCGCTGTTTGCGAAACTCGCGCGCGGCGAATAGGGGCAGAACGTCGGGGACTTCATTCCCATCCCCCCGACAGGATCACAGCTCCTAATAACATGATTGGGATGAACGAACTGCGGGGGCGGATTCAATATCCGCCCGCAAAGCACTGTTCCGGAGTTCGGGCGCTCTAAAATCGTCCCCCCGCCGCGTGTTGCAGGCCTTAAGGGGCCCAAATGAACAAAACAGCGAATCACCGATGCCAAACGGAGCCGATATGCCTAAGATAGACCGCCAATCGCAAACGCCCCTCTACGCGCAGCTCGCCGCCATCATCCGCGGCGATATTGACGCGGGCGTTTTAGGTTACGGCAACCGCATCCCGTCCGAAAATACGCTCGTGCGCGAATATGCCGTGAGCCGCGTGACCGTGCGCAACGCCATCGACATGCTCGCGGCCGAAAACTATGTTTTTAGAAAGCAAGGCAAGGGCACGTTCGTTTCGCTGAGCGCAAAGCCGGCAAACCGCGTGGTGACGAGCGGCTTCACGGCCGAATCGTTCCGCGACGGGGCGATCCCCGCGACGCGCATCGTGAGCAAAACCATTTTGCCGGCCGAGGCCTGCCCGCCCGAAGGGCGCGCGCATTTTGCCGATGCGCATCTTTTGCGCGTGGCGAGTGTGCGGCGGCTCAACAACGCGCCCGTCATTTATGAAGAGGATTATTTTCCGATGCGCTTTGCCTCGCTTTTGGATGTGCGTATGGACGACCGCTCGCTTTACAGCCTGTTATGCGCGCAGTTCGGCATTTGTTTTTCCGGTTATTCCTATGAATTTTCGGTCGAGATGGCGGCGTCCGAGTACGCCAAAGCGCTCGGCGTTCGCCAGTGCCACCCGCTTTTGCGCGTGTGCCAAACGCTACGCGACGACGAGGGCCGCTTCGTGTTCTTCAATGTGCAAAGGGTGAGGACGGAACTTTATAAATACCGCACGGAAAATGGATGCTGAGGGCGGCATTCGCTCAAAGGCGCCTGCTGCTATCCCCCGCAACGAGTTTCACATCGAGGACTTTTTCGGTTTCGATTTCAATATCCTCGCCGCGGCGGCGGCGGATGAGGGAGGTGAGCATGTCGACAGCCTTCGCGGCAAGGCTCTCGGTCGTGCCCACGGACGTGACCAGATAGGGCGCGTAACTCCGGGCGTAGATATTATCGAACCCCACGATGGAATAGTCCTCCGGCACGCGCTTGCCTGCCTGCTTGAGCAAATACCAAATTTCAAGCGCGAGCACGTCGCTGTAAACGACGATGCCCGTGCAGGGGATTTTATCGCCGGCGATGGCCTCCGCCACCTTTTTGCAGTTGCCGGGGATCGCCGACACGCCCCGCACGAGCGCGGGGTCCGGCGTGATGCCGCTTTCGTGCAGCGCGTCCGTATAGCCCAAAAAGCGCTCCTGCGCGCTTGAGATATACCGCGGCCCGTGCACGGCGAGGATTCTCTTATGCCCGTTTTCGATGAGGTGCTTAGTCGCAAGGTAGCCGCCGCGCCGGTCGTCGGAAATGACGTAGGGCGCGTCCACCTCCCGGAAATGGCGGCCGAGCATCACGAAGGGAATGTCGTTTTCCTGAAGATATAAAACGTTGCCGAGCGTGTGCTGCGTGGGCGCGATGATAATGCCGTCCACCTTGCGCTCAAGCGAACTTCGGATGGCGCGCAGCTCGAGGGTTTCATCCTCCTCGGTGTTGATCATGTAGGTGATGTAGCCGTAAGCGCGCGCGTAAATTTCAATTTCGCTCACATGCCAAGCGAAATAGGGGTTGGAAATATCCCCCACGATCACGGCGATGGTGTAGGTTTGACCCTGCCGCAGCGAGGAGGCAAGCGCGTTGTGCATGTAGCCCATTTCGCGCGCCACGGCCTTGACCCGCTTGCTGGTCGCCTCGGAAATATCGTCCATGTCGCGCAGCGCACGCGAGATCGTGTTGACACTCAGGCCCGTACGTTCGGCAATGTCCTTGAGAGTCACGACGTTTTTTTTCATATTCACCGCCACTCGTTTCATTCGAACCAGCTTTTTCCAATATTATACATGATTGTTCGTCAAAAGGAAACCGACCTATTTAATATATAACATTAACGTTAATGTTAGCCTTTACCAAGCGAATATTCAACGCCTTGTTATATGCATGGGAACGGAGCGGTTCGGAAGCCCCGGCCGGGGGTTAGAGCGTTTCCCCGCCGTTGCAGCCGTTGTAGTAGACGGTCTGCCCCGGCTCGACGGAACGCGTGAGCCACACATTGCCGCCGATGATTGCGCCCGCGCCGATTTTCGTTTGCCCGCCGAGGATGGTCGCCCCGGCGTAGATGATCACATCGTCGCCGATGTCCGGGTGGCGCTTAATGCCCTTGATGAGGTTGCCGCCCTCGTCGGTCGCAAAGCTTTTGGCGCCCAGCGTCACGCCCTGATAAATCTTAACGCGCCGGCCGATGGTGGTGGTTTCGCCGATGACCACGCCCGTTCCGTGGTCGATGAAAAAGTAAGCGCCGATGGCCGCGCCGGGGTGAATGTCGATGCCGGTGAGCTGGTGCGCGTGCTCGGTCATCATGCGCGGCACGAGCGGCACGCCCAATTCGCAAAGCCTGTGTGCGAGCCGGTAGATGCTGATCGCCTCAAACGCCGGGTAGGAGAGCATGATCTCATCCTTCGAGCGCGCGGCGGGGTCGCCCGCATAAGCGGCCTCGATGTCCGTTTCGAGCACCCGGGCGATGGCGGGAAGATCGGCGATGAACGCGGCGATCACCGCATCCGCATCGAGGGCCTGCGCATCGACCGCGCAGATCAACTCGCCAAGAACCAGCGCCGCCTGGTTGAGATAGTTGCTGATTACCGCCTGCGGGTTGGCGCAGGCGGCTTCCGCGCCGAAAATGCGCGGATAAATGGCGCTGCGCAAAAGTTGGATGAGCCGGGCCACGCGCTCGCGCAGGCCGGGGCGGTTGATGGACCCCTCGCGGTGCGAGGCGTTGAGCTGCGCAAGCTGCTTCGATGCGCCGTATATGCTGCCGGCGAGCAGGTCCGCGGCTTCGTGATCGTTGAATTCCATGGTGGTTCCCTATTTCCTACTAAATCAATAAGAATTATAGACCAACCGGCGAATGAAGTCAATCGCCGCCCGGTTTATGTTCCGTAGTATGCGGAAGCGGACCGTTTTGCGCCCCTTTATTATGCGAATAAATCGGTGGAAAGGTAGCGCTCGCCCGTATCGGGCAAAAGGGCGACGATGGTCTTGCCCTCGTTTTCGGCGCGCAGGGCAAGCTGCATCGCGGCCCACGCGGCGGCGCCCGAGGAAATGCCCACGAGCAGACCTTCGCGCCGGCCGATCTCGCGGCCTGTCGCAAGCGCCGCCTCGTCGGGCACGGGGATGATTTCATCGTAAACCGCCGTGTCGAGCACCTCGGGCACGAAGCCCGCGCCGATGCCCTGAATTTTGTGCGGGCCGGCGAGGCCTGTTGAAAGCACGGCCGAAGCTTCGGGCTCCACCGCGACCACACGGATGTTCGGATTTTTCGCTTTAAGGTATTCGCCCGCGCCCGTGATCGTCCCGCCCGTGCCCACGCCCGCGACAAAAAAATCGATTTTACCCGCCGTATCTTCCCAAATTTCGGGGCCGGTGGTTTCGCGGTGCGCCGCGGGGTTCGCCGGGTTCGTGAACTGGCCGGCAAGGAAACTATGCGGCAGATCCCGCGCGAGCTGCTCGGCCTTTGCGATGGCGCCCTTCATGCCCTTTGCGCCCTCGGTGAGCACAAGCTCGGCGCCGTAGGCCCGCATGAGCTTTTGCCGCTCGATGGACATCGTTTCCGGCATGACGATCACCGCGCGGTAGCCGCGCGCGGCGGCGATGGCCGCAAGGCCGATGCCCGTGTTGCCCGAGGTGGGTTCGATGATGACCGAATTCTCATGCAAAAGGCCCTTTTTTTCAGCGTCGTCGATCATGGCTTTGGCGATGCGGTCCTTCACGCTGCCCCCGGGGTTGAAGCATTCGAGCTTGGCGACGATTTTTGCCTTGAGCCCATAGGCCCGCGCAAGGCGCGCAAGCTCGAGCATCGGCGTTTTGCCGATGAGCTGCTCCATCGATGTATAAATACCGGCCATCGAATCGATCTCCTTTATCAAAAGCCCCGGTTCGCGGCGTTTTAGGCGCGCGCTCCGATGTTTTATCATTATAAGCGCGGGGACGCATAAAATCAAAGGGGCGGGGCGGGCGAAAAAAGCGCGGCCGCTGTTGACAGGGGGCGCGCGGCCCGTTATAATAGGCCATAATTGACCGGGGGGAGCAACGGGGAAAGGAGACGCGTCCGATGTTTGCAGCGAAGACGACAAGAGCAGCCGCTATGATGATGCCCATGAACATGTGCATGATGATGCGCATGTTCGGCTTTGCCAAAAACTGCGGCCCGTCTTGTATGCTAACCTGATTTCCCCTCAATGCGAGCGGATTTTATGGGCAGGAAACGATTCGGGTTTCCTGCCCTTATTTTATGTTTGGAGATGCGTGATGATCGAAATTCGCAACCTCAATAAAACCTTCTGCGCCCCCTCGGGCGACATCGCGGCGCTGCGCGACGTGAATCTCACGATTGACGACGGCGAAATTTTCGGCATCATCGGCCTTTCGGGCGCGGGGAAAAGCACGCTTGTGCGCTGCCTGAACCTGCTCGAGCGGCCAACCTCCGGCGAGGTGCTCATCGACGGGCGGAGCCTGACGGCCCTTTCAAAAAAGGAGCTGCTGCGCGTGCGCCGCGGCATCGGCATGATTTTCCAGGGCTTCAACCTGCTCGAGCAGCGCACCGCGCTCGGGAACATCCTCTTCCCGCTCGAGGTGGCGGGCGCCGCCCGCCGCGAGGCGCTCAAACGCGCAAGGGATCTTCTCAAACTCGTGGGCCTTGAGGAGAGGGGGAAGGCCTATCCCTCCGAACTCTCGGGCGGGCAGAAGCAGCGCGTGGCGATCGCCCGCGCGCTTGCGACCGGGCCAAGGTACCTTCTGTGCGACGAGGCGACCAGCGCCCTCGACCCGAACACGACCCGTTCGATCCTCGAACTCTTGCGCGAAATCAACCGCAGCTTGGGCGTGACGATCGTCGTCATCACGCACGAGATGGGCGTGATCGAGAGCATTTGCGACCGCGTGGCCGTGCTCGAAAGCAGCCGCGTGGCGGAAGTCGGTGCGGTGAAGGATATTTTCACCAATCCCCAATCGGACATCGCAAGGGATTTGATCCTCCCGCGCGCAAAAGTTGCGGCGCAGGCCGCGGGCGGCGCAAAGCTTCGCCTCGTGTTCAACGGCGAATCTTCTTCCCAGCCGGTGATTGCGAACCTCGTGCTCGCCTCCGGGGCGCCGGTCAACATTTTGTTTGCGGACATGAAGGAGATCGACGGGCGCAATTACGGCCACATGCTCTTGCGCCTCCCGGAGGATGAGCTGCAAACGCAGCGGGTCACCGCGTGGCTTGCGGCAAACGGCATTACGTTCACCAAGGAGGATGCGGGCGATGTTTTCTGAAATGTTCGGCAAGCTCTGGGAGAACGGCGTCATCCAGCTTGGTATTTGGGAAACGCTGTATATGACGCTCGTGTCAACGGCCTTTGCCTACCTCATCGGCCTGCCGCTTGGGATCGTGCTCAGCCTCACCGATAAAAGCGGCATCCGTCCCACGCCGGCCCTGAACCGCGTGCTCGGCATGATCGTCAACGCTTTGCGCAGCGTGCCCTTCATCATTCTGATGGTGGCGATGCTGCCCGTTGCAAAGCGCATTGTAGGAACGAGCCTTGGCAATGAGGCGATGATCGTGACCCTCGTCATCGCCGCGGCGCCCTATGTGGCGCGCATGGTGGAATCTTCGCTCAAGGAGGTGCCCGCCGGGGTGGTGGAGGCGGCCGAAGCCATGGGCACGCCCACTTTCGGCATCGTTTACAAGGTGCTGCTGCCGGAAGCAAAGCCTTCGCTCATCGTCGGCGGCGTGATTTCGATGGTGACGATCCTCGGTTATTCGGCGATGGCCGGCACCATCGGCGGCGGCGGCCTCGGCAAGATCGCCATCACCTATGGCTACCAGCGCTCCAAGGGCGACATCATTTGGGTTTGCGTCGCGCTCACGATCATCCTCGTGCAGCTCTTGCAGGAATTCGGCATGCGCCTTGCGCGCAAAATCGACAAGCGCGCGCGTGCAAAGGCCTAGGCGAGCAACATCCGGCGACGGCCGGCAAAATTTATAAACAAATATTTTTAGGAGGAACCAACCCATGAATAAACACATCGCCATCCTTTTGGCCCTTGTCCTCACGCTTGCGGCCTTTACGGCCTGCAACGCCGCCAATGACCCGGCCGGCGGCACGAGCGCCCCCGACGGCACCCAGGCCCCCGGGTATGACGCCGCGCACACCATCACCGTGGGCGCGAGCTCCACGCCACACGCGGAGATCCTCGAGCAGGTCAAGCAGGCGCTTGCCGGCGAGGGCTATGACCTCGTCATTCGCGTGTTCGACGATTATGTGCTTCCCAACCAGGCCCTTGCCGACGGTTCGCTCGACGCGAACTTCTTCCAGCACACCCCCTACCTCAACAGCTACAACGCTTCAAACGGCACGAGCCTTGTGAGCGCCGCCTCGATTCACTACGAGCCCTTTGGCATTTACGGCAACGGCATTGCGGACCTCGCCTCCCTCGCCCCGGGCGCGACGATCATCCTCCCCGCGGACGACAGCAACGAAACGCGCGCGCTGCTCCTCCTTGCCCAGGAGGGTCTCATCACCCTGCCCGCGGGCGCGAATGCGGCCGACGGCGTGACCACGCTGGATATTGCCGACGCCAAAGGTTACAATGTCGTGACCGTGCAGGCGGACACCGTCCCCGCGCAGCTTTCAAACAGCGACGCGGGCACCATTGCCGTGATCAACGGCAACTACGCGCTTGCCGCCGGCCTCAAGATCGCCGACGCGCTCGCCACCGAAGATGTTTCGGGCGACGCCGCGCAAACCTATGCGAACATCATCGCCGTGCGCGCGGGCGAAGAAACAAGCGCGAAGATCGCAGCACTCGTCGCCGCGCTCAAGACAGAAGCCGTTAAAGCCTACATCAACGATTCCTACGCCGGCGCGGTCGTGCCCATGTTCTGAGTTTCGCCGGCACTTTTAGCTTGATTTGTCCCGTGCGGAGCCCGCTCTATTGCGCGGGCCCCGCGCTTTTTCACCGGGGCGGCGCGCCGGGCGGCAGGCTTTTGTTTTTCCGCGCGGCGCGCGCGCATGCCTTGAAATTGATAAAACATTAGCATATAATAGGTTCGCGCCGGCTCGGCGCACCGATAGCAAAGCCGTGAAAGGAGAATACGCAATGTTGGTCCATGATATCGAGGCGATGGGGATCGTCGGCCCGAAGGCCGTTTACCGCAATCTCGCGCCGGCAAGGCTTGTGGAGTTCGCGCTCGCGCGCGGGGAGGGCATGCTCTCCGATACAGGCGCGCTGGTGGTGGCCACCGGCAAATACACCGGCCGCTCGCCGGACGACCGCTACATCGTCGATCTCCCCGAGATCCACGATGAGATCGATTGGGGCAAGGTGAACGTTCCCATCGGCGCAGATGCATACGAGGCGCTTTACAGCCGCATCACCGCCTATCTCCAGGGCCGCGAGCTGTTCGTGTTCGACGGCTTCGCCGGCGCGGACGAGCGTTACAGCCTGCCGGTGCGCGTCGTCAACGAGCTTGCAAGCCAGAACCTCTTCATCCGCCAGCTCCTCATCCGCCCCACGCAGGCGCAGCTTGAGTCGTTCCTCCCCGGGTTCACGATCATCGCCGCGCCCGGCTTCAAATGCAGCCCAGAGCGCGACGGCGTGAACAGCGAGGCCGCGATCATCGTCAACCTCCCCAAGCGCACCGTGCTCATCGCCGGCAGCCGCTATGCGGGTGAAATCAAAAAGAGCGTGTTCTCCGTGATGAACTACTTTTTGCCGCGGCAGAACGTTTTTAGCATGCACTGCTCGGCAAACATCGGCGCCGCAGGCGACACGGCGCTGTTCTTCGGCCTTTCGGGCACGGGCAAGACCACCCTCTCGGCCGACCCCAACCGCAAGCTCATCGGCGACGACGAGCACGGCTGGAGCGAGGACGGCGTTTTCAACATCGAGGGCGGCTGCTACGCCAAGTGCATCAACCTCAGCCGCGAAAACGAGCCGCAGATTTGGGATGCGATCAAGTTCGGCTCCCTCGTCGAGAACGTGGTGATCGATCCCGAAAACCGCACGCTCGATTATGCGGATGATTCGCTCACCGAAAATACGCGCGCAGGCTACCCGGTGGAATATATCCCCAACTGCGTGATTCCCGGCGTTGGCGGCCACCCAAAGACCGTCATCTTCCTCACGGCGGATGCGTTTGGCGTGCTGCCTCCGATCAGCAAGCTCGATGCCTGCCAGGCGATGTACCACTTCGTTTCGGGTTACACCTCGAAGCTCGCCGGCACGGAGCGCGGCATCGTCGAGCCGCAGACCACGTTCTCCACATGCTTTGGCGCGCCCTTCCTGCCGCTTTCTCCCTCCGTTTACGCGAACATGCTCGGCGAGCGCATTGAAAAGCACGCCACCAACGTTTACCTCGTCAACACCGGCTGGGCCGGCGGCAAATACGGCACGGGCAGCCGCATGAAGCTCAAATACACGCGCGCCATGGTCACCGCGGCGCTCGACGGCTCGCTGGAGTCGGCCGCCTTCGTACGCGACCCCTACTTCAACGTGCTCGTTCCTACCTCCTGCCCCGGCGTGCCCGGGGAGTTCCTCAGCCAGCGCGCCATGTGGAAGGACGAGGCCGCCTATGAAGCGACCGCCCGCGACCTTGCCGCCCGCTTCGTGAAGAACTTCAAAAAATATGCCGATATGCCCCGGAATATCGTCGACGCCGGCCCCCGAACGGATGGGGAATAATTAGCAATCCCGGAATAAGCGACAGCCTCCGCCTGAAAAAGCGGAGGCTGTTGTTTAACGTTGGAATGGCGCGGGGTTTGAGAGCAAAGCCCCCGGCGTTGCCTAATTATCAATGATCCTCAATGATACGCACGAAGCTCTTTTTGCCCTTGCGCAGGATCACGCCCGCGCCGAGCTTTCCGCGCGCGACGGCGGCGTAAACATCGGTGACCTTCTCCTCATCGAGAAGCACACCGCCGCCTTCGATGGTGCGCCGCGCGTCGCTCTTGCTCGAGGCGAGCTTGCTAAGCACGAGCAGGTCGGTCACGCGCAGCCCGGTTTCGTCAATATCCTCCTGCGTGAGGCGCAGCGTGGGCATGTGCTCGAGGCTGCCGCCGCCGCCAAAGAGCGCCTGCGCGGCGCCCGCGGCTTTTTGGGCCTCCTTTTCACCGTGCACCTGCGCGGTGAGCGTGAGGGCGAGCTTCTTTTTGGCCTCGTTGATGTCCGCCCCGGGCGCTGTGAGGGCGGCAATCTCCCCGATCGGCAAAAACGTCAAAAGCCGCATGCAGTTGGCGACGTCCGCATCGTCCACATTGCGCCAGTACTGGTAGAAATCGTAAACGCTGGTCTTCTCGGGATCGAGCCAGAGCGCGCCCTTCTCGGTTTTGCCCATTTTCTTGCCCTCGCCGGTTGCAAGAAGCGCCGTGGTGAGCGCAAAGGCGGCCTTGCGCTCCTTGCGGCGGATCAGATCCGCGCCGGAGAGGATGTTGCTCCACTGATCGTCCCCGCCCATTTGCAGCGTGCAGCCGTATTTGCGGTTGAGCACGAGGAAATCGTAGCTTTGCATGAGCATGTAGCCCATTTCAAAGAACGTGAGGCCGCGTTCCATGCGCTGGCGGTAGCACTCGGCCGAGAGCATGCGGTTGACCGAGAAATGCACGCCGATCTCGCGCATGAAATCGAGGAAGTTAAGCTCGCGAAGCCAATTGGCGTTGTTGTCGACGATGGCGGCGTTCTCCCCCTCAAAATCAAGAAGGCGCGCCATCTGGAGCCGGAAGCAGGCGGCGTTGTGGTCGAGCTCTTCCATCGTCATCATGCGGCGCATGTCGGTTTTGCCGGAGGGGTCGCCGATGGCGGCCGTGCCGCCGCCAAGGAGCACGATGGGCCTGTGCCCGGCGCGCTGCATATGCGCCATGGTCATCAGCGCCACATAGTGGCCGATGTGCAGGCTGTCCGCCGTGGGATCAAAGCCGATGTAAAAGGTGAGCTTCTCGCGGCCCATCAGCTCGCGCAGCTCCTCAGGATGGGAGCACTGCTTCAAAAAGCCGCGCTCCGCAAGAACGTCGTAGACGTTGGTCATATCAATATCCCTCCCGGAAATTATCGTTTCAAAGTCACGCAGCGCTTCTCGCCTATGGCCTCAAGGAAGCGCTTTTTGACAGCCTGCGCGTCCGCAGGCCGTTCGAAGCCATCCTTCTGCACGATGAACGCCTGGCCGCGGCCAAAGTAGAGGTAGAGCGCCGCGGGCGTATCGTAGAGCGCGGCGGCCTGCTCGTAGCGGTGCTTTGCTTCCTCTCCACCGCAGACGACGGAAAAGCTTTGCTTGCGGAACTCATAGCGGTGCGCAAGGTCTTTGAAACTCGATTGATCGAACTTGCGCGCGGGGCCGATGTAGAGCACATAATACCTGCGGGCGATAAGCCCCAATGCGAGCGCAAGCAGCGCGATGTTGAACCAGCTTCGGATGAACAGCATGAATGCGATGCCCGCAACGACCACCGCCGTAAGCACGGCAAAAAACGCATAGGTGCTCCACGGAATCTTTTTGAGCAGCCGCGCGTTGAAGCGTTGGAACGCGAGCACCGCGTCTTTGGTATACGAGGTGTTGTTGACGATTTCCATCTGACACGCGCCTTTCCTTAATGAATGGCGTTAGTTTACCATTTTTGCGCGCATTCTGCAAGGAGGGAGAAAGGCAAAGGGGCGCGGCGCGCCCCCAAAAAACACAGGCATGCAATCTTTGCTTTGGCGTTTATTGGGCCTGCGAAAGCCGCGCGTCGCCCTCTTCAATCGGCTCGCACACCACGACGCAGCGCTGCTTTGAGGTGCCGATGAGCCGGTCGAAATCGCCGTAGCAGGTGATGAGCGTCACCTTGGGCGATTCGCTCGCAAGGTACATCACCTCCGCGGGCACATCGTCATAAGGATAGAAAGTGACGGTGGTCACGGAGAAGTAGCGCACGCTCCCATCGTCGTAAGAGATGGCGACGAGGTCGTCCCGCACCATGTTCCACAGCACCGAGAAGCGGCCGATTTTGCCCTGCCAGCTCTTGTGGCCGTTGAGGAGGGCATTGCCTTCCTCACCGGGCGAGGGGCCGTATTCATACCAGGCGGCGAGGTCGGGATCATCCACCGTGTCCATCTGGCCATCGCGCGCGCCGCCTACGATGCGGCCCACGGGCACGATGTCGCACATGACCCGGTCTTTAATGAAATAGATGCGCACGGGCAGCTTGCGCGGCGCAAGCGTCGATTCGGGCGTGGCCGCCGGCTCCTGCGTGCCGCCCGGCTCGGGGGAAAGCGGCGGCGCGGGCGTGTAGGCGGGCGTGCCGGGCACATCCTGCCCCGGCGGCACATACTCCCCGGAGAAAAGCACATACTGCCGCACAACGAGTAAAATCCCCGCGGCAAAGAACAGCGCGCTTAAAACATATAGAAAAATATTGATTGCTTTCCGTCTCATGGCATTATTATAGCATCCGCGGGGAAGGCCCGTAAATGGACAGTCTGTGAAATATCGGCGGAAGGTTTTTTTCGGTCACAGCGCGCCGCCCACCCGGCCGTAAAGCCGTGTCATGCGGCGCATGCGCGCGGCAAGTTCCCCCGTGCATTGGCCGGGCAACAGCCGCCAGGCCCAGTTGCCGCCGAGCGTGCCGGGGGTGTTGATGCGGCTTTGCGCCCCCAGGCCGAGCCAATCCTGCATTTGGGCGATGAAAAGCGCCGAAACGCTTGAAAGGCCGCCGTGCAGCATGCCAAGATGAAAAGCTTCGCTTTCGTGAATGCCGAGGTATTCCCGCGCGAAGGCGACTTCGGCCGCGGGCGCTGTCTCGCGCCAGGCCATGATGGGCGCGTTATCGTGCGTGCCGATATAGCACACGGCGTTTTTCGCGTGCGCATGCGGAAGATAAGCGCTCGTACCCGCGGGGTCGAAGGCGAATTCCAGCACATGCATGCCGGGGAGGCCCGCGTCTTTAAGGAGCCGCCGCGCCTCATCGTCGAGGCAGCCGAGGTCTTCGGCAATCAGCTCCAGCCCGGGCGCGGCCCCTTGCAGCGCGCGCACAAACTCCAGGCCCGGCCCTTTTTCCCAGCGGCCGTTTACGGCGGTTTCAGCCCCTGCCGCGATGCGCCAGTAGGCCGCAAAGCCGCGGAAGTGATCGATGCGCAGCGCGTCGAACATGCGCGAAGCCGCCGCGATGCGCGCGCGCCACCAGGCAAAACCGTTTTGCGCCATATGGTCCCAGCGGTAAAGCGGGTTGCCCCAGAGCTGCCCCGTCGGCGAAAAATAATCGGGCGGCACGCCGGCGACGGCGACGGGTCTTCGCTCGGCGTCGAGCAAAAATTCTTCGGGGTGCGCCCACACATCCGAAGAATCGAGCGCAACGTAAATGGGCATGTCCCCCAAAATGCGCACGCCGCGCGCGCGGGCATGGGCGCGAAGCGCCGCCCACTGCCTGAAAAAATGATATTGCACGAAAACGTGAAAGCCGATCTCTTCTTGAAGGAGTTCCGCGCAGCGCGCGAGCGCCCCCGGCTCGCGCATGCGCGCGCCTTCATCGGGCCATTGCGTCCACGCGAGGCCGCCAAAGTGTTCCTTAAGCGCCATGAACAGCGCGTAATCGGGCAGCCACGCGGCATGTTCTTCATAAAAATCCGCGAGCGCCGCACCCTCTCTCGCACGCGCGCGCGCATAAGCTAAGTTAAGCAGCTTCGGGCGCGCCGCCGCAAGCGCGGGGTAATCGACGCGGCCGGGGTCGGAGGGCGGCGCATGAGCCTCTATCTCCTTTGCCGTGAGAAGGCCTTCGCGGGCGAGCAAAAAAGGATCGACAAAATAGGGATTGCCCGCGTAGGAGGAAAACGATTGGTAGGGCGAATCGCCATAGCCGGTGGGGCCAAGGGGCAGCATCTGCCACCAGCGCTGCCCGGCAGAGGCGAGAAAATCCACGAACGCATGCGCCGCCCCGCCAAGCGTGCCGATGCCGCCGCCCCCGGGCAGGGAGAAAACAGGCAGGAGAATGCCGCTGCCGCGTTCCATAAAACAGCCCTTTTCCGCGCGAGCCAAGGCAAAAGCCGCGCGCCCTTTCGGCTTCCATTCTATCCAATCGATTGACAATTGGCAATCGATACCCGACAATAAAGGGGCATGGAACGCTATGTGACCATCAAGCAAGAATCCCTTTGCGAGAACGTGATCTCGCGCTCGCGCTTCATCAGCCGCTGCATCCCCGCGGCGGATGAGCAGGCCGCGCTTTTGGCGCTTGCGCGCGTGCGCGCGGCCGACCCCGAAGCGAGCCATGTTTGCTATGCCTACCGCGTGGGCGGGCGCGGGCAGACCGCGCGCTTTTCGGATGCGGGGGAGCCTTCCGGCACGGCGGGCATGCCCATTTTCGAAGTGCTGCGCACCAATGGGGTGACAAACCTCCTTTGTGCGGTGACGCGCTATTTCGGCGGGGTGCTTCTGGGCACGGGCGGCCTCGCGCGGGCCTACGCAGGCGGCGCCGTGGAGGCGCTGCGGCTTGCCGGACGCGTGGAGCGCATCCCCGCGCGCCTTTTTTCCCTCACGCTCGACTATGCGCGCTTCTCTTCGATGGAAAGCTACCTCAAAAAGAACTGCCGCATCGATGCGATCGATTATGCCGAAGCCGTGCGCATCGTGGCGGCGGTAGAATTCGATTCGGCCGCCGCGTTTGAAGCGCAGGTCGCCGAGCGCAGCGATGGGCGGGCGCTGCTTGCGCATGCCGGGGAGAGCTTCCTCGAGCGCGAATTTTAACAAACATCAAACAATTGCGCGCACATACTGGCAGGCGCAAGCAAATTAGGCTATAATGGGATTTGGAAAATTTGGCGCTTTTGCGCCCAAGGGGCTTGGTTCATGAACAAAAGAAAAACCATTGCAATTCTCATTGCGCTCTTGCTGCTTGCAGCGCTCCCCGCTGCTGCGGGCGCCGCGCAGTTTACACCCTCCTCGGATCCCGCGTCGGTCGCGGCCGAGGGCGGTTCCGTTACGCTCTCCGTTACGATCTATAACGAAGGGCAGTATGCGATGGACAACATCGTCATCAAAAACAACGGCAACACGTTCTTCCAGGGCGCGCAGAGCGTGACGATCGACCCCGGGCAGTCGATGACGTTCCAGCAGACCGTCACAATGCCGGCCTCTCAGGTCGGCCAGCCCGTCGTATTCGACGCCACCTGGCGCGAAAACGGCGAGGCGAAGTCCGGCGCGTTCTCGATCACCGTGCTAAGCGGCGGTTCGAGCGCGGCGATGCTCACCGCCACCCGCACCGCGAGCGCCGCGCAGGCTTCGCAGGGCGAAACGATCACACTCACCTACAAAATTGTGAACAACGGCGCGGCGCCCGTCAAGGGCGTTTCGATTACCGACCGCGAGATCGGCGGCCGCGACCCCATGGTCAAGGACATCACCGTAGAGCCGGGGGTCCCCTATGTGTTCACCTACACTTACACGATGGGCCGAACGACCGTCAAGAGCGCGCCCGTCATCACCTTCAAGCAGGCGGACGGGACCACGGGCACGATCACCGTGGAAGAAAAATCCCTTGGCATGGTCAAAAGCAAGATCAGCCTCGAGGTGCGGCAAAACGCGCCCAGCGCCGACGGGCAGCTTTTCACGCTCGTGCTCACCAACAACGGCAACCAGAAGATCAGCAAGATCAAGATCGCCGACGAGCTTGGCAAATCCGTCGTTTCCGATGCGTTCGCTCTTGCCATTGGCGAAAGCATGACCTGCACCTACACGGTTCCGACCGACGCCGAGCGCAATGTGGTGTTTTACATTACCGGCACGGATGGGACCGGCACCGCCTACGCCGACCACACGCAGACCTACACCGTGCGTAAATACATCGACCCCGCGCTCATCGGCATCAACTTCAGTGCGGAGGTCATCGAGCCGCTCGACGGCACGGGTTCGATCACCATCAACTTCCATGTTGAAAACAGCGGCAGCCTCGAAATGAAAAACCTCGCGCTGAGCGAGGCCGAATACGGCGCGCTCTACCAGCTCGAGGCCGTTCCCCGCGGCACACACACGATCAACCAACGCATGAACGTCGGCTCCCCGCGCGATTTGAGCTTCACCCTCACCCTCGAGGACCCCTCGGGCAACCAATACCTCTACAACGCCTTCATCACGGCGGACTTTGTGGGCGTAGAGCCGGAAAGCACGCCGGCCCCCGAAGTGGGCGTCGAGGGCGACCTGGTTTCGGTCGTGGGCGGTTCGATCTCCGACGCCCTGCGCACGGTGCTGATCGTGCTGATTGTGCTCACAGTGCTCGCCGGCCTCACGCTCATCGTGCTGAACTCGCTTGAAAAAGAGGAGCGACGCCGCATGGCGCGCCGCAGGGCCATGCGCGAACGGCAGATGCAGGCCCAGCTTGGCGCCGCGCCGGGCGCCGCAACCAAGCGCATCCCCAAACAGTGACCTTATGTTTCCCGGTCCCCGCCGCGCGGGGGCCGTCGGTTTTCGAGCCCTTGAGGCGGGCGGCAAGCGCCGCCGCGTTCGATTTCTTTTGAAAGGCGGTTTAACCCTATGCGATACGCTGCCGATTTCAGGCGCGCGGCAAGGAACGCGCTC
>CAZJIS010000004.1:27459-42319 GCA_964546125.1 uncultured Clostridium sp.
CGAGCGTTCCGCTGCCCCGCTCTACGCCGGAGGAGGCGGGCCTTTCTTCCGCCGCCCTCACGCGCTTTTTCCGGGACATCGGCGCGGAGGCGGACACCCTCGCCGCGCATGGCGCGCTTGTGATGCGCCACGGCCGCGTGCTCGCCGAGGGCCATTTCGCGCCCTACCGGGCGGATGTGCCGCACATGCTCTATTCCCTTTCCAAAAGCGTTGTCGGCATCGCCGTGGGCATCGCCGTCGACGAGGGCTACCTCTCCCTCAACGAGCGGCTCATCGATATTTTCCCCGAATACACGGGCCTGACGCAGGCGAAGATCCTGCGCGCGCACACGGTTTGGCACCTATTGACGATGAGCGCCGGCTCGCGTTTTAACGAAGTCGGCTCCATGCTCGACGAAAACTGGGGCAAGATGTTCATGGAATCGATCCCCCGGTTCGAGGCGGGCAGCACCTTTGAATATAACTCGATGAACTCCTATATGCTCGCCGCCATCGTCACGCGGCGCACCGGCATGACGCTCACAGCCTTCCTCACCCCGCGCCTGTACGAGCCGCTCGGCATCGCGCACTACGCATGGGAAACCTGCCCGCAGGGCATTGAGAAGGGGGGCTGGGGCCTCTCGCTCACGCTTGAGGATGCGGCAAAACTCGGCCAGCTCTACCTCAACCGCGGCCTGTGGAACGGCAGGCGCATATTGAGTGAAAAGTGGTGCGCGGAGGCTTTGCGCGCGCAGATGCAAACGCCGGGGGGCGAGCTTAAGCACGGTTACGGCTACCAGCTCTGGATAGCGGACGACGAGGGTTCGTTCCAGTTCAACGGCGCGTTTGGCCAATATGTCATCGGCCTGCCCAGATTTGACGCGGTCGTCGCCCTCTTTGGCGGCAGCGCCAGCCTTTTTGCAAACGGCACGCTCGGCGCGCACATCGCCCGGCTTTTTGAGGGAGTTTCGGCACAGCCCCTCCCCCCCGACCCCTCCGCTTACGCGGCGCTCGGGCAAACGCTCGCCTCGCTTCGCTTCGAGCCGACGATGCCCGAGGAGCTTGGGACGGACGCCGAGGAGTTCCGCCGCATTATAAACCTTCTCGACGGGCGGGAGTATGCGCTCGCCAACAACACGGGCGGCCTTTTCCCGCAGACCCTGCAATCCGTGCACGCCAACTACACCGCCGGCACAAACATGCTGCGCTTTGAAAGGCGCGGGGACGACCTCGTTGTTTATTTTTACGAACAGGATGAGCGCAATGCCGTCGTCCTTCGCGCGGACGGGGGCTTTTCCCCGGGCCTTGCCGTGATGAAGGGCGAGGTGCAGCACACCGGCACGCGCGCCCTCTGGAAGCTCGCGCCCCATGAGATCCGCCTTTCCATACTCTGTTCTTTTATCGAAACGCCGGATACGCGCATCGTTTCGCTCGAGATCCGCCAAAATAAATTGCACGCCGTGTTCGAGCAAAAGCCTTCGCTTGACCGGGTGGTCAACATGCTCTTCGAACTTGTGGGCATTTCGCAGATTGCCTACCTCAAGCGCATGCTGCCCGAGATGCGCCGCGAGAACCTGGACAACCTCGTGCGCTCGATGACCGCGCCTGCCGCCGAGGGCGCGCAGATCAAGCAGAACGACCTAATGATGCCGAAGTAAAGTTACGGATGCGCGCGCGGGGCAGGATGTGATATAATACGCCAAAGCGGTTTTTCTCCATCAATCCGCGCGCTTTATTTGCGCATGCATATCATTCCCGAAAGGCAGGTGCTGTTTTTGCCCAAGCGTTCTTTCCGAGGCGGCGCGCATCCCCTAAGAGCCGCGCACGGGGGCAAGCTCGAAACGAGAAACGAGCCCATTCGAGATTATGTTCCCAAAACTGTCGTCCTCCCCATGAACATGCACATCGGCGCACCCGCGCGGCCGTGCGTCGCGGTGGGCGAGCGCGTCAGGCTCGGCCAGGTTGTGGGTGAGCCTGCGGGCCCGCAGGGCCTGCCTGTTCACGCAAGCGTCGCGGGCACGGTAAGCGCCGTTGAAGAGCGTCCGCTCACAGGCAGTTGCGCCGCCCTTTGCGTGTGCATCGAAAACGATTTGAGCGATGAGCGCATGGAAACCTTTGGCCTTGGCGGCGCGGAGGAACTCGACCCCGCGCGCGCCGGCTCCGCCATCCGCGAAGCCGGCATCCTCGGCATGGGCGGCGCGGGCTTCCCCACCCACGCTAAGCTCATGTTCCCCAAGGGCAAGCATTGCGATACGATCATCATCAACGGCGCGGAGTGCGAAACGTTCCTCACGGCGGATTACCGCCTGATGTTCGAAACGCCCGCGCGCGTGGTGGACGGGCTTCGCATTTTGATGCGCACGCTCGGCGTTGCGCGCGGCGTCATCGCCATTGAAGACAATAAGCCCGAGGCGATCGAAGCGGTGCGCGACGCGGCTTACGGCCGCGCCGGCGTCGAGGTTTTTGCGCTTCGCACCAAATACCCGCAGGGCGGCGAAAAGCAGCTTATTGAAGCCGTGACGGGCCGCGAAGTGCCAAGCTGCAAGCTTCCAATCGACGCGCACACGCTCGTGTTCAACGCGGCGACCGCGGCGGCCGTTTCGGATGCGCTCGTCCACGGCCGCCCGCTCACGGAGCGGATCGCGACCGTGACGGGCTGTGTGAAAAGGCCCGCGAACCTTCGCGTGCGCATCGGCACGCCGATCGGCGAACTGATTGAAGCCTGCGGCGGCTTCACCGCCCCGCCCGGCAAGATTTTGCTCGGCGGCGGCCTCACGGGCCTTTGCGCGCCGGATGAAAACGCGCCCGTCACAAAAACCGTGAACGGCGTCGTCGTGCTCGACGAACAGCAGGCCCAAGGCTATGAGGAAGAGCCCTGCATTCGCTGCGCGCGCTGCGTTGCCGTGTGCCCGGCGGGCCTTCGCCCCTACCTGATGAAATATGCCTGCGACGCGGGCGATTTTGACGCGGCCCGCGCGCTCGATGTGCTCGATTGCATCCTCTGCGGCGCGTGCTCGTACATTTGCCCCGCAAGGCGGCGCCTCACCTCCTCGTTCAAGCTCGGGCGGGATGGCGTCATCGCACAAAGGAGGAAGCGCGCATGAGCCTCAAATCATCCCCCGCGCCGCACATTTTTGCAAAGGACAGCACGCGCTCGCTCATGCGCGACGTGCTGCTGGCCCTGCTGCCCACATCGGCGGCCGCCATCTGGTTCTTTGGCCCGGGCGCGGCGCTTCGCCTCTTGCTCGGCGTTGTGAGCGCGGTGCTCTTCGAGTTCCTCTATCAAAAATTAACGCGCCAGGCCGTGCGCGTCGGCGACCTTTCCGCCGCCGTCACAGGGCTGCTGCTCGCGCTCAACCTCCCCTCGGGCGCGCCGCTGTGGCTGCCGGTGATCGGTTCTTTCTTAGCGATCGTGCTGGTCAAGCAGCTTTTCGGCGGCATCGGCGACAACTTCATAAACCCCGCGCTCGCGGCGCGCGCCATCCTCATGGCAAGCTGGCCCGCGCGCATGAACGCTTTCACCGCCCCCACCTATTGGAGCGGCGCGGATGCCGTTTCCGCGGCGACCCCGCTCGCGCTTGCGGATAGCATTGCCGCCGCCACGGGCGCCGCGTCCGCCACATCGGCTGTTCCCGCCGCGCAGTTCAGCGCGATGGATCTGTTCCTCGGCAAGATCCCCGGCGTGATGGGCGAGGTCTGCAAGGCGGCAATCCTTTTGGGGTTCCTTTACCTGCTCGTGCGCCGCGTGATTTCCTGGCGCATCCCGGTCGTGCTCACGGTGACGTTCGCTGTTTGCATGTCGGCCTTCGGCTACGATCCGCTTGAAAGCGTACTCACGGGCGGCCTGCTCTTTGGCGCGGTGTTCATGGCAACCGATTACACCACAAGCCCGATGAGCGTGCCCGGCCAATTCCTCTACGCGGCGCTTGCGGGCCTGATCATCGCCGTGATCCGCGCCTTTGGAAGCTACCCCGAAGGCGTGACCTATGGCATCCTCTTGGTGAACATCGCAACGCCCCTCATCGACAAATACATCAAGCCGCGCGTATACGGCCATGGAAAGGAGGCCAAAGCCGATGCGTGAGAAGAAGCGTCTCAGTTCGGTTTTTTTCAACGGCATCTTGGGCGAAAACCCGACGCTGCGCCTCGTGCTCGGCGTGTGCCCGACGCTCGCGACAACCACGAGCGCAAGCAACGCCCTTGCGATGGGCGCCGCGGCGACGTTCGTGCTCATCGGCTCGAACGCGGTGATTTCGCTGCTTCGAAACCTCATCCCCGACAAGGTGCGCATTCCCTGCTACATCGTGGTGATCTGCACGTTTGTGACCACGGTGCAGATGCTTATGCACGCCTATCTTCCCGCGCTCTATAAAAGCCTTGGCATCTTCTTGCCGCTGATCGTCGTGAACTGCATCATCCTCGCACGCGCGGAGGCCTTTGCGAGCAAAAACGGCGTGCTCTCTTCCATTTTCGACGGCGCGGGCATGGGCCTCGGGTTCACGCTCGCCATTACCACCATCGGCTGCGTGCGCGAGCTCATCGGCGCGGGAAGCCTGTTTGGCATGCGCGTGCTCGGCACGGGCTATGAGCCGATGCTCGTCGCCTCCCTCGCGCCGGGCGGCTTCCTCATCTTCGGGCTGATCCTCGGCCTCTCAAACCTGATCACCCGAAAGGGGCAACCCAAAGACAACCGCGAACAGGAGGGCGCCGCGCATGAATGAGCTGACTAAAATCTTGCTGTTCATGGTGAGCTGCATTTTCACCCACAACTTCATCTTCTCGCGCTTTTTGGGCTGCTGCCCGTTCCTTGGCGTTTCGAACAAGGTCGAAACCGCGCTTGGCATGGGCTTTGCGGTTACGTTCGTGATGGGCGTCGCCTCGCTTTTCACGTTCCTCGTTTATAAATACCTCTTAATGCCGCTCTCGCTCCAATACCTCGATACGATTTCGTTCATCCTCGTGATTGCGGGTCTTGTGCAGCTTGTGGAGCTCGTGATCCGGCGCACAAGCCCCTCGCTCTACCGGGCGCTGGGCATTTACCTGCCGCTGATCACCACCAACTGCGCGGTGCTGGGCGTGACCATCCTCAACGTCAACAGCGGCTACATGACGAGCGAGCTCGGCCTTCTTTACAGCGTGCTCAATGGCGTGTTCGGCGCGCTGGGCTTCACGCTTGCCATCGTTTTGATGGCGGGCGTGCGCGAGCGGCTCGAACCCGCAAAGATCCCTTCAAGCTTCAGGGGCTTTGCAAGCTCGCTGATCATCGCGGGGCTGATGTCGCTCGCGTTCATGGGTTTTGCCGGGCTGGGCGGATAAGGAGGGGCTTATGGATTGGATCGTTATTCTTCGCGCGGTGGGCGTGCTGGGGGGCCTTGGCCTCGTGTTCGGCATCATTTTGCACATCGCGGGCGATAAACTCGCCGTGCGCACCGACGACCGCCTTGTGCGCGTGCGCGGCGCGCTCGCGGGCGCGAACTGCGGCGCGTGCGGCTACGCCGGGTGCGAGGCGTTCGCCACCGCCCTCGTCGAAGGCCGCGTTAAACCCGAGGACTGCCCCGTGAGCAACGCGGAAAACATCCGCAAAGCGCTTGAGGGGGAGAAAGAGGAATAATACTGCCGGGGCTCGCTTAGAACCATTGGCCCCAAAAACCGTTTTATAGAGGCCGGTTGCCCATCGGCCCATTACCGAAGGAGGCGGATCTTAATCCGCCTCCTTCGGTTAACGCAATTGTTCCTTCATGCCCGCAAGCTAAAGCACAGGCTCCCGCCGATTGCTCCCCCGCATCCGGGCGGCCGCTTCGCCGGGCCCGGGCACGCGCGGCGGATTGTTTTCTTTTGCAGGCTGTGTTATCGTAAGAACCGAAAGATCAAACCTTTTTTGCGGGAGGATGCATGGAGATCCGCAGTTTCATCGAGCTGATGCACACCTTGGAGGCGCTCAAGCGCAACACGCGCCATTCCTGGCTTTCCGACGGGCGGCGCGAGAGCGTGGCCGAGCATTCGTGGCGGCTGGCCGCGATGGCGCTCTTTTTGCGCGATGAGTTCCCGCATGCGGATATGAACCGCGTGATCAAAATGTGCCTTGTGCACGACATCGGCGAGGCGTTCACGGGCGACGTGCCCGCGTTCGCGAAAACCGATGCGGACGAGCTTATGGAGCAAGAGGCGCTCGCGGCGTTCACGGCGGGGCTTCCCGAGCCCTATCAAAGCGAGCTTGCGGCGCTGTTTTTGGAGATGGACGCGCTTGAAACAAACGAAGCGCGCATTTATAAAGCGCTCGATAAAATGGAGGCCGTGCTTCAGCATAACGAGGCGGATATCGGCACATGGCTGCCGCTCGAATACCGCGAAAACCTCGATTACGGCAAACAGGAAGCCGCGTTTTCCGATTATCTCGCCGCTCTTCGCGAAATGCTGCGCCGCAACACCGCGCGCAAGATCGTCGACGCGCAGGGTTAGCTTTTTCCGCATAAAACGCATTGGGCCGGGCCTCAAATGGTCATAATTTAAGCATTGACCGGCCGCCCGGGCCTGCGGCATCACGCAGCCGGAGCCGGAGCGAGGGCAAAGGGGCGCACCCCTGAACAATCCCCGTTTTTTCGGCGGACTACGCCCGGCCATGCGTCCGGATCGCTTCGTTTATTTTTCTAAAATGCGCACGCTTTGCACATAATCCGCGTTCACGAGTTCCGCGCGGCCTTTTTTCGTTTCCACCTCGATCCAATTCTCGTTGACGGCGACAATCGTGCCGCTGACGCTCACGCCGTAGGACCCGGTGGAAATCAGGCAGCTCTTGCCGATGTATTTGGCGATCACTTCGTTTGTCATGGGGGTTCTCCTCCTTTTTGCGTGTAATCTGCGCGCCGCCGCGCGCGCGCCCGCCTGCTGCATGGGCAGAATCACCGCAAACAGCATGAGCAGGGGCATATAAATAGCAAACCATGTTGAAAATTCCACGCGTTTCTCCATGCCCGCGGACTTAAAGCCCGCGCGCGGTTATGTTCATTGCGCCTCGCGCCCCTCTGTGGCCGGAGCGCAGCGGTGCACCTCGGCTTTTTCCACAAGGCGGTTGCGCACTTCAAGCACGCGGATTTCAAGACCGTGCGCTGTCAGCTCATAGGTCAGGCCATCCTCGGGGATGGCGCCGAGCGCATCGAAAATGAGGCCGTTGAGAGTTTCAAACTCGTCGTTGGGAAGCTCCACCCCGAGCTCGTCGGTGATCACATCGAGCGGCACGCCGCCCGGCATAATCCAACCGCCGTCGTCGGTGGGGATGATGGCGTCCGCCTCATCCTCCGGCTCCTCGGAAATATCGCCCATGATCTCCTCGATCAGGTCGTTCATCGTGATGATGCCGCACATGCCGCCATATTCATCCATCACGATCATGAAATGCCGGCGCATGCGCTTCATCTCGCGGAACAGATCATCCGCCTTGATCGATTCGGGCACGAAATAGGGAGGCTGCACCGCCTCTTCCATCACCGCGGCGCGCGAGCGGTCGTCGAGGCGGAAATAGGTTTTCGCGTCGAGAATACCGATCACGTCGTCCCCATTCTCCCCTAAAATGGGATAGAAACTGTGGCGCGTGTCGTGGATGATCTTCGCCCACTCGGCGTCGCTCTCATCGGACCAGAGAAGGTCGACATACCTGCGATGCGTGAGGATCTCATCGGCGGAAACATCGTCGAACTCGAACACGTTCTGGATCATTTCCTTCTCGCTCTCCTCGATGGTGCCCTTTTCGCTGCCCACATCGACCATCATGCGGATTTCCTCCTCGGTAACCTCCTCCGGTTCCTCGTTAGGGTCGATGCCAAGAAGGCGCAGCACGCCGTTTGTGGAAACCGTCAGCAGCCACACCAAAGGCGCGAATACCTTTGAGATGAAGCCGATGAACCCGGAAATGCGAAGGGCGAGCTTCTCCGCGTTTTTCATCGCGATGCGCTTTGGCACGAGTTCGCCGAGCACCAGCGTGAGGTAGGAAAGAAGCAGTGTAATGACGATGACCGAGAGCGTGTTGAGCGTTTGCACGGGGATGCGGGTGCCCGCCTCGACGAGCCCCTTTGTGATGCGCGCCGCGAAGTTATCCGCCGCAAACGCGCTGCCGAGGAAACCGGAAAGGGTGATGGCGACCTGAATGGTTGCGAGGAAGCGCGCGGGCTTGCTGGTGAGCTTTGCAAGGCGGACGGCGCGCTTGTCGCCCTCGCTTGCCATGCGCGTGAGCCGCACGTCGTTCATGGTGATGACGGCAATTTCGGCGCATGCAAACACCGCGTTGCACAAAATCAAAACGAATTGCAGCATAAGCTGCCATATGAGCGGGTCTTCGGACATTTAAAACTCCTTAAGTTATGCGAGATCAGCAGAAACAGAAAATGCATAACCCGTTATCTGCGCAGGCAGATACAGATTATGTATTTGATGAAGAAAGGCCTATGTTCGCCCAGCGGACTGTCGTCGCCGCTGTCGCTGTCCTCCATAAGGGTCTCCTTTACAGCATTCTACTATGAAGTATACCCACGCGGTCCGGGATTGTCAACCTTGCGCCGCATCGCCGGGCGGTTTTAAGCGAAAATAAAAATCATTTTTCATCTAAAAGCGGTGTGAGCGCGCCCGTGTGATACAAGCGCAGCACATGCAGCGCACGCGTGCAGGCGGTGTAGAGCAAAAGCCGCTCCTCCTCGCGGGCATAGTTGCCGCCGCCCGCCTCATAAAGAAGCACCGCGTCGAACTCAAGGCCCTTTGCTAAGTAGGCGGGCATCACGACAAGGCCCGATGCATACTCATCCTCCTCGCGCAAAATGGCCGTAGCTTTGCCTTTCATAACTTCCGCAAGCTCGCCCGCCTCCCGCGCCGTGCGCGTGAGGACCGCAACGCTTTGGAAGCCTTTTTTAACGAGTGCCTGCGCATCCCGCATGATTGCGCGGCGCATCGCGCGCCGATCGGGGAAACCGTTGATCTCCGGCTTTTCGCCGTGCCGCCCGAACGGCTCGCCCCGTTCGGCCTCGCCGACAAGGCGCTTTGTGAACGCCGCAATCTCCCGCGTGGCGCGGTAGCTCTTGTTGAGCCGCACCTCAAGGGTGCTCTCCCCGGAGAATATGCGTGCGAACGCGCCGAAATCACCCGCGTTCATATAGGGATTGGTCGCCTGCGCAGGGTCTCCCAGCACGGTAATGCTCGCGCCCGCGAACAGCTCACACAAAATTTTCGATTGCAGCGGCGTGTAGTCCTGCGCCTCGTCGACGATCACGAAGCGGATGTCGCCGGTTTTCGGCCACCCGCCAAGCACGCCGCCAAGGTAAATGAGCGGCGCCTGATCCTCATAGGCCAAATACCCCGCGGCGAGGTTTTCAAGCGTATCCCGCCGCACCTGCAAAAACTCTTCCCCGAAGCCCTCAAGCCCCGCGAGGAAGCGCCGGTAAACATCGATCAAATCGAACGCCGCAATCTCGGGCGCGCGGGCGCGCGTTTCGGCCCCCTCCCGCGCGGCGGCGGCCTTGGCGCGCCGCAGAAGCGAAGCCTTGCCCTCATGCGGATGCTTGGCGCGAAGCTCGCGGGCGAGCGCATGCGCATAGGAAGCCTCCTGCGTTTCCAGGCGCGCAAGGATATACGCGCCCAGCTTCTCAAGCCGCCGCCTTAGGGGGAACGCGCCGTATTCCTCAACAAAGAGCGCGCGAAGTTCCTCCTTTGTGAAAAGCGTTTTTCCCTTGAACGAAAGCGCGGGAAAATCCCGTTCCTGCCCGGCAAAATCCTGCGCGAAGCGCTCGAGTTGGCGCATGAACGCCTCCGAGGCTTTGATGCGCATGCCGGCGGCGCGCCCCCGCCCATAAGGAGAATCTCCGGCCGTGAAAATGCGCTCCATCATCTGCGCCGCGCTTTCTATTTGAAAGCCGGGCGGCAGCGCGCTTTTGGCGTATTCCCCAAAGGTGGTGCGCACGATGTCCTCCTCGCCAAGCTCCGGCAGCACGCCCGAAATGTATTCGTTAAAGATGCGGTTGGGCGAAAAGATGATGATGTTGCGCGCGGTGAGCTTATCGCGGTAGCGGTAAAGAAGGTAGGCCGCCCGGTGCAGCGCGATGGAGGTCTTGCCGCTGCCCGCGGGGCCGCGCACGATCAAATGCCGGTAATCTTCGTTGCGAATGGCGCGGTTCTGCTCGCGCTGGATAGAGGTGACGATGTTTTTCATCCGCTCGCCCCTGTTTTGAGCGAGCATCTGCTGGAGCATCTCATCGTCTATCTTGAGGGCGCTGTCGAACATATATTCGATTTTGCCGCGGCTGATCTTATATTGGCGCTTGCCCGTCAGTTCCCCCGCGACGGTGCCGTTGGGGCAAACATAGGAGGCGGGGCCGATCTCAAAATCATAGAACATGCCCGCGGCGGGCGCGCGCCAGTCGCACACGAGCAGCCGGTAGCGCGCGTCGAGCAAATTGGAAAGGCCGATGTATAAAGGCTTTGCCGCATCCCCCTGCGCGCGCTTGAAATCGATGCGCCCGAAATAGGGCGAATCGAGCATGCGCTCAAGCTTGATGCGCGTCCTGCGGCGCTCGCTCTGGTCGCGCAGGTCGCGCTTCATAAGATCGATGTGCTGCATGAAATCAACGAGCTGGTCGATCTCCCCGCCGCCGGAAACCGGGCCGACCTCCTCCCAGAACGCGCGGCGGTTTTCGAGCGCGTCCGCGCGCAGCCGCTCATCTCCCTGTTCATTTTCAATATGCTGCCTTTGCGCCTCTCCAAGCACCTGGGCAAGCCATGCGCGCTCCAATTCCCATTCCCGCTCGTTCATGCCCGCGCCCTCCCTTTCTTCCATCAAAACGCGCCTGTTGACAGACCCGCCCAAATGCGGTATAATGGATATAGTAAGAAAAATATTCACCTCATACTTGAAGTATGATTGAATTTAATTTATCATGCACGCGACTTTATGTCAAGCGCAAAAGGCCATCCGCCCACATCAGCAGGCGGATGTTTTATTTATGTTATGCGGCGTTTTTGGTTATTTGTTCTTGTCTCCCCCGTCCGGATCGGAGCGCTTCATGCGGTTGTGGGCGTAGGGGCTGCGCGTATCGTCCTTGGTGCGCATGTACTGCATGCGCAGCGCGGTGGTGCTGCGGCTGAAGATGAACGCCCGCTTGGTGTCATACGGCCCGAATGGCGCAAACGGCGCGAAGAACGGGGTGCCGAAGCTATCGATCGACACGAGGTTCGTCAAAATGAGGCTTAACGCGAGCACAAAGCCGTAAAAGCCCAAAATGCCCGTCATGGCGATAACGAAAAACTTAAGGATGCGGAATGGGTTCATTGAAAAATAATCTGGCATTGCAAACGAGGAGAGCAGCGAAGCCGCAACGAGGATGAGCACGAGCGAATCGAAGATGCCGGCGCTCGTCGCTGCATTGCCGATGACGATTGCGCCCACAATACCGATGGCCGTGCCGATTTTTGTCGGCACGCGCAGCAGCGCCTCGCGCACGACTTCCAAAAGGAATTCGACGATCAACACCTCGACCGTCGCCGAAAAAAGTACGCTCTGGCGCATGTTGGCGAGCAAAATCACATAATCGCCGGGCAGCGCGTCGGGGTGATAGGAAACGAGCGCCACATAAAGCGCGGTCGAACAGAGCGTGATAAGAACCGCGATATAGCGCAGGATGCCCGAGAATAGCCCGAAAAAACGGTTGCCGTAGCGGTCGTCTTCCGAAAAGAACGACTCGCTGAACGTCCTCGGGGCGATGAGGGCGATGTGCCCGCCATCGCCGAGCAGCACGGCCTTACCCTCCGTGAGGGCCTCGCACGCAGTATCCGAACGCTCCGTGACCCGATGCTGCTCAAACAGACAGTAGCGCGAATTGCTCAAAAAGCTCGGCACATCGCCCGTGCCCCAGATCGCGTCGGTGTCGATGCTCCTCAGGCGCGCCTCAACGGTGGCGATCATCTCCTCATCCGCGACATCGGCAAGGTAGAGGACCGCGAAGTTCGTTTTCGTTCGCTTGCCAAGCTCGAACATATCTATCTTAAGGTTGGGGTCCTTAAGCCGGTAACGGATTAGAGAGAGGTTCATATCGAGGTTTTCGACGAAGCAGTCCTTGGGGCCGAGGATGGAATAGGCAAAATCCGGCGTGTGGATGCTGCGGTGCTCGACCTTTTTGGCGTTGATGATGAGGTAGCTCTCGTCGCAATCGAGCAGCAGCACCGTCATGCCCTGTAGGATGACGGTCTCCAAAGCGTCCATATCCTGCCCTACGTTGCATTCCAGGGCGGTGATGACGCTCTGCGCAAGCCGCTGCGCGCGCGGCCGCGCGAGCGAGCGGCTCAAATGATCGATCACGGGCTCGGCCACGAACTGCGAAAGGGCTGCGGCATCGACGAGCTGGCGGATGTATATAAGCCACAGCATGCTGCCGCCCGCGCTAAACTCGCGCGCCGTAAAATCGGTGTTTTTTCTTTTAAGGGATTCGACCAGTTCCTGATGGTCGTGCCGCATGGTTCCCATAGGCGCTCCTTTCAAAATTCGGTCAGCGGGATGAAGTCATACCTGCCGGTCATATCGACGTTCGCATTAACCCGCACGGCGATTTCCGCATCCGGGAACACCTTGGGCCAGTCGATCAGGCGGTGCTCCATCGGATAGGCAATGCGAAAGAACGTGCTAAAATGCAGATAATCGCAGCGGAATGTCCGCTGGGAGGTCTCGACGGCGGCGAGGATATCATCCGCGATGCTATCCTCAAGCTCCTGCCGAAGAATCGCTTCATCCTGCTCGTAAAACCTGAGCTCGACGGATGTATAGGCAAGCTCCGCCTCGAAGCTCTCCTCGATCAAAAAGGAGACTTTCTCCTGCTCATAGGACGGCGTGATCTTTTTCTTTTTCATGCTTAGTTTGAATGTGGCGGTTTCCTGCCCGATGGGGATCGTATAATACAACTTGGCATCTTTCATGCTGAGGAAATTGATGCCGCGGCACTCCGCCCAGGGAATGTCGCCGATGCAGCGCGCCGTATGGAGCACCGAAAAGCCCGAAATCTGCACCTCACCCCCGCCGAGGTTGATGTTTGGCAGCAAAAAGCACCCGCCCATGCCCGTGATGTTCTCGAGCACATCCGAAAGATGCGCGATGTCGCAGATTCGGTCGTTGTTGACAAGGTTGGCCATCGTATATCCCACCATCTTGCCCACGCATTTTTCGCCTTGCCCCAATTTGATAAAAGCTTCCGGCTCTTCGCCCGTGATGAAGATATCCACAATTTTGCGGTAATCGTTGACCTCCCGCATCCTAAACATATATTCCTCAATGCCCGCGCGCGCCATGCGCTCCGTCAGCACCACCGCGCTCACCGCACCCAAATACGTGGGTTTTTGCGCTTTTGTTTCGAGGTTCTCCCGCGCGATAGCGAGCGTTTCTCCCTTGCCGGTATTAAACGCATACGCATGTTTGCCGCCGGCTGTGCCGCCTGAGGCGCTCGCGGTGTTCACGGCATATTCCACATAGAAAACATAGCCCTCGTCGTTCCTGTCTATAATGACGAGGGTCGCGATGTTGCGCTCCTCAATATCCAGCGCATCCCAGCAGCCCGAAGCCGCAAAAAGCGCAATTCCCATGGATAAAGCGAGCAAAATCAGTTTAAGCCGCCGATGCTGCATTGCGTTTCACCTTCGTTAAAATGTTGAGCAGCGCCGGCACAAAAAGCGCCGCGGTGTTGCCGGCATAGAGGAAAACCGGTTCATAGACGCGCCCGAAGTCTTGCACCCTATACAGCACAAGATCCGCCAGAAAAACGATAGACGCGGCCGCGATGACCACCCATAGGCGGTTTGCTTTTGCAAAGAGCTTGCAGCCATACTCCACCGCCCCGAGCATGGCGATGGTCTTTGCCGCAAACAAACCCATGAAGCCGACCGTCAGGTAAATGAAATCCATGCGCTCAAAAAAGCTCAGCACAGGAATCTGAATCTGCCGGATCACGGCGATCAGCGCGTTGTTTTGGTTTTTAATTTCATTGAGGCCGTTCATCATGATGCAGCTCTCCACATTCATGATGAAGAACAGCCCCACGCCGATGACGGCCAAAAAAGCGGCCCACGGCGCCTTCTTCCTGCCCTTTGCGGCGATGGGGATGAGCGTGAGCACTTCAACGCCCAAAAAAGATGGGATCGTCGACCGCATCGCCTTAAGGTAAGACCCCACATCCTCCTTGACAAAGAGCGGGAGAATGCGGTTCACATCCCCCTGGATGAACATGAGAATAAAGGCAAAGCCGATTACAACGATATAAAACAGGCCGTAGATCTCGCACAGCCTCCCCACGCTTGTGATACCCTTATAGGCGGCGTAGCTGTAAAACGGCAGGCTAATGAGCACCATCGCCCAGCGCGGCGTGTGCGCGAAGAAGTTGCTCGCCAGCACATTTGACATGCCCGCGCACAAATAAGTGGAGATCGAGAGGAAATAAATCATATAGAAAGCAGCGAGCACATAGGCGCCCGCCTGCCCTATGAGCCCCTTGCTGTAATCGAAAAGCACCGCGCCTTGATGCTTTTTGTTGAGCGACACGATCATCAGCGTCCCGAACGCGTAGGGAATCGAGGAGAGCAGCAGCGTAATCCAGCCGCCCGTGCCCGCGTTGATCGCCATGGTCTGCGGCAGGTTGACGGTCGTGATCGCCGTCATCGTGATTATAAGTATAAAAACCATTTGCCGGTTGTTTACATCGTTTCTCATGCGCACTCCACCCGTCGTTTCCGTTATTGTCTCCGGGAGGGTGGCATTGTATGTGCGCGCGTTTTTTTCCATCCAGCCGCGCCGATTGCCGTTGTATTGTCCCGCGCCTGTTTGTTATACTCTAAAAAAGAAGCGTACGCTTCCATCAAGGAGGTTTCC
>CAZJIS010000004.1:42419-46937 GCA_964546125.1 uncultured Clostridium sp.
CGCCTGTTTGTTATACTCTAAAAAAGAAGCGTACGCTTCCATCAAGGAGGTTTCCACCATGAAAATTTGCGCCATTATCGGGAGTTTGCGAAGGGATTCCTACAACCGCCAGCTCGCGCTGCTCGCCAAGGCCGTCCTGGGCGAACGCGCCGAATTCACGCTGCTCGAGTATGCGGATTTGCCCTTCATGAATCAGGATATTGAATTCCCCGCGCCCGAGCCCGTCGCCCGCGTGCGCGAAGCAGTCAAAAAGGCGGACGGCCTTTGGTTCTTCACGCCCGAATATAACCACTCGTTCCCCGGCGTGCTCAAAAACCTGCTCGACTGGCTCTCGCGCCCGGCGAGCGACACCGAGCCTCAGGTGCTTGCCGGCAAGCCCGCCGCCATCAGCGGCATTTCAATAGGCGGCGGCGGGACCGTCACCGCGCAGGATCAGCTTGTGATGCTCATAAGCCTATTCAACATGCGCGTCATGAACGCGCCGCGCCTCATCATCCCCAACGCCGCGCAGCAGCTCGATGAAAACGGCCGCCTCGCCCTCACCTCGAGCGCCAAATACCTTGCCCGGCAGGCGGACGCGTTTGTGGAGTTTATACGGAAAGGGCAATGCGAACGTTAGGCCCCCGCCCCGGGCGCCCAAGTTGTGGAAAATACCGCGCGGAGGCCGATGTAAAACCGGCCCCCGCGCTATTAAACGGCAAAAAGAGAATTCCAAAGGGCCTGTGACCTTTTGGCGGGGCACGGGGGCAAACCCCGGCTGCTGCCTTCTACAACAACTCGAACTGATTTTTGCGGTAGCGCAGCGCGCCCTCGGCGCGAAGCGCGGAAAGTGCTGCCGAAAGGCCGCTGCGCTCAACGCACAGGTAATCGGCAAGTTCCTGCCGATCGAACGAGATGGAGAAGGCGGAGGAGCCCGCCTGCCGCGCCTGGGCCGAGAGATAGGCGAGCAGTTTTTCGCGCGTGGTGCGTTTGGCGGTGAATTCGATGCGCTGCGTGAGCGCAATGTTTTTGCGGGCGATGATGTTCAAAAGGTTACGAATGAGCGTTGCGTGGAAGCCGCACGCATAGGCGCAGGGGGTCGCAAGGCGCACGCAGTCGATGAAGAGCAGTTCGCAATCCTGCGTGGCGACGACGCTCACCGGGAGCTGCCCGTGCCGCGCGCAGGCAAAGGATTCGGCGAACAGGTGGCCCGGGCCGATGTTATCAAAAATGCTGCGGTTACCGTAGAAATCTTCCTGATAGACCTGCACCTCGCCCGCGAGCACGATGCCGAACTCTCTGACTTCGCTGCCGCTCCCAAGGATGAGGCGCCGCTTTTCCACAGATTCATGCCGCGCGGCAAGGCAGGAGAGCATCGCGCGGATCTCGGAATCATCCATGCCGGCAAAAAGCTCGACTTTTTTTAAGATTTCCAAAAAAGGATTCATATACTGCAACAAAACCTCCAATCCGTTGAAATTTCAACCGACTTTGTGCTGTTATCATAGTATACTGAAGGCACAAAAGTCAACAAACACGAGGAGGAGTGCGAAAAGTGCTCAGAAAGATCATAAAAATAGATCAGGAATTGTGTAACGGCTGCGGTCTTTGCGCCGCCGCCTGCCACGAGGGCGCGATCGTCATGGCGGATGGCAAAGCAAAGCTTGATCGCGAAGATTATTGCGACGGGCTCGGCGACTGCCTGCCCGCGTGCCCGACGGGCGCGATCACGTTTGAAACGCGCGAGGCGCCCGCTTATGATTTTGCCGCGGTGGAAACGAACAAGCTGAAGAAAGAGCAGGCGGCAGGCGGCGATAAAATGCCCGAAAAGCTGCCCTGCGGCTGCCCGGGCGCGCAGGCGCGCGCGCTCAACCGCGCGGCGCGGCCCGTGCGCGAAACGGCCGCCGAGGAAAGCGCGCCGGTCCAGAACCGCCTCATGCAGTGGCCGGTGCAGATTCAGCTCGCGCCGGTGAACGCACCGTATTTCGACGGGGCGCACCTGCTTGTCGCCGCGGACTGCACGGCTTATGCGCGGGGCGATTTTCACAATAGATTCATGAAAAACAGGGTGACGCTCATCGGCTGCCCGAAGCTCGACGATGTGGATTATGCCGAGAAGCTCACCGCCATCCTCGCGCGCAACAGCATCAGGAGCTTGACGGTCGTTCGCATGGAAGTTCCCTGCTGCGGCGGCCTCGAGCACGCGGTCAAGCGCGCGTTGCAGGCAAGCGGCAAGTTCATCCCCTGGCAGGTCGTGACGATCGCGACCGACGGCCAAATTTTAGATTAATTAAACAGGAGGCGCACGAACATGATTGAAAAGGAATTCCGGCTCGCGCAAGGCGAAACAAAGACCATCGAACGGGTCTTGCTCGAGGAGAGCATCCACTACATGCACATGATTCTGCCTGCGGGCGAGGGGCTTCCCCCGCACAACACCAACGCGACCGTCTACATGACGGTAGTGCGCGGCAGGCTCTCGCTGGGTTTAGCCGAGCAGGAAGTGCATGAATACCCGGCCGGCACGCTGGTGAAGATCCCCGAGGGCATTTCGATGCGCGCCAACAATATGCATGATGAAACGCTGGAGCTGATCGTCGTCAAGGCGCCCGCTCCCCGCGCGTAACCTCAAATTAAATCAAATTAGGAACAGGAGAAAGAACCCAACCATGAGCATGTTCTGTTACCAGTGCCAGGAAGCGGCCGGCGGCCGCGGCTGCACCGTCCGCGGCGTATGCGGCAAAAACGAAGAAGTCGCCAAGCTGCAGGATCTGTTGATCTACACCCTCAAGGGAATCGGCGAGCTGGTCGTTAAAGGCAAGCTCCCGGCCGCGGCCCTTGGCGAAGTGAACCATGAAACGCTCACGAGCCTTTTCATGACCATCACCAACGCCAACTTCGATGAAGACGCCCTTGCCGCGCAGGTTGAAAAAATGCTTGCGCTGCGCGACCGTATCGCGGCCGTAGCGGGCGTTGCGGACCTCACCGACGCCGCGGCCTTCACTGTGCGCGGCCGTGCCGCCATGCTTGAAAAAGCGGCGGAGGTCGGCGTGCTCGCGACCGAAAACGAGGATGTGCGCTCGCTTCGCGAGCTCATTGCCTACGGCCTCAAGGGCCTTGCGGCCTACGCCGAACATGCGTACAACATCGGCCTTGAGAACCCTGATATCTACGCGTTCGTTTATGAAGCCCTCGCGGCGCTGCTCGACGACACGCTCGGCGCGGACGCGCTCGTCGCCCTCACGCTTAAAACCGGCGAATACGGCGTCAAAGCGATGGCTTTGCTCGATGAAGCGAACACCTCGCGCTACGGCAAGCCCGAGATCACGAGCGTGAACATCGGTGTGCGCAAGAACCCGGCCATCCTCATTTCCGGCCACGACCTGACGGACCTTGAGCAGCTGCTCGAGCAGACCAAGGGCACGGGCGTGGATGTTTACACCCACGGCGAAATGCTGCCGGCGCATTACTACCCGGCGTTTAAAAAATATGACAACTTCGCGGGCAACTATGGCAACGCGTGGTGGAAGCAGGTGACGGAGTTCGAGTCCTTCCGCGGGCCGATCCTGTTTACGACCAACTGCATTGTGCCGCCGCGCAGCGAGGAAGTCCTCGCCCGCATCTTCACCACCAACGCCGCGGGCTTCCCCGGCTGCCGCCACATCGAAGCGGGTGAAAACGGCAAAAAAGATTTTTCACAGATTATTGCGCTCGCCAAGACCCTGCCCGCGCCCGAGGAGATTGAAACCGGCGCGATCGTAGGCGGCTTTGCGCACGACCAGGTGGCGGCCCTCGCCGACAAGGTAGTTGACGCCGTGAAGGCCGGCGCGATCAAAAAGTTTTTCGTTATGGCCGGCTGCGACGGGCGCATGAAGAGCCGCGACTATTATACGGAATTTGCGAAGCAACTTCCCGGCGACACGGTTATCCTCACCGCGGGCTGCGCGAAATACCGCTACAACAAGCTCAACCTCGGCGACATCGGCGGTATCCCCCGCGTGCTCGATGCGGGCCAGTGCAACGACTCCTACTCGCTCGCGCTCATCGCGCTGCAACTCAAGGAAGCGTTCGGCCTCGCCGATATCAACGACCTGCCGCTCGCGTTCAACATCGCGTGGTATGAGCAAAAGGCCGTGATCGTGCTGCTTGCGCTTCTCTACCTCGGCGTGAAGAACATCCACCTCGGGCCGACGCTCCCGAGCTTCCTCTCGCCCAATGTCGCCAAAGTGCTGGTCGAAACCTTCGGCATCGCCGGCATCGGCAGCGTGGAGGATGACATCGCGCTGTTCATGAACTGAGCGGCAACGCGAAAACATACCGCGGCCTCCGCTTGAAAAAGCGGGGGCCGTTTTCTATGAAAGCTTGCGGGAGCTTCGGCCCGCACCCCCGTCAAAGGGTTCTTAGGGCTTGTGGCCCTAAGCGGGGTTTGGGGCGGAGCCCCAACGTTCTCCTGTTCTCCCCGCTCCCCCGTTCTCCCTCCCCCGCCAAAGGGTTCTTAGGGCCTGTGGCCCTAAGCGGGGCTTGGGGCGGAGCCCCAAC
>CAZJIS010000005.1:0-37475 GCA_964546125.1 uncultured Clostridium sp.
ATATGTTCCGCGCGGCGGCGGCGCAGCGCGGCATTTCAAACTGGCTCAGCGATTTTTGCCTGTCCGACATCAGCTTTTGCGAGGCCGAGCACGACCACCTCGCAACCCCATGGAGCGACGCCGCATTTTTGTGGGACCGCTCGCCGCTCAAATACGCCGACCGCGTGCGCACCCCGCTGCTGCTGATCCATTCGGACCTCGATATGCACTGCTGCATGGCAGACGCGCTGCAAATGCTCACCGCCATGAAATACCATGGCGTCGAATCGCGCCTTTGCCTTTTCCACGGCGAGAACCACGACCTTTCCCGCTCGGGCAAGCCGGTCAACCGCATGCGGCGGTTGCGTGAGATCACAAATTGGTTCGACTCGCACGGCGGCTCCCCAACGCAATAAACGGCGGCGCGCCAATCAAAAGCCCCGGGACAAACGTTCCGGGGCCATGTTTTTTGGGTTTTCCCGCCGCTTATTTGAAAATGAGCTGCGGCGCGGTGGTCAGCCGTTCCGGTTTGCCCTCGACGATCACATAGCCGTCCTCGGTGCGCGAACCGGAGATATCCGCCTCAAAAAGCGGGATGTCGATGGAGATCACCATGTTGTTTTCAATCACCGTTTTGCTCGAAGGCCCGAGGATCGGCGGCTCGAATTCGATCACGCCCACGCTGTGCATGCCCGAATAGAGGAAGTTTTCGCCAAAGCCCGCTTCGGCCATGACCGCGCGGCCCATCGCCTCCACTTCGCTGCCGACTCTGCCCGCGATGAGGTTCTCGGCGCAAACGTTCTGCGCGCGGACTTCGGCCTTAATGGAATCGACAACGCGCTTGCCGGGGTCGCCCACGATCACCGTGCGCGCGCATGCGCCGTGGTAGCCCTCGTAGCGCGGCGCCACGGTGATGACGACCACGTCGTTCTCGGCGACTTTGCGCAGGGTTGTGCGGCCGAGCACATGGTGGCTGTTGGGGCCGCAGCAGATAATCGTGTCGATGCCCGTGCCCTCGCTGCCCGCTTTTCGCATGGCGTATTCCGCTTCGGCGGCGATCTCGCGCTCGCTCACCCCGGGGCGTATCGCCTGTACGGCGGCTTCCATGCCAAGGTTTGCAAGCTTGTAGGCATAACGGATCACTTCGAGTTCCGCCGGCGATTTCACGCCGCGCATCGGCTCCAAAATAGGGTCCATCTTCACGAGCTGCGCATCGGGGAACGCCGCGCGGATCGCCTCGTAAACCTCCGCGCCCATGAGCGGATAGCCGCCAAGGCCAAGCCGCCTGATGTCGTGCCCGGCGACGATCTGTTTAAGCGGAATCAATTCGTTGAACGGGTAATCCTCATGCTCGGCGGCGAACTCCTTGAGCACCAGCACATCGCGGATCGTGCCCACCTCGAGGGCATAGCCGATGGTTTCGGGGCCGACGAGGAGCTTGGGATCTTCGCCCGGGGTGAAGAGCAGCAGCACCGGCTCGAAGCACACCGGAACGTCCGCATAATAGCGCGCGTAAGCCGCGCCGTAAGTGTGCCGGTCGTCGGCATAGACGAGCAGCATGTCGAGGTTCTCGCGAAGGAGCACTTCCTGCACCTTCTGCCAACGCAGCGGGTATTCCTCGCGGGGGATTCTCGGCATCGTGTTGTTCATCATCACAACCTCCTTGTTTTTTGCAGCGGCGTATCCGTCGCCGCGTCGCATGCGGCGGGTTCGGCGCGGGCCTATACGCCGCGCCGGTTCTCCCTCAATTGTTCGAGTTTCGTGAAATTGTGGCGGCAGGTGTGGCCCGGGAGCGGCAACAGGCGCTCGTGGATCGCGTCCACAATCCAATGGGGCTGCGGGAAGAACGCCTCTTCGAGTTCGTGCGCCGGGGTGATCCAGTTTTTCGCGCCGACGACGACCGGCGGTGCGTCAAGCTCATCAAAACAAAGCTCGGCGATGTTGCTCGCGAGGTTTCGCATGAAGCTGTTGCGTTCGCATGCGTCGCCCACGATGACGATGCGGCCCGTTTTTTTAACGCTCTCCACAACCTTTTCGTAGTTGAACGGCACAAGGCTGCGCGCGTCGATGAGCTCCGCGCCGACGCCGTATTGTTGCTGCAGCCTGTCGCAAGCCTCCGCCGCGCGGTAGAGCGCCGCGCCGATGGAGAGGATGGTCACATCCCTGCCCTCCCGCTTGACATCCGGCTCGCCGAGGGGAATTTCGTATTCTTCCTCGGGCACGCCGCCTTGAAAATAAACTTCGCCCACATCGTAAATGCGCTGGCTCTCGAGGAAGACGACGGGGTCCGTGCCGTTGAGGGCCGTTTGCATCAGTCCCTTTGCATCATAGGGGGTCGCCGGGAACACCACCTTAAGGCCCGGAATGTGCGTGAGGAGCGCCGACCAGTCCTGCGAGTGCTGCGCGCCGTATTTGCTGCCCACACTCATGCGAAGCACCGCCGGCATTTTAAGCATGCCCGCGCTCATCGCCTGCCATTTGGAGAGCTGGTTGAAAATTTCATCCCCCGCGCGGCCGACAAAATCGCAGTACATGATTTCCGCCACGGCCCGGCCGCCGCTCATCGCGTAGCCGACCGCCGCGCCCGCGATGCCCGCCTCCGCGATGGGCGTATTGAACAGGCGGTGGTAGGGGATGGCTTCGGTCATGCCGCGGTAAACGGCGAACGCGCCGCCCCAATCGCGCACGTCCTCGCCAAAGCAGATGAGCGTGGGGTCTTCGTAAAACTTTTTGAGGATGGGCTCGGCGATCGCGTCGCGAAGCTGATAGACCCTGTTTTTCGAAACGGGCTTGCCGTCCCCGTCGAGGCCGAAGCGCAGTTTTTTTGAGAGCTGCTGCGCGCGCGGGCATTCGTCGTAGGGCAAAAGCACGTCGGGCTTTCTTTTTTCATCGAACGCGCGCACGGTTTGGTTTGAAAACATAAGGTCGGCGATGCCTTCGGGCGCGTTCCCCAAAATGTCGAGGCGGGGCGAAACGGCGTCGTCCACCGCAAGCCTGAGGTTGCGCAGCACGTCCGCCTCGACCTTTTCCAAAATCGCGTCAAGCTCCTCCTGCAAGGCCACGCCCGCCTCGATGAGCTCGCGCCCGAAGGCCAAAATCGAGTCCTGCTCCGCCCATGCGGCGATCTCTTCTTTGGTGCGGTAGGTCGAAGCATCCGACGGGCTGTGGCCGCTGATGCGGTAGGTTACCACATCGAGGAACACCGGGCCTTGGGCTTTTGCAAGCGGCAGCTTGCGCCGGTAAGCATCGATCACGGCGAGCGGATTGTAGCCGTCCACGCGCTCCGCGTGCAAAGCGTTGGGGGAAACGCCCGCCGCCACGCGCGCGCACATGTCGTACCCCATGGTTTCGCCGCGCGTTTGCCCGCCCATGCCGTAAAAATTGTTGTTGATGTGGAACAAGAGGGGCATGCCGCCGCCGTGCTCGCCCCAGAGCGTGCGCACCTGGTCCATGGCGGAGATCATGAGCCCCTCCCACACGGGGCCGCAGGCCAAAGAACCGTCGCCGATGTTGCAGATGACGACGCCCGGCTTTTTGTTGATGAGCTTATAGAGCGCGGCGCCCGGCGCGATGGAGCCGCTGCCGCCCACGATGGCGTTGTTCGGATAAATGCCAAAGGGCGTAAAAAACGCGTGCATCGAGCCGCCAAGGCCCTTGTTGAAGCCGTTTTCGCGCGCGAAGATCTCGCACATCATGCCGTAGAGCAAGAAGTTCACGCCGTTTTCGCGCGTGCTCTTGCCCTCTTCTTTGGCGGCGCGGTATGTTTTGCCCTCGAAGAAGTTCTCAAAAATCGCTTCGAGCGCGCTCTCCTCGAGCGTTTCGATCGTGCGCAGGCCCTTGGCGAGTATCTCGCCGTGGCTCCTGTGTGAGCCGAAGGTAAAATCATCGAGCGTGAGGCAGTAGGCCGCGCCCACATACGCCGCTTCCTGGCCGATGCCAAGGTGCGCGGGGCCGGGGTGCTCATAAGCGACGCCGCGGTAGCCCCCCGTGGTTTTAATGAGGTTGAGCATCTCCTCGAACGCGCGGATGTAGCGCATGTCGCGGTAGATGTTCAAAAGCTCTGCTTTGGTGAAGTTTTGCAGTTCGTCCTTCACCGTTTTCTGGTAGGTGTTGACGGGGATTTCGGGCACGGCAAGCGCGCCGGGTTTGCGCATCCCCAAGGGGTCGATCGTCAGTTGTTTACTCACGTTTTTTTCGCCTCATTGCATATGGAATGCCGCTTCGCGCACGATCTCGGCGACCGTGGGGTGCGGGAAAACGATTCTTTTCACTTCTTCAACGGTGAGCGAAAGCTCAACGAACGCCGCGCAGGCGGCGATGAATTCGCTCGCGTAGTTCGAAAGCGCCTGCACGCCGAGCACCGCGCGGGTCTGCGCGTCGACGATGAGTTTCATCTGCCCGTCGCCGCCTTCGTTTTCGGCAAGGTAGCGCCCGGAAAAGCGCATGGGGAGCGTCACGACCTGCACCGCAACGCCCTTCTCTTTTGCGTGCGCTTCGGTGAGGCCCACCGAGGCAAGCTCGGGGTTCGTGTAAAGCACCGCAGGAATTGCCTCGTAGCGCATTGTGTCCTTTTGCCCAAGCATGTTGTTCACGGCCACCTCCGCCTCGCGGTAGGCCGTGTGCGCGAGCATCGACTTGCCGTTCACATCGCCCGCGGCGTAAACTTCGGGCCGGTTGGTCTTCATCTGCGCGTCGGTCACAACCGCGCCGCGCTCGGTCATCACGCCGATTGCGTCCAGCCCGATGTCCGCGCTGTTCGGCCGCCTGCCGATCGAGAGGAGCACGCGGTCGGCGGGGAGCTGCGCCGCGACGCCGTCCTTTTCGTAGTGCACGGCGTTTTCTGTGATCCGGGTGACCTTGGCCGCGAGCAAAAACGTGACGCCGCGCTTTTCGTAGTTTTTCTGCAAGATCTTCACGAGATCCGCGTCGTTTTCGCCGGCAATGTGGCCGAGCATCTCGACGATGGTCACCTCGCTGCCCGCGGTGTTGAAATAACTTGCAAGCTCAAGGCCGATTACGCCGCCTCCGATGACCGTGAGCTTTTTTGGCACATCCTCAAGCGCGAGCGCCTCGCGGTTGGTGAGCGCGAAACCCGACTCCAGCGCCTCCCGAAGCCCGGGGATCGGGGGAACGGCGGAGGAGGAGCCGGTGGCGATGAGAAGCCGCTTTCCTTCATAGGTTTCGCCGTTTGCCTCCACCGTATAGCCAAACTCGGTTTTCGCGCGGATGATGCCGCGCCCGGCGACAACCGTCACGCCCGCGGCCTTCATCGCCGCGCGAACGCCGGCGACGAGGGTTTTGACGACCTTATCCTTGCGGGCGACGACCTTTGCGTGCGCGAGGGCGAGCCCCTCGGCCGTCACGCCGTATTTTTCGCCGCGTGCCGCGCCGTCGTAGAGTTTGGCCGAATAGAGCAATGTTTTTGTGGGGATGCAGCCCTCGTTGAGGCATACGCCGCCAAGCGAGCGCTCCTCGATGATTAGCACGCTAAGGCCTGCTTTTCCTGCGCATTCCGCGCCGCGGTACCCCGCCGGGCCGCCGCCCAGCACGATGAGATCATAGAGCATGTTCAATCCTCCTTATGATGATTGCGAAGGCAGCGTGTTGAAATCCGCGAGCGCGCGGGCGAGCTGCTGCAAAAACGCTGATGCCGGCGCGCCGTCCACCGCGCGGTGGTCATAGGTGAGGGAAAGGCCCATCGCCGGGTATGTTTCGAGCTTGCCGCCCGAAGTTCGCACGCGCTCGGCGGTGCAGCAAACGCCGAGGATCGCGACCTGCGGCGGGTTGATGACGGGCGTAAATTGCTCGATCCCATAGGCCCCGAGGTTTGATACGGTGAACGTGCCGCCTTTTAAAAGGTCGGGCGAAATGTTGCCAGCGCGCGCCGCAAGCGCCAAAGCGCGGGTTTCGGCGGCAATTTCAAAAAGGCTCTTTTCATCGGCGTTAAAGAGCGTGGGCACGATTAAGCCCCGCGGTGTGTCGACCGCCACGCCGAGGTGCACGCGCTCGAAAAAACGCAGGCTGTCGCCGAGACAATGCGCGTTCATGTAGGCGCAGGCTTTGAGCGTGCGGGCCGTGACATAAAGCACCATGTCGTTGAGGGTGGGCGCGGTTTGGCTGTCTCCCAAAGCTTTGAGATGCGCGCGCAGGGCGAGGATTCCGCTTGCGTCAAACGAAGTTGTGTGCGTGAGCTGCGCCATGGTTTGCAGGCTCTCAAACATGTTTTTGGCGATGATGCGCCGCGCAAAGGACATTTTTTCATCGCGATAGCCGCCCGGCGCGGGAGAAAAAGCCGAAAGCTCCGCTTCGTTTGCAATTTCCTGCGCGGGGCCGCCCGCGCGGCTGCCCGCAAGCGCCAGCACATCCCGCTCGAGGATGCGCCCGTGCGGGCCGGTGGGGCGCGCGGCGGACGCATCGAGCTTCATGCGCCCGGCCGCCGCGCGCGCGCGCGGGGAAATGCCCGTCGCGCGCGCCGGAGCCTGCACGAAGGCGGCGGCGGGCTTCGCGGGCTGCTTTTCCTTTTCGGCTTCGGGCGCAGAGCTTTGCGGCGCAAAGGACGAGATATCCTCGCCCCGCTCGCCGATGACCGCGACCGTCGTCAGGCAGGGAACGTCCTCCCCCTCGCCGAAAAACACCGCGAGCAGTACGCCGTCGACCTTCGCTTCTTCTTCGAACGCGGACTTGTCCGTTTCATAGCTAAAGAGGATGTCGCCTGTTTTCACAACATCGCCCGGCGCTTTTTTCCACGCTCCGATGACGCAGCTCTCGACCGATTGGCCCTGCCGGGGCAAAAGCACGGCTGTCGCCATATTACTTCGCCCCTCCCACATGGGCGAGCAGATAGCGCTCGGCCTCCGCGCACCAAAGGCCGTTGTTCGATTGCACGATGCGATGAAGCTCATGGAAGAGCGGGTCCGTCCTGCCCTTTTCTTCAAACTCCAAAAGCGCTGTAAGCGGCAGGGAAAGGTGCGTGTAAATGAGCTTTTTGCCGCCCGGGATGCGCGGCAGGTTCTTTGTTGTTTCCGCCACGCAATCGAGGCCGCCGATGTGGGTGATCATCGCCGCGGGGTTGATCCTGCCCGCGTTCATCAAAGCGATCACCTCGCGCATGTCGTTCGTGTTGCCGCCGGAAGTGCCCATCACATGGTGGCCCGCATAGTGGACGCCGTAAAAATTCAGGCTTGCGGTGAACGCCGTATCCGAAGGGCCGGCAAAGAAGTTGAGGCAGCCGTCCTCCCCGAGGATTGCGCCCGCCTGCTCGACGAGCGCGCGCACCGGCGCAAAGCAGAGAACGTCGCCGTACCCGCGGCCCTCCGTCAGCGCAAGGAGCGCGGCCGCGGGATTTTCGAACTTTGCGGTGTTCATATAACAAAGCTTCACACCAAGCGCCGCCGCGTGCGCTTCGGGGTAAATCGCCGCGGCGCGCGCGAGCCGCGCGTCGTCGATGTCGGTGACGACGAGAAGCCCCGGCCGTTTGCCGCCGTGCAGCGCATAGTCGATCGCGCCGAGGCCCATCGGCCCCGCGGCGGCGAGCAGCGCGAGACTGCCGTTTTCGGCGATGCCCATTTTGTGCTCGTAGCTGCCAAACGCGGTGTGGTACATCGCGTGGAAGCCGCCCGCGATGCAGCTCATCGGCTCCGCGAGCGACCCGAAGAAGAACGCGTCGCTCTCATAGGGCAGCAGGCAATCCGCAAGCAAAATTTCCCGGGGAATTTTTACATATGTCGCATCCCCCCCGCAAAGCGGGTAGGAATAGCCGGGCGCTTCGAGCGCGCCCATGTAAAAATGCGAGGGTTGTATGGCGAATTTGTCGCCGGGGCTATACTTGTGCCGCCAATTGACGCCGACCTCCAAAACCCTGCCGCAGAATTCGTGGCCGATGATGATCGGGTTTTCGGCCACGTCCTTTGGCACGCGCTTGTGCGCGGCGCCCTGCACGGTTTCTTTGTAGCTGGACATGCACAAGCTGTCGCACACGACCTCGCAAAGGACATCGTCCGCCCCCACGGGGCCGAGCTCAAACGTTTCGAGCCTTAAATCGTTCGCGCCGTAGAGGCGCACGGCTTTGGTTTTCAATTTCCCGATCCCTCCCTCAAGTTTCCAGTTCGTTTTGGATGATGGTCCAGGTGCTTTTGATGAGGTGCGAAAAACGCTCCTCGCGCAGCTTTTCTATGATGAAGCTCTGCCGCGGCGAATTGATGTCCTCGCCGCTCACCTGCAAAAAGCCGTGCCGCTCGCACAGCGCGCCGACGCGCGCGAGCTGCGCGGAACTGTTGCGGGTCGGCATATAGGTTACCGCGCGCACGCCCCGCGCGGCGAGCGTTTCAAAAAGCTCTTCAAGGCGCGCATCCTCAAAGCGCTGCGCGCGCTTGTCGCCGGTGACGGAAACGTTCACATCACCAAGATAAGCATAGCACAAAACGGCGCGTGTTTCGCGCGCAAGCGCCACGATTTCCTCGAGCGAGGGACATTCCTCCGCCGCGGGAATGTAGACTTTGGGCACGCACTCGCGCTTGAGCCGCGCGATGAGGTCATATTCGGCAAATAGGCCGTTGTTGGGCGCGAGCGTGCGCGCGAGCGCCTGCATCAGGTGGCGTTCGGTCACCGTGCCGCCGCTGTGGTATTGGGAAAGGGGCAGCACATCGCGCTCGAAGTCGAGCGCAAGGTTCATTTCTTCGTTGATGCGCGCGAGCATCGCGCGGCTGCGCGCGTTGCGGCGTGCCCGAAGCGGCGCAAAAAAGCCCTGGATGCGCGGGATCGCCGCATGCGGCACGCCATGGAGGACCATGTAGCTAAGGCCCGCCTGATCGGGGTTATTCGTGCGCGCATTTTCAAAGGGCGTGCCCGCCATGTTCACGCGGCATTCGATGCCCACTGTCGTGGGGATTTTAAGGAGCTTGCCCGCCTCAATGAACTCGGATGCGCCGCCCATCGAATCGTGGTCGACGATGCCGCAGGCGCAAAGTCCCGCCGCGCGCGCGGAATACACCGCCGCAACCGGCGAATAGGGCGAAAAGGAGAATGTCGTGTGGATGTGGTTGTTGATAAGCCTTTCGTCGGCCGGCGGGAACGAGGCCGTGCGCAGCGCTGTGCGCAGCGCCGCAAAGCGCTCCTCCCGCGTGGGGGCGTTGAGCTTAAAAAGGAGCTTTTCCGCGATCATCGAAGCATCACCTGCCCCCCCGTCACCGGGATGGCCTGCCCGGTTTCATATGTTTGTTCCACGGCATAAAACACGGCCTTTGCGACATCCTCGGGCGTGCAGCCGCGCCGGATGAGGGATTTGTTGAGGTAGTGCGCCCGCACATCCTCGATGCTTTGCGCCCCCGGCACCTTGCCCGCGCGCAGGTATTGCACAAAGAGGCCGCGCTCGGGGTCGCTCCACAGCGGCCCGTCATAATAATTGCCCGGGCATACGGCGTTGACCTTAATGTTGTAGGGCGCAAGCTCGAGCGCGAAGCTCTGCGTAAGGCCGATGCCGCCGAACTTGCCGCCTGCGTAGGCGAAGTTTTTCTCGCTGCCCGCAAGGCCCGATTTGGAGTTGATTTCGACGATGTCGTAAAACGCCTCGGGCGCGGCCTCGTGCTGCGCTTTCATGATGCGGCTTGCATATTTCACGCAGGTGAAATAGGCCGTGTAGTTGATGCTTGTGACGCGCTCAAAATCCTGCTTTTCCATCTCGTCGAGCGAACCTGCCTTGAGGATGCCGGCGTTTGAAACGAATAGGTCAAGCCCGCAAAACCGTGCCACGCAGGCGGCGATCATGTCGCTTACGCTCTTCTCATCCGCAACGTCCGCCTCCACCGCAAAAGCGCGCGCGCCGAGGGCCTTTGCCGTTTGCGCGGCGAGCGGGCCGTTGAGGTCCGCGATGCAAACGAACGCGCCCTCGTTGATAAGCGCCCGCGCGATGCCTCTCCCAAAGCCCTGTGCGCCGCCGGTGACGAGCGCGATTTTGCCCGAAAGCCTGCCCCCGGTTTGCGCGCGCACCGTGGCGTGCTCGCGGGCCACTTTCTCCCATTTGGTCATATCAATCATGCCGCATTGCCTCCCTGTAGCCGATGAGCCGCGCGTAGGCATCCCGCCACGCGCCGCTTTCGCGCGGTTCCCAGCGCCCAAGCGGGAACGAGCGCCGCACGACTTCGCGCGCCTCATGAATGTTTTTGATGTCGCCGAGCGCCTGCGCCTGCATGAGCGCATTTCCGGCGCACGCGCCCTCGGTGGGGCCGGTCACGACGGGACGACCGATGGCGTCCGCCGTCATTTGGTTGATTAGGCCGTTTTGGATGCCGCCGCCCACCATGTGAAGCGCGGCGATCCGCTCGCCCTTGATGCGTTCGAGAACCTCGATCGCGTCGAGATATTTGAGCGCGAGGCTTTCGTAAATGCAGCGCGCGAATTGGCCGACGGTTTCCGGCTGAGGCTGGCCCGTTGCCGCGCAGTAGGCGCGGATTTTGCCGGGCATTTCCCCGGGGTTGAAAAACGGCGCGTCGTCCGGATCGATGAGCGAGCGAAAAGGTTTTTCCCGCGCCGCAAGTTCGATGATCTGCGCGCACGAAAGGCAAAGTCCCTCCCCGGCCCATTCGCGGCGGCATTCCTGCTCGAGCCACAGCCCCATGATGTTCTTGAGCGGGCGGAAGCCCCCCTGCACCGTGCCCTCGTTGGAGAAGTTCGCCTCATATACGGCCTGCGTCAGCACGGGCTTTGCGGTTTCAACCCCCACGAGCGACCATGTGCCGCTCGAGCAAAACGCGAAGCTGCCCTCCCCCGGGATGGCGGCGACCGCCGAGGCCGTGTCGTGCGTGCCGACAACCGCAAGGCGCGCGCGCGGCGCGCCGAGTTCCGCGGCAAGCGCCGGGCGAAGGCCCCCCCGCAGCGTGCCGGGATAGTCGATTTCCGTGAACAGGCGCCGGGGGATTCCAAGCGCGCGCACTATCTCCTCATCCCAGGCGGCGTCGTTTGCGCCAAGCAGGTTCGTCGTCGTGGCGTTGGTGTATTCGGTGCGCCGCTCGCCCGTGAATAAATACCCTAAAAGATCGGGCAAAAGCAGCAGCGTTTCGGCGCTTTCAAGCTCGGGGTCCCCCTCGCGCACGCGCCGGTGGAGCTGGTAGGCGGTGTTGAAGCAAAGCGCCGCAATGCCCGTGCGGGCAAAGAGCTCGCGCCGGGGCATCTGTTCCCACGCGGGCGCCATGTCTTGTTCGCGGGCGCTGCGGTAGGCGCGCGGGTCGTGAATAAGCGCGCCGCTCCCATCGAGCAGGCCGAAGTCCACCGCCCACGCGTCGATGCCAAAGCTTGCAAGCTCCCCGCCCCAGACGCTGCGATAGGCGGCAAAGCCTGCCTTGAGCTGCGTGAAAAGCGCCCCGGCGTCCCAATGAAAAAGGGAGCCGCGCGCATAGGGCGCGTTCTCAAAGCGGCGCAGCGGGGTAAGCGTGAGCCGCTCCCCGTCAAAGCGCGCGAGCGCCGCGCGCCCGTTCGAGGCGCCAAGGTCGAAGGCGAGCATGTCGCGCGTCATGGCGCTTTGCCCTCCGCGAGTTTTTTGCGGTAGGCTTCGCTCTCCCAGTTGGCGATGAAGGCTTTGGCCGCCTCCCCCATCGCGCGCACGGTGAAGCCCGCCGCGCGGATGTGCTCCTCGATAAAGAGCACGCAGGCGAGCGTCTCTTCGAATGCGCGCGCCGCGCCCTCGCCCATGCGGTAGGTCACCTTGCCGGATGCGCGGTCGATCATCGCCGTGCCGCCGAGCGCGCCCGTAAAAAACACGAGCTGATCGGGGTAGAGCGGCTCGAGCAAAAGCTTCGCGTCCGAATAGCTTTCGCCGCGCAGCAAAGCGCGAAGATAGGGCGTTGCGGACACAAACGCGTTGTCCCCCATCCTTTCGATGCGCACTTCGGGGAAGCTGTTTGCTGAAAGATGAAAAAGGGCCGCAATGCGCGCGTTTGCTTCTTCATGCAGGGCCAAGGCTTCTTTGGGGCCGTTCGCGTGCACGACGAGGCCGTGGTTTTGCATCACAACGACCGCCGGGCGCCTGCCGGCCGCCGCTTCAACCTCTGCAAGCGCGTCGCGCATCGCAAAGGTCAGCCGCGCGCCGGGGTCCACATAGGGGATCGAAACGTAGGCGAAGTCGGCATCGCAAAAAGCTTGTTCGAGGATTGCCTCGCATTCGAGGGCGCAGGCGGCGAGGTTTGCGTAAACGCTGTGGCTGTGGATGACAAAGCTTCCCAGAAGCGAATGGAAGCCCGCTTCCACCGAAGGGCGCAGCACCGCAAGCCCCTCGACCTCGCGCACCCGCGTTTTGGTAAAAGCCGCGCATTCTTTTTCGGCGTCGTTAAAATCGCGCGCTTCATGCGCGAGGTAAAAGGCGCGAAGGGCCGCGCCGTCGAGCACGGCGTAACCGGCGTTTGGGCGGATGTCGCAAAGGCGAAAGCCCGAGGCTTTGATCGCCATGTCGCCGCCCGCGAGCTTCACCGAGGTGTTGCCGCCGCCGCCCTGCACATAGTCGGCGCGCGCGCCGATCTTTTGCGAGAGCGCCGCGAATTCTTCAAGCCTTTGCGCGTGCAGTTGAAAGAAATCCATCGCCTACCTCCTGGAGAGGACGGCCGCCTCATAGCGGCGCACCTCGGGCAGAATGTCAAGCGGCACGCTGCGCGTCAAACAATAATAGGCCCACACCGCGCCGAGCGGCAAAGTTTTGCGCTCTTCAAAAAGGGCAAGCCGCGCCGTGTAGTCCCCCGCGGCCTCCGCTTCGTAAAGCGCTTGGGCCGGCGCGAGGAAAGAGGAAAGCAGCGCCTTTCGCGCGTTGCGCATGCCGATCGCCCACGCGGCGATGCGGTTGATGGACGCGTCGAAATAATCGAGCCCGATATACACGCGGTGCGCAAGATCGTTCCAGACGATCTCATCCATAATGCGCTGCAGTTCGTCGTCAAAGGCGACGACATGGTCGCTGTCCCAGCGCACGCCGCGCGAAATGTGCAAGAGCACCCGCGGCAAAAACTGCAAAACCGCCGTGAGCTTGGCGCTCACGGTTTCCGTCGGGTGGAAATGCCCCGCGTCGAGACAATAGGCGATGTTGCGCGTGAGCGCGTAGGATAGCGCATATTCATGGCTTGCGACCGTGTGGCTTTCGACCCCCACGCCAAAGAGCTTGCTCTCAATCGCGCTGGGCGCGAGGGAGGGGTCGATGGGCGCGGAAAAGATTTCATCGAGCGCGCTCGTCATCCATTCGCGGCGGGAGCGGGTATCGACGCAGGTGTCCTTGTAGCCGTCGGGCATCCAATAGTTCACGACCGAGGGCTTGCCCGTGCGCTTTGCAAACGCGAGGGCGATCTCGCGGCAGCGCTTGCCGTGCTCGATCCAGAAGCGGCGCTTTGTTTCATCGTAGCTTGAAAGGGAGAAGTCCCCGTCCATCATCGGGTGCGAAAAGAAGGTGGGGTTGAAGTCGAGCCCGAGGCCGCGCTCGGCCGCCCACGCGGCCCAAACTTCAAAATCGGCGAAGGTGTAGCTGTCGCGATCGGTCACGGGGTTTTTCTTTTCGGCGTAGCACGCGTGAAGATTCAGCTTCACTTCGCCCGGAATGAGAGCGCGCGCGGCGTCGATGTCCGCGCGAAGCTCGCGGGGCGTGCGCGCACGCCCCGGGTAATTGCCCGTGGCGGCGATGCCGCCCGTGAGGCTGCCCGTGCCGTCGAAGCCGATTACGTCGTCTCCCTGCCAACAGTGCATCGAAACGGGGACCGCGTCCGCCGATTCCATGGCGCGCTCCACGTCGACGCCGCAGCCGGCGTAAATTTCCCTTGCGTATTCATAACCTTTGAGGATGGCGGCTTCACGCATAGCTTTCCCTCCGCACGATGTTAGTTTGAACAAGATTGGCATTGAGTTGATCTTTGTTTGTTGGTATGATTATAGCAGGCTAAGGCGCAACTTTCAGTATGCTAAGTTGGGCAAAGATAACGCGATGTTGGCATTTGAGGTGTTCGATGAAACTTTCCTATCAACTCGACATGGCCCCGGCCTCGCAATGGCACATCGTTTCCGCCGGCGCGCTCGCGCGCGGGAATCTGCCCTATGTGCAGGAAGTGGGCGATTTCATCGCGCGGGAGAAATATTTTACCTCGCGCGAGGGGCTCAATTCCTATCTCATCAAATACACGCTCGCGGGCGAAGGGCGCCTTGTGTATGAGGAGCAGGACGCTTTCATCCCCGAGGGCCATTTCTATTGGATCGACTGCCGCCGCCCGCAGTATTATCAAACCTCCGAGCGCACCGGGAACTGGCGCGTGCTGTGGGTGCATTTCAACGGCGCGGCCTGCGAGCCGCTTTACCGGCGCTTCCTCGCGCTCAATAGCGGCAACGATGGCGCGCTGCCTGCGGACAACCGGCTTGCCGCGCATATTTATGAGCTTATCGACCTCTATCGCGAAGCGCCCGGCCCCTGCGCCGACATGCGCGCGGCGGCGATCCTCCTCGACATCATGGCCGCGTGCATCGGCAGCGCGGGCAGCGGCATAAACGCCGCGCCGCCGGGCTATGTGCGCCAGGCAAAGGACTATATGGGCGCGCACTTTCGCGAACCCATCACGCTTGACGTGCTTGCAAAGGAGCTTTCGCTTAACAAATATTATCTGCAAAAGCTGTTCACGCGGCACGCGGGTCTCTCCCCCGGCGCGTACCTTGCAAACCTGCGCATCGCGCGCGCCAAGGAAATGCTGCGCACAACGCAGCTCCCCGTCGCCGCGGTGGCGGCGGAGGTCGGCATCGAAACGGCGAGCCATTTTATCAAGCTTTTTCGCGCGCACGAAAGCATGACGCCCGCCGAATACCGGAAGGTATGGCGCGCGAAGCAAAGCTAAAGCGCGCGCGGGCCGGAAGTTTTGCGGTTCTTCGATTGATATTTATATGGTATATAAAATCTATGGTATTCTATGTTAGAACCCGTTCAACTCCTTTGGCGGGGCGCCGGGGCGAAACCCTTATGTTCAATTTTCGGCCGGCATTCCGCCGCGGCCTTTTGCGCAGCCCGGCGCGGTTGAGCCGGAAGCCGGGGTTGGCATACCATCAGCCGAACGACTATTTGGAAACGCGAAAGGGGAACCGATTTTATGGAACGCACGATGACCGTGAAAGGCATAGGCCGCGCCGCGGCGAAGCCGGATTGCATTTTGATTCCGCTCACGCTCAGCGCGAAGGACATCGACTATGAAAAAGCGATGGAAACGGCCGCCGCGCAGCACGCGGTGCTTGGCGCGGCGCTCGCGGGCTGCGGCATTGAAGATGTGAAAACCGCGGATTTCACCATCGATACGAGCTATGTGGGCGAGCACGACGAGCGCGGCAATTACCGCGAGCGCTTCGACGGTTATGTTTGCACGCACCGGCTCAACGTGGAATTCGATCTCAGCATGGAAAAGCTTGCGCGCGTGATGGGAGCCATCGGCAAAAGCGCGGCGGAGCCGGCCTACAGCATCCGCTTCACCGTGAAGGATGCGCGGGCCGTGGCGCAGGCGGCGCTCGAGAGCGCGGCGCGCGATGCGCGCGCCAAGGCGCAGTTCCTCGCCGCGGCCTCCGGCGTGGCGCTTGGCGAACTCGTGCGCGTCGATTACCGGGGCGCGGAGGCGGCGCTTTTCTCCCCCACGCAGGTGAACCGTGCGATGAAGGCGGCGGCCGATGTTGAAAGCATGGACATCGCGCCCGAGGACGTGCGCGTTGTGGAGGAGGTTTCCTTCGTGTGGGAAATCGAATAAAATAGGGCCAACCCAAAAGCCCCCGCCGTTTATTTGGGCGGGGGCTTGCTCGTTGAAGGGCTTTATTTGAGCTTGAAGGACACGACGGTGGCGTTTGTCTTATCGCGCCGCATTTCAAACAGGTTTTGCGCGAGCACAAAGGGCACGAAGCTTCTGTGCTTGAAGTTGCGCGCGTCAAAATCGGGGAACTTCTTGCTCAAAAGATCGGCGAGCTTGGCGGCATGGATCCAGCCGTCGTCGTCGGCATTCTCTTCGGCAAATTGAATCAGCGCGGCGGTGATGACCTTGAGGTCGGAGCCGGTCTGTTCCTCGGGTTCGCCCTCTTTTTCAAGGAGAGGCTCCTTCTCGGGCGGGCATTCTTTTTCGGGCAGGGGTTCCCTCTCGGCGGGCTTTGCGGCCTTTGCGGGGGCGGGCTTTGGCTTTTCCTCCGCGCCGTTGGTTTTTTTCTGCGGGGCGGGCTTTGGCGGCTGCTTCTTTGCGCGCGCGCTGTTGACGCTGTTCTGGTAGAGCAGGTCGAGGTAGGCGAATTTATTGCACGCGGAGATGAACGAACGCGGCGTTTTTTGCTCGCCCATGCCGAGCACATACATTTCGCTCTCGCGAAGGCGCGCGGCGAGGCGCGTGAAGTCGCTGTCGGAAGAAACGATGCAGAATCCGCTCAGCCTCCCCGAGTAGAGCAGATCCATCGCGTCGATAATCAGCGACGAGTCGGAGGAGTTTTTGCCGCTCGCGTTGTTGTATTGCTGCACCGGCTGAAGGGAGTTGTCGAGGATGACATCCTTCCACGAGCTCATCTGCGAACTTGTCCAGTTGCCGTAAATGCGCTTGAAGATCACGTTGCCCAAGGCGTTGGCCTCGCTCAAAATGACCCCGATGTATTTGCTTGCGATGTTCTCCGCATCGATGAGAACGGCAAGCTTCATTTCTTCTTTTTCCATATTTAATGCTCCTGTCGGCTGAAAGTTTTCCGAAAAACGGGCGATGATACGATTGTTGCCATCTTTTTTTATTATAACACGCAAAGCGGCAAATGGGAAAAAAGAATGCGCGGCCGCGGGCTTTGGGCGGCGAAGGTTTACAGGCCCGGCCGATTATGCTATATTTAATTGGTTAAACTCATCGTTTTTCGGAAAGGGGGAGGCCAACATGACGGGTCAGCTGGACATCGGCGATATCGTCCTTCTCAAGGACAGGGTCTACGGCACGATCAAAACACAGATCATGCTCGGGCATTACAAGCCGGGGGATAAGCTCAACATCGTGGATATCGCCGCGCAGATGAACATCAGCTGCGCGCCCGTGCGCGAGGCGCTGAGCATGCTTAGCAAGGATGGGCTCGTAGGCCTGCCCCCGCACAAGAAGCCGTTCGTCACCGAGCCCGATGCAGAGGATTGGCAGGCGAGCATGGATATTCGCAAAATGCTCGAGCCCTACGTCGCGCGCCTGAGCGCCCCCCACATATCGCAGGCGAGCATTGAAGAAGTGCGCCGCAAGCAGCTCTATGTGCTCGAACACCCGGATGACGAGGTGGCCTATGTCGAATCCGACATGGTGCTGCATCAGCTTCTTTGCGAAAACGCCGGCTCAAAGCTTCTGTGGGATACGCTCAATCTCGTCAAGACCTATACGCTTCGCATGCGCTATTCGATCGAGCGCTCGCTCACCGACTCCGCCGCGCGGCGGGAGGTGCGCCTTTGCTCGACGCACGAGCACATCGCCATTCTCGAAGCACTTGAAACGCGCGACCCCGAGCGCGCCTATGCGGCGGTGCTCGCCCATATCGAACGCTGCATCGAGCGGGACCGGCTCTATCTCGCCTGAAAAGCTTTTTTTATTCACCGCGGTTGGTATCGCATGCTTTGGCGCATACTCGGAGCATCAACGACCGGGAGGCTGCGGCATGCAAAACGAGGGCGATGCGGATTTTGCGCAAAACGACTGGATGGACGCTTCGGCGCAGGGTTACGATTTGATGATGCTCGCCTGTTTTACGGGTGATGGAATCGATTTTGATTTCGACGAGGCTTAGATCATACATATGCTGCAAGCGGCGCGCCTTCGGGCGCGCCGCTTGCATATGGGTGTCAAAGAAGCGGCGGAGCCGGGTTTTTGAGAAGGAGCCTGCGTTCCAGCATATCCGCAATGCCCTCGAGCCAATCGCCCGCGAACAGCTCGATCATGCCGTCGTCGCAGGCGGCGGCGAGCTTCGGGTCGATGGGGAGGCTTGCCGTGTCGGCGATCTTGAGGCGTTCGGCGGTCTCATCGAGGCGGCTTTCGCCAAATGGGCGGATGCGGCGGCCGCAATCGGGGCAATCGACATAGCTCATGTTCTCCACAAGCGCGAGCACCGGCACATTCATCAGCGCCGCCATGTTCACGGCCTTTTCAACGATCATGCCCACGAGCTGCTGCGGCGTGGTCACGATCACGATGCCGTCGATGGGGATCGATTGGAATACCGTGAGCGGCACATCGCCCGTGCCCGGCGGCATGTCGATGAACATCACGTCCACATCGCCCCAAATGACATCCGTCCAAAACTGCTTCACCGCGCCCGCGATCACCGGGCCGCGCCACACGACGGGCTGCGTGTCATCCTCAAGCAGCAGGTTTACGCTCATCACCGGGATGCCGGTTTTCGTTAAAACGGGGTAAAGGCCATCCTCCGAGCCCTGCGCTTTCTCGGTCACATGAAAAGCCCGGGGAATCGAGGGGCCGGTCATGTCCGCATCGAGCACGGCGCTCTTGAAGCCGCGGCGCTTCATTATCACCGCCAGCAAAGAGGTGACCATCGATTTTCCTACGCCGCCCTTGCCGCTCACCACGCCCACCACATGGCGGATGCTGCTCATCCTGTGCGGTTCCTCACGGAAATCCGTCTTCTCGCGCGAGGGGCAGTTCTGGGCGCAGGAGGCGCAGTCATGGTTGCATTGTTCGCTCATTTGCTTCACCGCTTTCCTGTTTTTCGCGTTTTTGCCGGTCGCGGCCGCGATCGGCGCTTACAGCATAGCATAGCACGTTGCGGCCCCCCGCGCAACGCGGGCCGTGCGCGTCCCCCCCCAAAAAAAATACGGGGCTTGCATACCGGGCGCCAAGGGCATATAATAGAACTTGCTTCGGGGGTGGTGCGATTCCACACCGGCGGTGATGCGGCATTGGCCGACGAGCCCGCGAACCGGCGTTTTGCGCCGGCCGAGCCGGTGAGATCCCGGAGCCGACGGTACAGTCCGGATGAGAGAGGCACGCTTTTTTAGGAGCGCTTTTACCCCCTGCGGCATTGCAGGGGTTATTTTTTTGTTCCGGGAAAAGGAGGATACGAATGAGAAACCCAAAGGTCGTAAAACTGGTTAAGATGGCGCTGTTGTGCGCCATGTCCCTCGCGCTGATGTACCTCGTGCGCTTTCCGCTGATTTTGCCCTATCTTGAATATGACATGGCCGATGTGCCCATTCTCATCGGCGCGTTCCTCTACGGCCCCTGGGCGGGGCTTACGCTCACGTCAATCGTTTGTTTTTTGCAGGCGGTGACGGTTTCCTCCGGCAGCGGCTGGATCGGCGGCGCGATGCACTTTTTTGCGACCGGCGCCTTCGTGATTGTGGCGGGCCTTCTCTACCGCAGGCGGCACACGCTGCGCGGCGCGCTCGAGGGGCTCGTCGCGGGTTCGCTCGCGATGATCGCGGTGATGGTCCCGCTCAATTACTATATTTCCCCGCTGTTTTTCGCGGGCAGCGCCATGAGCTATGAGGAGGCGCAGGCGCTCGTGTGGAGCATCATTTGGAGCTTCGTCGCCTTCAACGCCGCGAAGGCCGGCATCAACTCCGCCGTGACCTACCTCATCTATAAGCCCGTGTCGAAGCTTTTCAAAAAAGAGTTTCACCTGCGCAAAAAGGAAAACGGCAGTGTTCCCGAATAAGCGCGAACGGGCGCAAGGGGCTATATGGATGCGGCCGTAAGGCGCGCGCAGGCGCAGGCGCTTTTCGGGCTTTGCGGCGCGCGCTGCACGCCTTTGCGCCGCAATGAGAACGACATTTCGCTGCTTGAAGCCCAGGACCGTTATGCGCTGCGCATCCACGCCCCGGCCCCGGGCTTCGAGCCGCTGCCGCTGTGCAAGGCGACCCCCGCCGCGCAGCGCGAAGCCGAAACGGCGCTCCTTCTTGAACTCCGCGAGGCGGGTTTTTGCGTGCAAAGGCCCGTTCCCGCTACAAACGGCGAACTCGTGCCGAAGCTTGCGGATGGCACGCCGGTCACGCTGCTGAGCTGGCTTGCGGGAGAGAGCTTCGATATCCTCTTTCCCGACGGGGATGTTCCCGACGCCGCGGCCTATGCCGTGGGCGCGCTTGCGGGGCGGCTCAATGTTGTTATGGCGCGGCTTGCGCCGCGTTTTTCATGCGTGCGCCCGCGTTATGGGGAGAATGTCGTCCCCCTCCTCGCGCAGCGGTTTGAAAAGGCGCGTTCGCTTGGCGTACTCGAAGAAAAGCATCTCTCAGCTTTGCGCGGCGCGCTTGCGGCCCTTGGCCCGCGCATGCGCGAGGCGGAGGGGGAAACCGGCCTTGGCCTCTGCCACGCGGACCTCTCGCCGGGCAACTTCATCTTAAACGGCGCGGCAGTTTCGCCCATCGATTTTTCGCTTGCGGGCATCGCAAGCCCCTACCTTGACCTTGCGAGCTTGCTTGCCAATTTTACGCGGCCGCGCGTGCGCGGGCAGCTCCTTGCGGGCTTCGAAGCGGGGTATGGCAAAAGGGCGCAGCTTCGGCTTGCTGAGCCTTACTACGCCCTCTTAATTATGCTGTTCATCGCGCTGCGCTACCGCGAAGCAAAAGATTGGGATTGGTTTCCCATTTCGCTTTCGCGCTGGAGCGAGGGCTGCTTTTTGCCGCTCGCCTCGGGCGAGGCGTTCTTAGGCCCTTTCTAAAAAGCGCATGACGAGCGCCGAAAAATGGGGCCTTGCGCGCGCGCCCTCCTCGATGACTTCCTCCTCGGTGACGCGGTTGTCAAAAAGCCCGGCCGCATAGTTGCACAAAAGCGAAAGGCCGAGCGTGCGCATGCCGCAATGTGCGGCGGCAATGCTTTCCGGCACGGTGGACATGCCCACCGCGTCCCCGCCGAGCATGCGAAACGCGCGCACCTCCGCGTGCGATTCAAACTGCGGGCCGAGGGCGTTCGCATAAACGCCCTCGCGCACGGCAAAGCCCAATTCCCGCGCCGCGTCCTTTGCAAGGGCGCGGTATTTTGCATCGAACACCTCGCCCACATCGGGGAAGCGCACGCCGAATTCCGGAATGTTCGGCCCGACAAGCGGGCTTGCCTGCGAAAAATTGAGGTAGTCGCTAAGGAGCATCACCTCGCCGATCTTAAAATCGGTGTTGAGGATGCCCGCGGCGTTCGTCACCACGAGCGAGTGCGCGCCAAGCAGCCGCGCCACCCGCACCGGGAAGGCGATCTCCTGCGGTTCATAGCCTTCATAGCGGTGCATGCGCCCCTGCATCACCATCACTCGCTTGCCGCACAGCGTGCCCAAGATCAGCATGCCCCTGTGCCCCGGCGCGGTCGACGCGTGAAAACCCGGTATGTCGGCATACGGTATTTCGACCCTCTCCTCCACAAGCTCGCCGAGGAAACCGAGCCCCGAGCCGAGGATCAAAAGAAACGCCGGCTCGATCGCCGTTTTGCCGCGGATCGTCTCCGCCGCGCGCAGGTAGTCTTCATAGGCGTAGAACACGGTTTTCTCCTTTACGCGGATTCTATCCCTGCACTCCACCCGGGTTCTTAGGGCCTTTGGCCCTAAGCGGGAGCTTGAGGGCGGGGCCCTCAACGTACCCCTGGGTTCTTAGGGCCTTTGGCCCTAAGCGGGAGCTTGAGGGCGGGCCCTCAACGTACCCCGCGATAAGTCCCCCTCAGCCGGCCTTGCTGAATTCTTCTTCCTCGAGCACGCGGTAGGCGACCTTGCCCACGAGGGTCTTGGGCAGGTCGGGGCGGAACTCGATGTCGTAGGGCAGGGCATATTTAGCGATGCGCTTGGCGCAATAGGCCAGCAGTTCTTTTTTGATCTCTTCGGAGGGGAGCACGCCGGGCTTGAGCACGACGAACGCCTTGACTTTTTGCATTTTAACGGGATCGGGCACGCCGATCACGCAGGAAACCTGCACATGCTCATGTGCGTCGAGTATGTTTTCCATCTGCGAGGGGTAGACGTTGTAGCCCGAGGTCACGATCATGCGCTTGATGCGCTGGCGGAAATAGAGGAAGCCATCCGCATCCATTATGCCGAGGTCGCCCGTGTGCACCCATGTGAGGCCGTCCGCATGCTTTTGCAACGCGTTTGCGGTTTCCTCCGGCTGGTTGCAATATTCGATCATCACCGTGGGGCCTGCAAGGCAAATTTCGCCCTCCTCGCCATAGGGAAGCTCCTCTTGCGTGCCCACACGCACGATTTTATAGAACATATCCGGAAAGGGGATGCCTATGCTGCCCTCGCGGCTCATGTGGTAGGGGGTGAGGCAGCTCGCGGTCACACACTCGGTCGTGCCATAGCCTTCGCGCACCTCAACGGTTGATTTATGTGCGCGCAGGAATTTATCAAAGCGCTTTTTAAGCTCGATGGTGAGCGAATCGCCGCCCGAGAACACGCCCTTGAGGCTCGAAAGGTCGAGGTTTTCAAGCCCGTCAAGGCGCAAAAGCGCTTCGTAAAGCGTGGGCACGCCCGCGATAAAATGCGGCCTGTGCTTAGAAATGAGTTCGGCGTAGCTGCGCGGCGTGAAGCGCGGCACGAGGATGCAGCGCCCGCCGTTGACGAGCATGGTGTGGATGCTCACCCCGAGGCCAAAGCCGTGGAACATCGGCATGATGGCAAGCATTTTGTCGCCCGGCGCGAACATCGGGTTCGCGGCCACCACCTGCAGCGCGAGCGCGTTGAAGTTGAGGCTCGAGAGCAGAATGCCTTTGGTGACCCCGGTTGTGCCGCCGCTGTAGAGGATGACGGCGCCGTCCGCCGCCGCGGGGCGCGCGCGGTATTCACCCCGGAATTTACGCCCGGCGCGCAGAAAATCGCGCCAGAAAACGACGTCGGCGTCCTTGGGCACAGGCGCGATCTTACGGCCCTCGGTGAGCTTGTAGCCAAGCACCATCGCGGGGGAAAGCGCATCGGCGATAGAGGTGAGGATCAGCTTTTGAAGCTTCGTTTCATTGCGGATGGCGGCGAATTTGCCGTAAAACTGGTCGAGCGTGATCGCGGCGACCGAACGGGAATCGTTGAGGTAGAAGGCGATTTCGCCCTCGCTCGAGAGCGGGTGCACCATGTTGGAAACCGCGCCGATGAGGTTCAGGGCATAGAACATCGTGATCGTCTGCGGCGCGTTTGGCATGCATACACTCACGCGGTCGTTTGCGCGGATGCCAAGGGCGCGCAGCGCCTTTGCGCAAAGGTGAATGGCCGCCACCGCCTCGCGGTAGCTTGTTTTCCTGCCCATGAAGTCATAGGCGATCGCATCCGGGTAGGTTTCGGCCACCTTTTCGAGGGCTTCGGCCATGGTAAGGTCGGGGTAATCGAGGCGCGCGGGAACGACGCCGTAAAAATGCAGCCAGGGGGCTTTGAGGCCGGCCATCAGTATGCGACCTCCGTTTCAAAGGGCAGTTCGAGCAGCTCCGGGTTCTGCAAAAGATGGCGAATGAGCCGCACGGTCTTGGCGTAATAGTAGCCGTCGGCCAGGCGTTCGTCGATGGTGAGGCCGATGTCTACAATTTCGCGCATTTCGGCGCGACCCGTTGAATCGAACACGGGGGCGAACTTCTTTTCGCCCACCACGACGAACACCGAGTTTGTGCCCCAGTTTGTGAGGTGGTGATAGCCGCATTTGAGGCGAATGGAGCCGAGGTTGCTCAGCAGCACCGTCGAATAATAGGGGTCGGAGCCGATGAGGAACTGCGGGCAGAGGCCGTGCTTATCGAGTTTTGTCACGATGTAGATCAAAAACTTTGAAAGAAAGCGCGGCATTTTGTTGAGGATGTCCATGCTGTTGGAGGAGGTGTCGAGCGTATCCCCCCTGCAGGCGGCGACTTGTTTGTGGATTTTCGCGCGCACGGAATCGAGCGTTTCGCCGGGGTCTGCGTAAACGAAAGCAAGGGCCTCGGCGCCATCGTCGCTGAACTGCTTTTTTACGACGAAGGCGGCCGAAATGTAGTTGCGCTCATATACGTTCTTGTTGGCGATGAAGCGGTTCATCTTCGGGCGCAGCACAATGGTTTTGAGCGTTGCCGCCACGATCATGTGGAAGAGGGAATAGGCAAGTTCCGGAGCTTCGGCGTTCTTCCCGGCCATGTAGGCGTTGAGGCGGGTCAGGTCGATGCGCTCCGAGATGTAAGCCTCGTTGTCGCAGCGGTTGGGGTGGATGAGCGGCACGATGTAGTGAAGCGGGTCGAGCTCGCGCATCAGCCGGCCGTCTTTGCGGTCCCCCATGCGTCTTTTGGGTCGGTTCATCGGGATGAGTCCTCCGTGTTGTTATGATCGGGCACTTGATGAAAAATGACGCGCCCGTATGAAACGGGGATGTCAGTTCGCCTGCTTGATGTAGAGCTTTGAAACGAGGCAGCTGATAAAGCGTGTCGGCAAAACCTTGCCCAAGAAACAGAAAAGCTTATATTGCAGCCCCACCGTGGAGAGCGGCTTGGGGTTTTTCGCTTCCGCAAGGGAAACGATCTTCTTTGCGATGCGCAGGGGGTCCATGCCCTGCCTTTCATCCCGCTCCATAACGGCGACGGAGGCGCCCACGCGCGCGCCGTACACATCCTCGCCCTGCTCCTTGACGCGCGCGTCGGTAAAGCCCGTGCGCACGTCGCCCGGCATTACGGCCGCGACGCGGATGCCAAAATGCGCAAGCTCGCTTCGAAGCGCGAGGGTCAGCGCGTTGAGCGCAAATTTCGAGGCCGAATAAAAGCCCTGGAAGGGAATGGAGAAAAGAGCGGCCACCGAGCTTGTCACAACGATCGCCCCGCCGCCCGTTTTGCGCAGCAAGGGCACGGCGTGGCGCGCGCAGGCATGCAGGCCGAACACGTTCACGTCGAACTGGCGGCGCGCATCGGCGAGGCTCGTGCACTCGATGGGGCCGGAAACGCCCATGCCGGCGTTGCTCACAAGAACGTCCAGCCGGCCCTGCGCCTTTTCAATTTCGCAAAACGCGGCCTCCACCTCTTTTTCCTGCGCGACGTCGGTCGCGAGAAAGCGCAGCCGCTCATCGGGGGGCGGCGTGCGCGAAAGGCAGTAGACGATATAACCCTTGTCCGCAAGCAGCTTGGCCGTCGCAAGGCCAATGCCGCCGGAGCCGCCCGTCACGGCGGCCACGCGCGCGGTTTTCGCTTCAGCCGGCATGTTTGATCACCCGCTCGATGATATCCATCGCCTCGTCGAGGAGGGCTTCGGTGTGCGTGGCCATGAGGCTCGTGCGCAGCAGGCACTCGCCCGGCGGGGTCGCCGGGGGCAGAACGGGGTTCACATAAACGCCCTCGTCAAACAGGGTCTTGTTGATGCGCAGCGTGCGCATCAAGTCGTAGGTATAAATAGGGATGATCGGGATGCGCGGGTTGGATGTTTGCATGGTGGCGATGCCGCGGCGCGCAAGCCCCGCGCGGTAGTATTCGGAAAGGTCGCCAAGGCGCTCGACGCGCGCGGGTTCGCGCTCGATTACGTGCAGCGCTTCGCGCGCGCTCGCGCAGTTGGCGGGCGGGATCGAGGCGCTGAAAATGAACGGGCGGCTGTTGTGCCGCACATATTCGGCGACGCAAGCGTTTGAGAGCATGAACCCGCCGAGGCTCGCGAGCGATTTGCTGAACGTGCCCATAATAAGATCGATTTCATCGGTGAGGCCGAAGTGGCTCGCCGTGCCGCGGCCGCCCTCGCCGAGCACGCCAAAGCCGTGCGCGTCGTCCACCATCACGCGCGCGTCGTATTTTTTTGCAAGCGCCACGATTTCGGGAAGGCGCGCGATGTCGCCGCTCATGCTAAAGACGCCGTCGGTGATGATGAGCTTGCCGGCCTCTCGCGGCAATGCTGCGAGGCGCTTTTCAAGGTCGTCCATGTCCGCGTGGCGGTAGCGCTGCACATTGGCGTAGCTGAGCTTGCAGCCGTCATAGATGCTCGCGTGGTTTTCGCGGTCGTTGAGAATATAGTCGCAGCGCCCGCAAAGCGCGCTGATGATGCCGAGGTTCGCCTGAAAGCCCGTGGAGAAGGTGACGCATGCGTCCTTGCCGACGAACGCCGCAAGTTCCGCCTCGAGCTTGTTGTGCAGGTCGAGCGTGCCGTTGAGGAAGCGCGAGCCCGAACAGCCTGTGCCGTATTGCTCCATCGCCCCGATGCCCGCGCTTACCACATCCGGGTGCACGGTGAGGCCGAGGTAATTGTTGCTGCCGAGCATGATGCGCCGCTTGCCGTCCATAACGACTTCGACGTCCTGCCGGGTTTCGAGCTCGTGGAAATAGGGGTAGATCCCAGCCGCGACCACATCGCGGATATCCGTGTATTCCTCACACTTTTTGAACAGTGGCATTAATAAGTCCTCCAAATAAAAGTAGATGATATCTTCCCCCGACGCGCTCGATAAAAAATAAAAGAAAAGCGCATGGGGGTGCGAACGGCTGCCGTTGTTCCGTTTGGGTTGTTGGGGTTATTCTTCTCTCAATGTGCGGTTTGCAAAGCGCGTGTAGGTGCTCTGCCAGATAAGATTGACCGTGGCCGTGGGGCCGTTGCGGTGTTTGGCGACGATGACCTCGGCGGAGTTGTCGGCAAGCGCCTCGGGGTCGTCTTTTGAAGCATAGACTGCGGGGCGGTAAAGCAGCATAATCACGTCCGCATCCTGCTCGATGGCGCCCGATTCGCGAAGGTCCGCCATCACGGGCCGGTGGTTGTCGTCCTTGCGGGTTTCGGGGCCGCGCGAGAGCTGCGAGAGAAGGATCACAGGCACTTCAAGCTCGCGCGCGAGTATTTTAAGGGCGCGCGTCGCCTCGGAAATATCCGTCACGCGGCTGCCCGTATTGCCGGAAAGCTCCATGAGCTGGAGGTAGTCGATCACCACGAGGTCGAGGCCCACGCGCGTTTTCTGGCGGCGGCATCGGCTGCGGATGTCGGCGACGCCGACGCCGCCGGTGTCGTCGATGTAGATGTTGGCGCAGGAAAGCTCCTCGAGCGCGTCGGAAAGCTTTAAGAGATCGTCCTCCGTGGTTTCGCCCTTGCTCACGCGGTGCATGTCTACGCCCGCGTTCGCGCATAAGAGGCGGCGGGCGAGCTGATTCCGGCTCATTTCAAGGCTGAAGATGCAAACCTTCCTTTTGCCCTTGGTGGCCGCATATTGTGCGATGTTGAGCGCAAAAGCGGTCTTGCCCATCGACGGGCGGCCGGCGATGATCACAAGGTCGCTCTTTTGGAGGCCCGAAGTCAGGCGGTCCAGTTCGATAAAGCCGGTGGGCACGCCCGAGAGCGTCCCCTTGAGGCGCATCAGCTCGCCGATGTGCAGGTAGGTTTCCATCGCGGTCTGCTCGATGTGAACAAGCGTATCCTCGTTCTTTTTCATCGAAATGTTGAAAATGCGCCGCTCGGCCTCTTCAAGAAGGTCGTTGAGCGGGCTGCTGCCCGCGAGCGCGTCGCGCGTGATGTCCGTGCCGGCCTTGGCAAGCTGGCGCAGAACGCTCCTGTCCTCAACGATGCGGATGTAATGGGCGGCGTTTGCGGCGCTTGGCACAAACAGCGAAAGCTCGGTGATGTAGGCGACACCGCCCACCGCGGCGAGCTTGCCCGCGCGTTCGAGCGCGCCGATGACGGTAACGGAATCCACCGCCTCGCCCCGGGTGTTGAGCGCGCTCATCGTCTCGAACAGGCCTTTGTGCGCGGCGATGTAAAAATCCTCCGCGCGCAGCATCTCGCACGCAAGCTCGGTGGCGTCGCGCGAAATAAGCATGCTGCCGAGCACGCTCTTTTCGGCCTCCACGCTGTGGGCGGGGGTGCGGGGCTGCTGTTCCATGCTAGTTCACGCGTCCTTTCACGCTTCGAGGGGCAGAACTTCGACCGAGAACTTCGCGTCTGCGTTCTCGTAAAGGTGGGCGGATATGCGGGTCGTGCCAAGCGCCTTGATCGGCTCCTCGATGCGGATTTTTTTCTTGTCGACCACGATGCCGTATTGTTCCTTCAGGGCGGCCGCCACTTCGGCTGTGCCGATGGAACCGAAGAGCTTGCCGTTCTCGCCGGCCTTCGCGCGCACCTTCACGGTGAGGTCGCTCATTTCGGCGGCCAGCTCGCGCGCGCGCTTGCGCTGCATGTCGAGACGGTGCGCGTCCGCGCTCTTTTTGGTGTTGGCGGCGTTGATGCTGTTCGCGTCCGCCGGCAGGCCCAATCCCTTGGGGATGAGGAAGTTGCGGGCATAGCCGTCGCTCACGGAGATCACATCCCCCGCCTTGCCCTGGCCCTTCACATCTTTTTGAAGTATCACTTTCATTCGCTTCCGACCTCCTTCAAATAAGTTTGTATGCTGTTCATAAGTGTTTTCACCGCCTCCTCGAGGCTTTGTCCCGCAAGCTGCGCGCCGGCGACCGTCAGGTGGCCGCCGCCGCCGATGCGCTCGAGGATGAGCTGAACGTTGATGCTGCCAAGGCTCCTGCCGCTGACCATCACCGAGCCTCCCGCATCCGCAAGCACGAACGCGGCCTGAATGCCCTTGATGGAAAGCAGCGCGTCGGCCGCCTGCGCGGCGATAAGGGAATTGTCGGGCATGTCCTGCGGGCAGGTGGAGATGGCGATGCCCTGATCCATGATCAGCGCATTCTGCACGACCTGCGCGCGGTTGCGGAAATTCTGCATCTCATCCTGATACATGAGCTTGATAAGGCTCGTATCCGCGCCGCATTTGCGCAAAAACCCCGCGGCCTCAAACGTGCGCGCGCCGGTGTTGATCGAAAAGCTCTTCGTGTCCATCGTCATGCCCGCAAGCAGCGCGCTGCACTCGAAGGGCGTGGGCTTTAGGTCATCGTCAAAATACTGCAAAACCTCGGTCACCATTTCGCAGCTCGAGGAAGCGCCCGCTTCGAGGTAGTTGAGCGTGGGGCTTGCAAGCGAGTCGACCGCGCGCCGGTGGTGGTCGATGATCACGGTTTTCGTCGCCGCCTCGTAGAGCCGGGGCGAGAGGACGCTCCCCACGCGCTGCGTGTCGACGACGATCACCACCGAACTCGTGCGGATGAGCTGCAGCGCGGTTTCTTCGGAAATAACGCTGTCGTGGTATTGCTTGCTCGCGGCCATCGCTTCCATTGCGCCCTCAACGGTGGAGTTCGCCTCGTTTTGCACATAGTAGCTGCGCTTGCCCGCGCAGCTTGCGCAGCGCATCAGCCCGAGCGCCGCGCCGAGGCAGTCCATATCCGGGAAGTTGTGGCCCATGATGAACACCTGGTCGGAGTTCTGCATGAGCTGCCGCAAAGCCTTTGCAAAAAGCCTCGTTTTCACGCGCGATTGCTTGGGGGAAGATATCTGCCGTTTGCCGCCGTAGAAGGCGTAGCTCACGCCGCGCTTGACGACCGCCTGGTCGCCGCCGCGCCCGAGGGCAAGCTCCATCGCCTCGCGCGCGCTCCCATCCGAGCGCAGCACGCTCTCCTCCGCGCCGACGGCGATCGAAAGCGTGACCGGCTGCTCCGTGCCGGTATCGATGGCGTGCGCCGCCTCGATGAGCGGGAAGCGCTGCCGTTCGAGTTCGGGCAGGTGCTTTGCTTCGAACACCACAAAATAGCGCGCGCTCTCATAGCGGCGGTAGGTCCCGTCAATCGAGGTGACGAGGCTGCTTACCATGTTTTCGATCTCCGAGAGCACGCTCGAGCGGCGGAATTGCTTGTCGGCCGCAAGCTCCTCGTAATTGTCGATGTAGATGATGGCGACCGTCGGCATATTCTCCTCATACAGCCGCGTATAATGGAGCGCCTCGGTGCGGTCGAGCCAATATTGAAAAATGAGGTTCTTCGCATTTGGGTGTTCGCGCTTAACCGGCAGGCTCATCACCTGGTAGGTGCTGCCCGCATACTCAAACGAAAGCGCCTGGGCGGGGAAGCGCGCGTCAAACCCCGGCAGAATGCGGCGGATGTCGCGCCCGTCATGGATCTTGCGCAGCGAGCGGTTGGCCCAGATGATGCGGCCATCCTCATCGAACAAAAGCGCGGGGATCGCAAGCGTGTTCATAATCTGCGCGGAGGCGGAGGCGTTGACCTTGAAAATATCATCAAACTTATGCTCGAGCCGCTTTTGCTGGGCGGAGAGCATCGCGGCGCTCACGGCGATGGCAAGCGCGGCGACCGCAAGGGCCGCTGCGCCATACCAGCGGGGCGTGACAAAGGCCGCAACGCCCGCGCTTATGACGAGCGAGGCGGCGGCAAACGGGATGAGCGCGTTGTGCAGCTTGAACTTCATGCAACCTCGTTTTTGCGGTTTTTACCGTTTTCTCCGGTCAGCGTTCGCCCGCGTCGCCCCCGGCCGAAAAGCGCCGGCGCCCCTTGGTGAGCCGATCCATCAGCCCGAAGAAAATCAGCGAATAGGGAAACAGCAGCAGCGAAAACACGTAGAACGCGGCCCGCCGCCCTGCGCGCGCGCCGCTCACGGCGAGGGTGAATTCCATCGCACACACGCCTGTGAGCATGAGCGGCATCGAGATGATGCCGACGCCGAAAGCAAACACCGCATCCGCGTTTTCGAGTTTGAGCAGCATCACCGCCGCGACGCCGACGAAGGCGGCCAACGACACATAGCCGTATTGCTTTGAAAGCTGCCAGAGCGTGAAGGGCGCCATCGGGCGCACCGCAACGCCGCTCAATTTCAAAAACGCCCGGGCGATCAGCACATCCGCGAGGGAAAAGGCCATGGCCGCCGCTAAAATATAATACATCGCGATCTGCGGCGCGACCTCCCGCATGCCCGCAAACGCTTCGTGCACGAACAAGAGGTTCTGTTCATCTGCAAGGCCCGAGGCGGCGATGAGCGCGTAGGTTTCATCGGTGAGCGAGGACACCGCGCTTTGGATGGCCGCGAAGGGATTGCTCCCTTCGAGCATCGAAGGAAGGCACAGCTCAAGGTAGAGGGCGAGGCCCGTGAGGAGCGCGGGAATGGCGACGGCTGTGCGCCAGGGGCCGCGCGCGAAGAGGGTGAGCCCCATCGCGAGCGACGCGGGCAAAAACAGCGCGAGGGAATAGGCCGCGCTTGCGGCGTTCGCAACGAAAAACGCCAAGCCGACCGCGCCAAGCGCCGCGGATGCGGCAAACGCCGCGCCGAACTTCGCAATTAAAAAAGCGAGCAGCGCGGGCGCGATGAGCGCCGCGATCGGGATAAAGATCCCGGAAAGGCCCGAGGGCAGCCGGCCCCAAAGGCCCGCAGCCCCGGCGAGCGCGCCGCACACGAGGCCCAGCGCGATGTTTTTTGCAGTTTCGCTCTTTTGTTCCGCCAAAGGAAGCTACCACCCCAACCGTACAGATAGCTCATTATAACCCCTTTTCGGTTTGATAACAAGCGCGGCCTCGCGCACGCGGCGCGAAGCGTGGCGCATTGTGAAAGAATCACGCGAAAGGGCTTGTTCTTTTGGCGAAAGAGGACGTATAATTAAATTGTTATCAAAATAACGATCCCTCCCTCCGGAGGGGATATCTAAGGAGGATGCAATGAAGCTGGACAAAACCGTGCAAAGGCTTGTCGACGGCTACGGCAGTTGGGCAAGCGACGAAAAGCTCAGCAACTGCCCCGGCGGCACGGGCCTGATGACCCGGGAGCTTTATCCCTACGACGTGATGTTCTCGCCCATTAAGGTGAACCGCACCACGATCAAGAACCGCCTCGTGATGGCGCCCATGGGCAACATCGATATGGCCGAGGAGACCGGGCGCCCCAATGACAAGATGATCCAATACTTCATCGCGCGCGCCAAGGGCGGCGTGGGGCTGATCACCACGGGCCTCATCCCTGTGAGCCACGGCGTGGACCCCTCTGTCACCGAGCTTGGGCAGCTTTCCTACTTCCCGCGCATCGACCGCAGCCGCACCGTGCTCGCCGGCTGGCGCGACCTTGCGCAGGGCTGCCACAGCTTTGGCGCGAAGATCTTCGTGCAGCTCACGCCGGGCCTCGGGCGTGTCGGGAACCCGCAATGTTTGATCAATGAGCTTAAGTTCCCGGTGTCGGCCTCCATGAACCCCAATTTCTACATTTCGCAGATTCCCTGCATGCCGCTCACCGACGCGAAGCTTCGCCGCATTATCAAAAACGCGGGACAGGCCGCGGCGGATGCCGTGGCCTGCGGGCTCGACGGCGTTTATCTGCATGGGCATGAAGGATATTTGCTTGAGCAGCTCACGAACCCCGCGTTCAACCGCAGGAAGCTTGGGCGCTATGCCGACTGCGAGCGCTTCGGCCTCGACCTCATCCGCGAGATCCGCCGCCGCGTGGGGCCGCATTTCCCGGTGATGTACCGCATTGACCTCTCGCTCGCGCTCAACGAAACATATGGCGCCGAGATGGACACGAACCCCTCGCTCAAAAAATTCAGGAACGGCCGCACCATCGACGAGACCCTTTCCTACATGAAAAACCTCGTGGGCGCGGGCGTCGATATGTTCGACGTGGACCTTGGCTGTTACGATAACTGGTGGCTGCCGCATCCCCCCTCCGGCATGCCCGCGGGCTGCTTCCTCGAGGTGGCCGAGATCGCGAAGAAATTCTTTAAGCAAAACAACATCCTCTCGAACGCGGGCGTCGAGGTGCCCGTCGTGGCGGTCGGCAAACTCGGCTACCCCGACATCGCCGAACAGGCCCTTCGCGATGGGAAGGCCGACATGATCATGCTCGGCCGCCCGCTGCTCGCGGACCCCGAATGGCCCAATAAAGCCTATGCCGGCCGCGTTGCGGACATCCGCCCCTGCATCGGCTGCCAGGAGGGCTGCATCAACGAGTTCGTCGATGGCGGCCACCCCCAGTGCGCGGTCAACCCCCGCACGGCTTTTGAGGATATTTACCCCGCCATCCCCGCCCCGGCCCCGGTCAAAAAGAAGCTCGCCGTCGTCGGCGCGGGCCCCGCGGGCGTTGTGACGGCGCTCGTCGCCGCCGAGCGCGGGCACGCGGTCGATCTATTTGAAAAGAGCGGCGCCATCGGCGGCCGCGTCGTGCCGGGCAGCCGCCCGCGCATCAAGTTCGATGTGGATAATTACCGCCTCTATCTCGAGCGCCAGCTCAGGCAGGCCGCGGACGAGGGCAAGCTGAACCTCCGCCTCAACCAGGCGCCCGGCGCGCAGGAATTGAAGGATGCGGGCTATGACGCCATCGTCTTTGCCGTGGGCACGCGCAACGCAATCCCGCCGATCCCCGGCCTTGAGAAGGTGAACGCCGTGCAGGCGGTCGATGTGCTCATGGATGCGCCCGAGAGCCTCGGCCGCAAAAAGGCCGTGATCATCGGCGGCGGCGTGGTCGGCTGCGAAACCGCCTATTACCTTAAATATGAAAAAGGCATGGACGTGAGCGTTGTGGAGATGCTGCCGCATTTTATGGAGGGCGTTTGCACCGCAAACCGCGGCCACCTGATTTATTATTTAAAGAAGGCGGGCGTGCGCCTCATAAACTGCGCGAAGGTCACGGAATTTACGGAAAACGCCGTCAAGCTTATGTGCAACACGCACAAGAACGTGCCCAACCCTTACGACACATGGAGCCCGATTTTGCCCAAGAACATCGAGAACCCGCTCGCGCCGAAACTCGGCGAAGAACTTTCGGAACTGACGCTTGACGCGGACCTTGTGGTGCTCGCCACCGGCGGAAGACCCGACGACACGCTCTTCTTCGAAGCGCAGCGCATGCACGCGGCGCCCGAACTCTATAACATCGGCGATAGTTTCTACGCGGGCAAAATCCATGAAGCGACGCGTTCGGCTTACGCCCTCGCGACAAAAATATAAAAGGGAGGTTTTGGCATGGCAATGAAGCTAACGCCCGAGCAGCAGTCGATTTTAGATGGCGGCATGGGCGAGGTGAAAGCGAAGGTCATGAAGACCCTCGTGCTCTACGGCGAAACGTTCGGCGCAACCGAAATGGAGCCGGTGACCGGCGAATTCGGCCACATCGTGACGAGCTTCGGCCTTTCGGTGATGAAGCCCGTGTATGAACTGATGGACGAACTCATCGAGGGCGGCGCGCTCGCGGGGCAGAAGTTCAGCGCGGACCCGCGGCCGCTCGATAAAAACGTGCCCTCGAATTTCATGCAGGACCTTGTGTTCAAGTTCATGTATGGCAAGCAGGAAGCCTATGAAGCGCAATTGATGGAGCTTGGCATCATGGGCGAGGATGCGTTCACCTGCACCTGCTACATGGATGAGGTCGGCAACACCCCCAACGAGGGCGATGTGCTGAGTTGGGCCGAGAGCAGCGCGGTTGTGTATGCCAACAGCGTGCTGGGCGCGCGCTGCAACCGCAACAGCGGCATCATCGAGCTGTTCGGCAGCATTGTCGGCTATGTGCCGAAGTTTGGCTTTTTGACGGACGAGGGGCGCAAGGCGACATGGATCGTCGAAGTCAACACGACTGGAAAACCCGAGGCGCAGATATTGGGCTCCGCCATCGGCATGAAGGTCATGGAAGATGTGCCCTATGTGCGCGGGCTCGACCGTTTCCTTGGGAACGAGCTCAACGCCGAGGCGAAGAGCTACCTCAAGGATTTCGGCGCGGCGACCGCATCCAACGGCGCCGTCGGCCTCTACCACATCGCGGGCCTCACGCCCGAAGCAAAGGCGCAAGGCGAGGCGCTCCTCGCGCCCGGCGCGAAAACCTATGTGATCGACGACGCCGAGCTTAAGCGCGTGAAGGAGAGCTACCCCGTCATCTGGAAGGACGCGAACGCGAAGCCCAAACTCTGTTTCGTGGGCTGCCCGCACCTCTCGATCGGCCAGCTCTCCCAATGGACGCGCGATCTTGAAACGGGGCTTGCGGCCGCGGGCCGCGCGAAGGTCGCGGTTCCTTTGGTGCTCACCTGCGCGCCCGCCGTGCGCAAGGCGCTTGAAAACAGGCAGGAGAGCAAAAAGCTCGCGGCGATGGGCGTTGTCGTTTCCTCCATTTGCCCGCTCATGTATATGAACAACCCTTTGTGCGGCAAAATGCCCGTGATCACAAACTCCAACAAACTTCGCACCTACACGAGCGCGCGCTATTATACGGACGCGGAAATCCTCACCTATGTCACAAAGGGGGTGCTCTCATGAAGCAGTTCAAAGGGCGCTGCGTGGTTCCGGGCGAGGCCCGCGCCGAGGCGCTGGTTTCCCACGGCGGCTTCAACACGCTTGCAAGCTTCCAAAAAGCGCTGATGTTCGGGGATAAACAAGCCAAGTGCTCCGACCAGAACAACCCCGACCTCTATGGCAAGCCCATGATCGGCAAAGCCCTGTGCTTGCCGCAGACCATCGGCTCCACGACGGGCGGCATGGTGTTCTACGCCGCGGCGGCGCTCGGGCAGCAGCCCGCGTGCCTGCTGTTTGCAAAGCCGATCGATTCCCTCGCCGCGGCCGGCGCGATTCTTGCCTATGTTTGGAGCGAGTCGCCCATGCCCACGGTCGATAACCTCGGCGACGAGTTCCTCGATTATGTCAAAACCGGCATGAGCGTCACCGTCGGCGCGGACGGCGTGGTGACGGTAGAGTAAATTCACAAACGCGTAAACTGAGCAACGGCCCCCATAAAACAGGGGCCGTTGCTCAATCCGTTTCGTTGCTCTTTTATAACATCACGCCCATTGCCCCGGCAGCTTGCGTTTTGGCATAAAGGGAAACTTTTTATCGTAATCTTCCACCTTCTCGGGCGGCAGGTTTTGGAACGCTTCGGTTTCATAGAACTTGCCGCGCACGCCATAAAGGCCGCCCGGCACGAGTTCGATGCCCATAAACGCGGGGAAGTTTTTGCCCGACGGGGTCGTAATGCCGAAGGTATCGCACGGACGGAAACCGAAGCGCGGGTAATAATCCGGCTCGCCGTAAATCAAAATGGCGCGGTGGCCAAGCGCGCGCGCAAGCGCCATCGTGTGCAGGAGGAGCGCGCCGCCCACGCCCTTTTTCTGGTGCGCGGGGTCCACGCAAAGCGGGCCGAAAGCCAACACGGGCGTTTGCGTTTTTTCATCTTCGACCAGCGCGCGCGAATACCAAATGCCGCCGACAACCGCGCCGTCGAGCTCCGCAACGCGCGAGAGCGAGGGGATGTAAGCTTCATCGCGCCGCAAAACATGCAAAAGATAGTGCTCGTCGCACCCGGGGCGGTGCAGGTTCCAAAAGGCGCGCCTGGCGATGAGCTCCGAGGCGTAATAGTCCTTTTCGGTCTCTTCGCGCAGGATGAGTCCCTCGAGCATGCTTTCCCTCCCGGCTGCGTCGTTATTCGCGGAACTGGTATTGATAGAGCCCCTCGTAAATGCCATGGTTGACCATGAGCTCCTCGTGCGTGCCGCGCTCGGCGATGCCATCCTTGGTGAGCACAATGATCTCATCCGCATTCTTGATGGTGGAGAGCCTGTGGGCGACGACGAGGCAGGTACGGTCGCGCGCAAGCTCCGAGAGGGACTGCTGGATCAGCATTTCCGTCGCGTTATCCAAAGCGCTCGTTGCCTCGTCGAGGATGAGAATCGCCGGGTTTTTCAAAAAGACGCGCGCGATCGAAATGCGCTGCTTCTGCCCGCCGGAGAGCTTGATGCCGCGCTCGCCCACGCTCGTGTCGTAGCCCTCGTCGAGGGTCAAAATGTGGTCGTGGATGTTGGCCTTCTTCGCGGCGGCGATGATCTCTTCCTCCGTCGCCTCGAGGTTGCCGTAGGCGATGTTCTCGCGGATGGAGCCGTTGAAGAGGAACACATCCTGCTGCACGATGCCGATGTTCTTGCGCAGCGAATAGCGCGTCAGATCGCGGATGTCGATGCCGTCGATGGTGATGCGGCCGCTGTCGATCTCGTAGAAACGCGGTATCAAATTGCAAAGCGTCGTTTTGCCGCCGCCCGAGGGGCCCACGAGCGCCACCGTATGCCCGCGCTCGATGTGCATCGTCAGGTGGGAGATGACCTTTGCGTCCTGATCGGCCGCGTCCGAGTTGAGGTAGCGGAAGCTCACATCCTCAAAATCGATCGTGCCTTCAAGCGAGGCCGCCTCGATCGTGCCGCCGTCCTCCTCGTCGCGCTCTTCCATCACCTCGTGGAAGCGGCGGAAGCCCGTCATGCCGTCCTGCAACTGCTCGAAGAGCGAAACGATGCGATTGATGGGCTTCAGGAACATCGTGATGTAGAGCAAAAACGCCGCGAAATCGCCCGCGTCGATCTTGCCGTAGTAAAAGAACAATCCGCCCACGGTGAGCACCACCAAATAGAGGAAGTCGTTGAAAAACGCCATGCCCGAAAAGAACGCGCCCATCGCGCGGTAGGCTCGGCCGCGCGCCCGCTTGTAGCGCTCGTTGGCGACGTTGAACTTGCGGCTTTCATGCGGCGCGGCGGTGTAGGAGCGGGAAACGCGGATGCCCGCGATCGCCGTTTCGATGTTGGCGTTGACCTCTGCGACCTCCTCGCGCGTTTTGCGGAACGCCGTGTTCATTTGGCTGCGCATTTTCCAGGCGAACAGCACCATAAAAGGGACCACCGCAAACACGATCAGCGAGAGGTAGATGTTGATCGAGGCGAGCATCACAAAGGAGCCGATGAGCATGATGCTCGAAATGAAAAGATCCTCCGGGCCGTGGTGGGCAAGCTCGCTCACATCCTGCAAATCGCT
>CAZJIS010000005.1:37575-43998 GCA_964546125.1 uncultured Clostridium sp.
GGCCGGCCGGCGGAGGGCGGAGGCGAATGGGGGGCGCCCGGGGAACCGGGCGCTTATCGATCAGGAAACGATGTCCCCCTGGTGCGAGATGAGGGCCGCGTCAAAAACGCCCTCCACGCGCAGGAATTTTTCAACAAAGGCGGTTTCATTTTCGCGCAGGCGCACTTCCATCGTCAGTTCAATGCCATCGCGCTGCACGGTTTTGCTCTTGAGCCGGCCGCCGGGCAATTGCTTGATCATCTGCTTGATCTGGCCCGAGGCCGCTTCGTCATAATGGATAATCAGCAAAAACGGCTGCGTGCCTTTGCCGCGGAACGCCGAAAGCAGCACCATCACCGCGCCGATGACGATCGCGGAGATCGCCGCCACGTCAAAGAATCTCGTGCCGATGGCGATGCCCTCGCCCACGGCCCAGAACATAAACACCGTGTCGATCGGGTCCTTGATGGCCGTGCGGAAACGGATGATCGAGAGCGCGCCCACCATGCCGAGACTCAGCGCGAGAGAGTTGTTGATCAGCATGAGCATCAGGCTCGTCACCATCGTGAGCATGATAAGGCCCACGTTGAAGTTGCGGGAGTACATCACGCCGCCGAACGTCTTCTTATAAATGAAGAAAAGGAATAGGCCGACGCCCAGCGCGATCACGAGCGTCGCTACGACCTGCAGCGGGTTCATGGTCGTTTTAAAAATATCGCTGAATGAGAAATCCATAAAAAAAGTCCCTCCTTATTTCACAGCTCAAACTTGCGGCACAGCGCATATTTGCTCACGGCGCTGCGCGCATGCGCGTCGATTTGCAACAGCGCGCGCACGTAGGTGGATAGGTAGCGGTTGAATTTGACCTCGAGCACCATATCGTAATCATCGATCACCGGGTAGGTGGGCACATTGGGGTCAAACAGCGCCGTTGAACGGTAGCTCGTGCGCACGTTTTTATCGAAGGTGATGCGCACATCCTCTATCGGGAACACATAGGGCTCGCGCATATAATCAACCATCACCACCGGGCGCAGCGGGCGCAGCGTGAACTCGGCGAACATGCGCCGCGCAAAAGGCTCCGGCCGGCGCAGCAAAAACGTGTGCTGTCCGCGGCGCAAAGCCTCATATTCCGGGCGTGAGAGCATGAGCGACTGTTTTTGGATGAAGCCGTTCTCCTTATGTTTGCACTCGAGCTTAATCTCACGGTCGCGCATGTTGTAGATGCGGATGCGGAATTTATCGCGGTCGTCCACGCCGTCAAGCTTCTCGCGAAAGGCGCTGTCGTCCGTGTCGTCGAAGTAGAGGCTGCGGATGAAATACTCGCCGCCATTTTTCGCGGCGTTTTGATCCTGCTCCATTGTAAGCGAGAGCTTGCGGCGAAGCAAGGTGTAATCGCCCTGATTGATGTAATATTTCAGTTCGTGCCTGTAACCGGGGGCCGTTTTCGCGTTCGCCATCATCCGAACACCTCCTTCATGTAAGAATCCGTCAGGCCGAATTCCGCCTTGAGCTGCGCCTTGATGACATCCGGCCGCTTTTGGGCGAACTCGCGGATGAGCGCGATCTGCGACTGGAATTTATCGTAGCTGGCGATGTTCACGGCAGGCTGCTTTACGCCAAGCCATGTTGCGGAATTGAACTTCTCGCGCTCGCGCGCGATCTCGGGCTCCACATAGCCGTAGAGTCTGTCCACATACGCTTCGACCCGCGCGGGGGCGTATACGGTTTTTAAGATATCCGCAAACCTGCGGCAAAAACGATCCCGCCAGGCAGGCACGGCGAGCAGCTCGTTGAAAAGGTCGCTGCATGGCTTGCCGGAGAGCCGCCGGATGGGCAGCGTGTTGTGGTTGGCCTTATTTTCGCTCGAGCCGAAGCTCCAGCAGAAGTCGTAGTAGATCCACTTCCACTTGCCGCCGGGCAATTTATAATATTGGATGTTCCACGGGTCCGAGTTGGCCGAATAGATCTCGCAGATCATGTAGTCCGTGAAGCTTGAAAGGTCCACCCGTTCATCCACATACTTATAGGCTGCGGCGTCGTTGAGGTCGTGGCTTTTCAAATAGTCCATCAAATCGGCCCATTCCTTCACGGAGCCGTAAAAAGCGGTTTTGTTCGATTTGATGATGTCCATATCCGTTACGTTGTCCGTATTTTCATGCTGGGCGACGAAGAAGCGGTTGCGCTTCTCCTTCATGAAATACACGCCCCAGTATTCGCCGTTAAGGTAGAGCACATAGGGTTTGTAGGCCTGGTAGAGGATGTTCACATCCGTGCCGCGCAAAAGGCCCGTCGCGAGCTCGTCGCGGATTTTTGAATAGCTTTGGTCCTGCCCGCCCGCGCGCAGCGCCACGGACTTATATTCGGTATAGGGCAGCTCTTCAAAAAACGGATATTGCAAACGGCTGTCGCCGTATTCATCCCGCGCGAAGACATTGAAGCCCTTTTGCGCGCGGCCGCGCCCGAAGCTGCCCGCGATGCGGATGCCCACGTTCTGGAAAAACACCTGCTTGCCGCTCTCGTCAAACACCTCAAAACCCGCCGGGCGCTCCCAGAGATCCGGGCGGGCCTTGCTGGTGTAGAACTGCGCGGTGTTGAGCATCTCGCCGAATTCAAGGTCGGGGTTATAATGGTCGCCGTAGGCGTAAATGCCCTTTTGCGAACTCCAGAGGTTGTCCGGGTCGGTCACGAGGGAAACGACGGGCAGCGCGTGGTTCACCCCATCTCCCTTAAAGAGGAAGGTGCCCGAAACGGTTTGGTTTGTAAGGTATCCTTCGCGCATGCATACCGCCCGCACGACCGTGTTCTTCGAGGCGGTGACCGGCCCCTTGTAAACCGGGGAGGCGGCGGTCGGGGTGGTGTTGTCGAGCGTGTAGTGAATGCTCTCGCCCTCGGGCGCGTCGAGGGTGATGGCGATCTCACCATCATAAATGCCGGGCTTCGTGCCGAACGCCGGCATGGCGGTGATGCCCGCATAGCCCGTGCCGTTCGCGCCCTCGAGCTTTGGCGAGGTGAAGTAGGCGAGCTTGCCCGCGTCGTCCCTGCCGTAGGCCACATCGTTGAGGAATGCGCCCGCTTGGAGCTTGTCGATCATCTCGGCCGCGGACGAAAAGAGATAGACCGCGTCCCCGTTTTTGCTGATGCTGAAATTCGTGTGCAGTTCGCCGTTTGCGCTCTTGTCTAACCCCGAGGCGTATACGATTAGCGTGCCGCCCGCGGGGATGTTCACATCGGGGAAAACCCATTTGCCCGGGTTGCCGGGCTTGTTGGAGAGGGCGTAGCCCAAAAGAGAAACCGGCTCTTGGCCGGCGTTGTGGAGCTTGATGAGGTCGTAATGCTGCCCGTCCCCCGCCGCCTTGAGGGAAACGTTTTTGCCGACCATGAGGCTAATCGAAAGCGCCCCGCGCGGGTAGGTGTTGGCGGCCATGAAGGCCGCATACCCCTCCTCCGTGTTCGGATAGCCGGGGGTCGGATGCGCGTTGGGCGCAAACTCGCCCGCGCCGTCCACCGTGCGGGCAAAGGAAACATCCGTTTGTTGGGTTCCAAAGGCGATGCTGTCGAGGATCGCGCCGGAGGGCGCGGTCAAAACGACCTCCTCGCCATAGGCGCGCAGGCCAAAGGGCGCGTGCAGTTCGCCGCTTTCGGTCAAGCCCGAGGCACCCGAGCAGAAAATCAGAAGATAGCCGCGCGCGGGAACGATCGTCCCCTCGGGAAAAACGAATTTTTTCGGCTGGCTCATCGAGTCGGAAAGGCCGCCGCCCGAAAGGTCATACTCTTTATCGGTCGCGTTATAAAGCTCCACCCAATCCGAAAACATGCCGTAAGCATCCTGAAGGGTGGTGGCGTTCGATGCCATGAACTCGTTGATGAAAACGCCCGAGGCTTCGTCGGTCACAAGCGTCGCCTCATAGGCTTTGGCGCCCGCTTCATCGTTCGAAAAGCCGGGCGAGGGGCGCATCGGCTCCCAGGCGCCTGCGGCGTTTTTTGCGTAGCTCATGCCCGCGTCCACGGTGCGCAGCACGATGAAATCGATCGTGGCGCCGCTGCCGTCGAGCAGCACCACGCTCTCCAAAGCCGAAAGGCGGAACGGCGCGTGGAACGCGTCCGTCGCTTCTCCCGAACACCAGAGCAAAATGTAACCGCGCGCGGGGACGGAGGCGCCCGCGGGGAAAACGTATTTCACGCCGGCGGCCACATCGTCGCTCACGCCCATGCCGCCGATGTCGAGCGCGGTGTCCGAAGCGTTGTAAAATTCGATCCAGTCCGGATAATCGCCGTTGGGGTTGACAACGGAACCCTTGTTGCTCGCCATCACTTCGCTGATGGTGAGCGCGCAGGAGGAGCCTGCGTTCTGTTCGGCGTGCCGCGAGAGGTAAATGCCGAGCACGATGAGCGTGGCGAGCGCCGCGAGCAGCGCAAAAAACATGCGATGGGAGCGTTTCATGAGGGCATGACCACCGGTATGAACTCGAGCAGCGCCGCAATGAGCCGCTCGGGCTTTTCCTCCTGCATCAGGTGGCCCGCGTTGCGGATTACGGCGCTCACGGCGTTGCGCATGGCCGCGTGGTAGATCTCCGCGCACGGGCCGGGCGGATGCCATTTATCTTCGCTGCCCTGGAGAATCAGCGCGGGGGCCGCAATGTCGCGAAGCGAGGCGACCACGCAATCCTCATCGAAATATTGCAGCGACAAGCGGATAGCCCTGCGGGCCGCGCCGTCGCACACGGTTTTATAATAGGCGGCCACCACCTCGGGGGTGATGTTGGTCAAATCGAACACCGCGTCGTGCAAAATCTTCTCGACGGTGCGCATGTTATAAAGGTAGCTTGCGAATAGCCCGAGCACGGGGCTGTCGATCAGGCGCACAGGCGTGGGCATGTCCGGCGTGATCCCGCCGGGGGAGAGCAGCACGATGCGCCCCACACGCTCGGGCGCGTCCGCCGCGAGGCGCAGCACATAGCCGCAGCCGAGCGAAAACGCCACGAAGTGCGCGCTTTCGATGCCCATTTCATCCATAAAAGCGCGCAGCGCGAACGCGTGGTCCTCCACCCCGTAACCGAACGTTTCCGGGCGCGAGGAGTAGCCATGCCCCGCAAGGTCGACGGCGATCACGCGGTAATGGTTCGAAAGCCTGTCAAACACGTTGCGCCATGTGTAACAGCTCTGCCCCACCGTGTGCACAAGGATGAGCGGGTCGCCCTCGCCTGCTTCGAGGTAGTGGAGCTTGAGCGTTTCACGCTCCTGCTCGGGAGCCGCCGCGGCCTCAACCTCGGGCGCGGCCGCCTCGGCCTCTCCGGGGACGGCCGCCGCCGCAAGCTTTGTTTTCTTCTCGCGGTGCGCGGATTCAAGCGCGGGCAGCAAAATGTTGACGAACGCGCCGGTGTTTTCGGAATTTATGAATTTCTTGACCTCAAGCGAGTAACCCACGGATAGCCTCCCGGCCGCGCGCCTTTGCACGCGGACACATAATCAGCTTATTTTACTATCTTTCCGCAACCTTTGCAAGGTTCAAACCCCGGCGCGGCCGATTCGTCACGGAAAGTTAATGAATGGAAACAGTGCCCCCTATACAAAACGCCCGGGATGCGCGCGAATTGCCGTTGTCAACCATCCCCGGCCGCATTATAATAGGAACGATGGATGATAGGAACAACAACCTGCCCGCGCTTAGGCAGATCATCGGGGCGGCGCTGCCGGAGGGGACGCCGCGCGACCCGCGCACGGCCGCCGCGCTTTCGCTCGCCTACATCGGCGATACGGTGTATGACCTCTATGTGCGCACGCTCCTTGTCGAGCGCGAGGACGCCAAGGTCCACGACCTGCACCTGATGAGCGCCGCGCTCGTGTGCGCGGCGGGCCAGGCGGCCGCCTACCGCATTGTGGAGCCTTTGCTCAGCGCGGATGAACAGGCGGTCTACCGCCGCGGGCGCAACGCCCACATGGGCACCGTCGCCAAGAACGCGACGATCGCCGATTACCGCGCGGCGACCGGCCTCGAGGCGCTCGTGGGCTATTTGTATTTGTCCGGGCAGGACGCGCGCCTCACCGCGCTCATGCGCGAGATCATCCGGCAAGCGCGGGGGCGCAAGGAAAGTTAACAGCGAACGTTGGGGACTCCGTCCCCAAGCCCCTCTATAGGGGCACAACCCCTATGGACCCGTTTACAGGGGCCGATTTTTTATCGGCCCGGCAGTGTTCAGCCTGAAAAGGGGGAACTAATATCCCACAGGGAAAAAGCATTCCCAAAGAGAAAGACGGCAAGCGCGTGCGCTTGGTCAAGAAGGAGAACAACATGGCATATGATAACAAGCCCGGCGGCGGCCGCAAAGGCGGCGGCAAGCACGGCGATGAGAACAACGGCGCGCCCGTGTCGTTCCGCGACGGGGAGCCCGTCTTCCGCGGCGAAAAAAACCGCGGCGGCTACGCCCCGCGCAAGGAAGGCGG
>CAZJIS010000005.1:44098-46121 GCA_964546125.1 uncultured Clostridium sp.
CCCCGCAAAGAAGGAGAATACGCCCCCCGCAAGGAGGGCGGCTACGCCCCGCGCAAGGAAGGCGGCTATGCCCCGCGCAAGGAAGGCGGCTACGCCCCCCGCAAGGAGGGCGGCTACGCCCCGCGCAAGGAAGGCGGCTATGCCCCGCGCAAGGAAGGCGGCTACGCCCCCCGCGGCGAGGAGCAGAAAGGGCGCGAGGGCGGCTATGCCCCGCGCTATCCAAACGATGCCAAAAACCGTGAGTTCAAAGGGGCGCCGCGCGATGGTAAACCGGCATACCGTAAACCGGATGGACAGCGTTCGGACGCCCCTTATGAGCGTGGAGGCAGGCGGGAGCGCCCCGAGGAGCGAAAGGTGCGACCCGCGCCGCCCGCCCCCGAGGAGGGTCTGCGCGACGAGCTGCCCTATCTTGTGATGGGGCGCAACGCCGTGCGCGAGGCGGTCAAAAGCGGCAGGAGCATCGACAAGATCCTCGTGTCGAAAGAGCCAGACGGTTCGCTGCGCGAGATCATCAACCTCGCGCGGGACCGCAACCTCCGCGTGGACGAGGCCGAACGCTCAAAGCTCGACGAAATGTGCATGCCCTTTGGCCACGGCGGCAAAACGGGCAACCATCAGGGCATCGTCGCGCAGGTTCCGGGCGTTGAATACTGCGACCTTTCGGACATGCTCGCGGATGCGAAAGCAAAGGGCGAGAAGCCGTTCATCGTGCTGCTCGACGGCATCGAGGACCCGCACAATTTAGGCTCCATCATCCGGAGCGCCGTGTGCGCGGGCGCGCATGGCGTGGTGATCCCCAAACGCCGGGCGGTCTCCGTCACGGCGGCGGCGAGCAAGGCGAGCGCGGGCGCTGTTGAATATTGCGAGGTCGCGCGCGTTTCAAACCTCGCGGGCGCCATCGACAGGCTCAAGGACGAGGGCCTCTGGATTGCCGGGGCGGATATGGCCGGCAAGCCCATGCAGGAGGTCCGCATGGAGGGCGCGCTCGCGCTCGTGATCGGCGGCGAGGGGGAGGGCCTTTCCCGCCTTGTGAAGGAGAAGTGCGACTTCCTTGTGAAGATCCCCATCACAGGGCCGATCGACTCGCTCAACGCGGCGGTGGCCGCGGCGGTGCTGATGTTTGAAAAACGCCGGCAGGACGGGCGGCGGGCGTGATCGATTATGCGGCGCTCACCGATGAGGCGCTCGTTTCCCTCTCTCGGGGGGGGGACGAGCGCGCCGACGAGGCGCTTATCGAGCGTTACAAAAACATGGTGCGCCTCAAGGCGCGGCCGTATTTCCTCATCGGCGCGGATCGGGAAGACCTCGTGCAGGAGGGGATGATAGGGCTTTTCAAGGCCGTGCGGGATTATGCAGCGGGCCACGAAACGAGCTTTCGCTCCTTTGCCGACCTTTGCGTGCACAGGCAGATCATCACCGCCATCAAGCGCGCCACGCGCAAGAAGCACGCGCCGCTTAACACCTATGTTTCAATTTACCGCAACGAGGACGAGGCGCGCGAGCGCTCGCTGCTCGACACTATCCCCACCGCGCGCACCGAGAACCCGGAGGACCTGTTCATCTCCCGCGAGTCGCTCGAGGGCATGCGCGACATGCTCGCGGATATGCTCTCCCCCCTGGAAAAGCGCGTGCTCGATCTCTTCCTCGAGGGGCGCTCCTACCAGGAGATCGCCGCCGTGCTCGGGCGGGGCACGAAAACCGTGGACAACGCCTTGCAGCGCATTAAAAAGAAACTCGAGGCATATTTGAACAAAAACCGCTAAAGGAAAGGCAAAACAGGACCGCGAACGCGCCATAGAACGCCTGTTCCCCTTGCGCGGCAAAGCAAAGCAGTGTAGACTAAAGTATCGATAGTATAAAAATCGATAATGCATAACGCGGGCGGATATGCTTCACTCTATGCAGACAATGTGCTATAATAAAAGCGATAACATTCCATTTAAAAGCAATATTAATACGGAGGGAAAAACATGGATAACATCAGGGTTGCGATCTGGGGATTCGGGGCTATGGGCAGCGGCAT
>CAZJIS010000006.1:0-29913 GCA_964546125.1 uncultured Clostridium sp.
ATTTCATTGTGCGTTTCCTCCGTGCCTGCTATGCCGCAGGTTCAGTCGGACAGCAGATGGTCGATAAGCTCATGAAACGCCGCGCCCGCCGCGCCGGCGACATCCACATCCGGGCTCGAGGCGGGAACCGCCGTTGTGTCAAACGGCGTGCAGCCCGCAAGCGCGCGGTTAAGCGCTTGGAAAAAAGCATCTCCCAGCGCGGCCGGCAGCAGGCCGGATACGCAGATGAGCTGGAGATCGAGTGCGAGCGCCACGATGGCGAGGCACGGCGCGAGCAGCTCCGCGATGCGCCCCGAAACCTCGAGCCTGCTTTCGGGATCAAAGGCCGCGAGTTCCGCGAGGGAGCGCGCGCCGCTCATCCGGCAGGCGGCGTCGATATTGACGCGGCTCTCGAGCCAGCCCGCGTCCGTAATCGAGAGCGCGCCATCCGGCACGTAGCGCGCGTAGCCTATCTCGCCCGAGCGGTTGCGGCGTCCCTTGACCACGTTGCCGTTGGCGATGACGGCGGAGCCGAGGCCTGTGCCGAGCGTCACGAAGAGCAGGTCGTCCGCGCCGCCGCGGCAAAGCCTCTCGCCGATAGCGGCCATGTTGGTGTCGTTATCGAATACGACGGGGCAGCCGAGCGTTTCCGAGAGCGCCGCGAGGCCGCCGCGTATGTCGAGCGGTTCGCGCACGCCCGCGAGAGGCGCCGCGACGACGATGCCGTTTTCCGCATCGCACACGGCGGGAAGTCCCAGCCCCGCGCCCATGATGCGGGAAGGCTCGACGCCCGCTTCCTTCGCGAGTTCACGCACACGCGCGCCCGCCATGCCGCTAATGAGCGCATTGAGAGAACATTCCCCGCGCGGGAAGGAGCGCACAGCGACCAGTTCGTGCACGAGGTTGACTAGGCCCACCTTCATGTACGCACCCTCGAGCACGACGCCCACATAGAAGCGGCTCCCCGCCTCGAACTCCACGGGGCAGGGCGGGCGGCCGAGGCCCTCGCGCGCGCAGGGAACCTCCCGCACGATGCCCTTTTCGAGGAAAGCGTTGATGATCTTGCTCGCCGTAGGCGCGCTCAGGCCCAGCTCGGCCGAAAGATCGGCTTTGGAGAGCACGCGCTTTTGCGCGAGCAGGTGAAACGCCTGCTCGCGGTTCTCCGATTTAAGCTTTTGTGCCGTATAAGCGCGCATACTTGAAAACACAATCCAAAAGAGATACTATTAATTTAACTTAGTTTATTATATCATGCGCCCGCGAATTGTAAAGGGTGCAGAACGCTGATTTTAAGGAGATTTATATGGATGTATTCCTCGCCGTGGATGGCGGCGGCACGAAGACGAAGCTCGCGCTCTATGATGCTTCGGGGCGCCTTCAGGGAGAACTTGAGACGGGCCCCTCGGCCTGGTTCGATATGGGTGTGGACGAAACCGCACGGGTGCTGCTCGAGAGCACGGAAGCGCTGCTCGTGCAATCGGCCGCTTCGCGCGGCCGGCTCCGCGCTGCGGCGTTTTGCCTCGCGTGCGTCGGAGAGAACCCCGAGGGGGATGCCGCGCTCGCTCGGCGCCTCGGCGGGCTCTGCGCGCACACGCTCATAGCCAACGACTCGCTTGCCGCGCTCTACGCGGCGCACGCGGGCGGGCCCGGTATCGTCGTCGCTTCCGGCACGGGCTCCATCGCCTGCGGCATGGGCGAGGACGGCGCGCTCGCGCGCTGCGGCGGTTACAGCCCGACGTTCTCCGACGAGGGCTCGGCCTGCTGGATCGCCTGCCGCGCCATGGAGCTTTTTTGCAAGCAGGACGATGGCAGGCTCCCGCGCGGGCCGCTTCACGATGAATTCTCGAAGGAACTTGGCGTCGATTCGGCCTACGCGCTGATGGCCTGGGAGGAGCGCAGCCGCCCGCTTGGCAGGAAAGCGATCGCCGCACTGCAGCCGCTTGCCGCCCGCGCGGCGCAGCTTGGGGATGTTGGCGCCGCCGCGCTCTACGCGCGCGCGGCCGAAGAGCTCGCGCTGCTCGCACTCGGTGTGCGAAGGAAGCTGCGTTTCGCGGCGTCGCCCGTGCCCATTGCGTGCGTGGGCGGAACTTTCCTCGCGGGCGCGCTGCTCACGGAGCCGCTCGCGCACCTGCTTACAACCGAGGGCATGGCGCTCGTTTCGCCGCGCCTCGACGCGCCGGTCAAAGGCGCGGCCGTGCTGAGCCTGAAAACGGGAAATATTCCGATTACGGAAGAAATCCTAATAAATCTCTGCGAATAAAAAACGATTCGGAATGCAGGCCGAGTCCCCCCCTTCCCCTCGGGAAAAATCAATTTCACGAATCATTTAGCATGGACTATTCCCGTACATGCCGCCCGCTTCTATCGTCATTTTGTTATCAGGCGACTAAACTCTAAAGCTGTTCATAGGAGCTCGATAAATTTTGAATCGTACCATATCAAGCCATCCTTTTTCATGTTGGAAAGTTCCCTTGATAAGGACGTGCGCTGAACGCCTATTCTTTCGGCCCAGGCTTTTTTGGTTATGTTAAGTTGAATTCGATTTGAATTTTGCCTTTTTCGCTCATATTCAAGATAATTCATAACGCGTTCGCGTATCGTTTTGTTGGCATAATCTTTGATACGATCTCCGAGGATGACCGCGTGGTCGGAAACATACTCCAGATAGCTTGCTAAAAAATCGCGGTTGCCTGTGAAAAGTTCAAAGAGGCGCTCTTTGTTGATTTCTAAAACCACGGTGGCTTGCTTTGCGGTGATCGTCATAGGATAACGCGGGTTTTTCGAAAAAAGCAAATTTCCGCCCAGGATTTCGTTGCCGTAAAATTCTGCGATCGACATAAGGTTTCCCGATTCGTCAATATGTTCGACCGCGACTTTGCCGGAAAGAACGATTTCGAACTTTGAGCATGCCTCGCCCGCAAAATGAACGATGTTGTTTTTAGCATAGACGCGTATTCGCAAGCCCCCGTCCCTTAAGCAATCATCGATATTCTCACGGGGTATGCAGCTTAATAGCGTGCATTTCTCCAGAAGGTCCACATGCTTCTTCATATTGCATCACTCCTTTGAAAGAGTTACATCGGTAACACCTTTTTCCTTAATTATATCTATATAATCAAAATAATCAAAGCATAGCAATGCAGGAGGAAGTAGCGCATGAAGTATATTACGACAATTATCCGTCTTTTGTTTCTGGGGCTGTTCATATTTCTTTTGGCGACAGGCAAGGTCATGCTGTGGCTTGGGCTGTTTGCGGTCAGCCTTTTGGCCGCGCTGATTTTCGGGCGGGTCTACTGCGGATATGCATGTCCTATGAACACGCTGATGATACCGGCGGAATGGATTTCGAAGGGGCTGAAAACTCAGAGGCGGCAAGCGCCCAAATGGCTTAAAGATGGATATTTCTCATGGATCTCCCTGTTGGTCAGCATCGCAGCGACCTTTGTGACGAAAAAGTTTTTGCATGTCGATTTGCCGATATTGCCGATATGGCTGGTGATCGCGATTATCATTACCCTTATATACGGGCCTGCGGTATTCCACAACCTGATATGTCCGTTCGGAGCGCTTCAAAAAGTGTTCGGCCGGTTTGCGCGGCTATCGGAGAGGGTTGATCAATCCGCGTGCATCGGGTGTAAGTTGTGCGAGAAAGTCTGTCCGTCGGATGCGATTCTTGTTTCCGGAGAAAACAAGAAAGCCGATATAAACGCCGCATTATGCCATCAATGCACGAATTGCCAGCAGGTTTGCCCTAAAAGCGCAATTCACTACTCCAAATAAACCGGCGATTTCGTCCCGCATAAAGAAAAGGAACAGCTTGCAAGGCTGTTCTTTTCCTTCGCCGCCGTTGCAGGGTTTTGCAGTTCTAAGGCTCCATTTTGCCTGGCAGCCGCTTTTGAATGCACCCTTTTTATGGTATGATGGGTGTCAGATATTTTATAGAAGCAAGGTTATCTGGCGGTTTATGATGCTTGCAGGAGATGTTATGAAGGATAATGCACAAAAAGGTATGCTGCGCAATATTATATTCCTTGGATTGGTCAGCTTTTTTGCCGATATTTCAAGCGAAATGGTCTATCCGCTGATACCGCTTTACTTAACCACGGCATTCGGCGCAACGCCTGTTCTGGTCGGAATCATAGAAGGAATTGCCGAGAGCGTGGCAAGCCTGCTAAAGGTGTTTAGCGGATATATCAGCGATAGATATAACCGCAAAAAGCCGCTGGCCTTCTTCGGTTATGCTTCCGGCCTGCTTTACAAGCTTGCGCTTTTGTTTGCAGGCTCTTGGGGCGGCATTCTCGGCGCGAGGGTGATAGACCGCTTTGGAAAGGGAATCCGTACGGCCCCGAGGGATGTCATGGTATCGGAAAGCGCGGATAAAACACAAATGGGACAGGCCTTTGGTATTCACAAGGCTTTGGATATGGCCGGGGCCGCCATTGGAACGCTGCTGGCATTTGTTCTGTTAAAACGGATAGGCGAAGGCGCATACAAAACCATTTTTGCAGTTTCGATACTTCCGGTGCTGCTTGCCCTTCTCATGTTTGTGTTCATCAAAGAAAAAAGAGACGTAAGGGAAAGCAAGCCAAGGGAGCATTTCTGGGAGAATTTCCGGCAGCTTAACAGGAACTTAAAGCTTTATCTTTTGGTGACGTTTCTTTTTACGCTCGGAAATTCCTCCAACACATTCCTGTTGCTCAAGGCAAACGATATCGGATTTTCGAGTTCGGACGTCATTCTCTTATACTTTGTCTATAACCTCGTTTCCGCGGTGCTTGCCATACCGTTTGGAAAGCGTTCCGACCGGGTCGGACGAAAAAGGATATTGATTGCGGGATACCTAATGTTTGCAGCCGTTTATCTTGGTTTTGCAATCGTTTCTTCCAAATGGCTGCTCGTGGCGGTATTTGTTTTGTATGGTTTTTACACCGCCATGGTCACAGGCGTCGAGCGGGCGTTTATTGCAGAAATCGCCCCCGCGGAATTAAAGGGCACAATGCTTGGGCTGCATTCGACACTTGTGGGAATTGCCCTGCTTCCCGCCAGCGTGATTGCGGGCGCGCTATGGACCGCGGCGGGTTCGTTTGCGCCGTTTGCGCTTGGCGCTCTGCTCTCGCTGATCGCCGCCCTGCTTTTGGGCATGTTCTTTCGGCCAAATTTAACGGAGACTGCAACTTAAACAGTCATGCCCTGATTCCGGTTTAATGGAACCGCTTCTGTTCTACAGATGCGCTTCTTTTGTCCCCCTTTGCGGAACATTGAAAACAGTCGAAAGGCAATGGAATAGGCCGCAAGGTTTCGGGCAATCTAACCCCGCCTGCTCCGCCGATTCCATTCCTATTATTTTTATTTCGGCGGACTTTGGAGGGTCGACAATGGACTTAGATTTTGAACCGACAATCTGGCCGGAGCTTAGCATGCCGCAAGAGGCCGAAAGTTATCGGCAGTGCGAACTCTGCACGCAAAATTCGCGCGTCATTTGGGGAGAAGGAAATCCCCAGGGGTCTATCCTCATTATTTTAGATAACCCCGGCGCCCGCCGGGATAAAGAAGGAAACGAATACGTCTGCGCGACGAGGCAGACCTTGCAGGCGGCTCTGCACCGGGCGGGTCTAAGCGCCAAGGATGTTCTTTTGACTTATTTATTGAAGTGCAGACCCCTGCGCCGGTACGACAAAGAAACGGTCCGCGCTTTTAGCAAGCCGTTTTTGGTTCATCAAATAAAGACGATGGAGCCAAAGTTCATCGTATGTTTAGGGGATGTCGTTGTTCGGGCGATGTTTGACGATAAGGATGCCTGTGTGAAAGAACTCAGGGGATCGTGGCATTCTATTTTGGCGCACCCCTGCATGGTATCCTACCATCCGCTGGCGGTAAGACGGCGGCCGAATCTGATGCATCTATTCATGGAGGATTGGAACATGCTGGCCAAACGCTTCCTGCATGACGGCGTTTGAACCGGGGCAGCTATTCGCCAGGAAGCCTTTGCGCCGCTTAAAACTGCCTGCCTTTTGGTAAGAGGCTGTTTGTGATATGATAATCGGCAAGTGAGCGGGAAAGGGTACAACTGTAAGGAGGATGAACGCCTATGCAAATGCCTGACATGGAGACGATGCGGCTGCGGATTCGCAGCACGCGCGAATCGGACGGCCCTGCCTGCCTTGCTATTTGGCTGGACGACGAAATGGGAAAATACATGGCCGACCCGCCGCGGGATAAGGCCGATGAGGCCGAACTGAACTTCGCCGTTGGAATAGAGAATGACGAAGGCTGGTATCCCATGGTCGTGTTTCATAAAGCGACGGGCGAGTTTCTCGGCACTTGCAGCATCGTGCCGATGGACGAAGGAACCCGTTGGGATTTGGGGTATGCCGTGCACAAAAAATATTGGCGGCAGGGATATGCGACGGAACTGCTTCAAAAGTTAATTGAACTCGGCAAAGAAAGGGGCGTTTGCACCTTTAGCGCATGCGTGGCAAAAGAAAACACCGCCTCCAACGCCGTTCTCAAAAAGCTGGGGTTTCGGGTGTGGAAGGACACGGGCAGCTTCCGCAAGCGCGAAACGGACATCGTTTTTGCGGAATACACATATTTGCTTGCGGCAGGGGGCGAATAAACCCTTGAACCGGTCGGCCGTTGCGAAAAGCATTCCGCGCGCCGGCCCGGCGGGAGCATATGTTATGTAGAGATGGCCGCCGTGCTATCGCGGGCGGCGGCGCAGATCATTCTCAATCATGGTCCGCCGGGCAGATGCACACGCAGTTGCGCCCGGCGCGCTTGGCGTTATAAAGCGCAGCATCGCTCCTATTGAGCAAAGCGATGTAAGCGGTATCCGTTTGTGCGATTTCGCCGGCGCCCGCGCTGAGGGTAACGCGCACGGGCTTTGCATCGGGTATTTCAAGATCCGTTTCCCCAACGGCTTTGATCGCGCGCTTGCCGATCTCCGCGGCCACGTCAACGGAGCAGCCGGGCAGAACCGCAACGAATTCCTCGCCGCCATAGCGCGCGAACATATCGGACGCGCGAAACACTTTACTCAAAATGCGGCTTACCTGCGCAAGCACCACATCCCCCGCGCTATGGCCATGCGTATCGTTAATCTGCTTGAAACAATCTATGTCGAACATTAAAATGCTCAAGTCTGTGCCGTACTTTTTTGCGTTGTCGAACTCGGATTGCAAAAATTCATCTAGATTTCTCCGGTTGGGAACCTGCGTTAACGTATCTATCGCGGCAAGCCTCTTGAGCTGCTCGCTGTGAGCCTGGAGTTTTTGCGCCATGCTGTTGTAGAAAGCGGAAAACTCGCCGAGAAAATCAACGCGCTGCGAAAAATCCCCTTCGGCAAGCTTCTGTGTTTGCCAGGTCAGATGCCGCAAGTTGGATTGGAGCGCTTTGAGGTTTGATATAATGTACCCTTTACTGTAAACGAATTTCTGCAAATTCCCTTTGCTCAGTTCATGGCTTAAAACCCGAATGTCCAAGATCATTTCATATAGCCGCATAAACGGCTCCGCCCCCCTCCATTGAGGCGGAATCGAAGCTTCGTCCATGAATTTTCTGTCGGTGAGCAGCCCGATCACAAGCTCGATGAGGGCCTCTTCCCCCGTCCCCGTTTGCTGCAAGGCACCGTTTTGTTCGCTCATCGCATTTTTATCCAATCATCGCGCCACCTTTCGGGATATCAGTCCGGTTTATCTTTTATCCAGCGGTGTAACTATGAAACGGCAGGTGCGGGCGCCGGTGCACCAACAATCGATTTCTTTCGCGCTCCATGGCTGTTTCGTAAAACACTCAAAAAGCGCCGAAATAAAGCCCTCGTCGTAAATGCAAATATCATAATCGAGTTCCGGCAGCCCCGAGCAATCCAAATCTTCATCGACGGCGAGTATGACTTTTTCAAGATGCGCGCCAATTTCTTCGATGCGAAGGATGCCTATCTTTTTTTCGCGCAGCACCTTTTGGGATTTGCTCACAAATTCATCAAGGCAGCTCACGGGATCGATATAGCGGCCGTAGAATTCACAGCCCGCAAGATAACCCGCTTTGAAAAAGATATCATCCGTTTCTTCCACGCCGAATTTCTGCGCCAAAATATCGCGCAGGGTGTATTGCATCAAACGATACATCTCAACGCCGGCCTCTTTACCGAGGTTCGGCCTGCCGTCATAAACATCGCCGATCAGATCCCAGCTAAACTGATACTTTGCCATATCACAACATCCCTCAAAGAATCCATCCGTATAATGGTCACATTATACAGCTTTTAATCGAAAAATGCACTCCCCTGGGCGATGATCATTTTACCGGTCGGATCATGCTTCTAAAACAAAAACTTTCATCCGAACGCCTGCGCATGCCGGGCACGAAGAGCACCTTTCGCTTCTTGGTGCGAAAGCTCACAGCCGCTTTCATTCAGCCCCCCGATCGTTTCATAAAACGGCGCCCCCCGCATCCCTCACAGGCGCATAGAATGCGCGGGGTTAACATGATCCTAACAGCGAACGCCAAGCGCGGGCAATTGCGGATCGCGCGCCTTCTGTTGCAGGGCGCTTGAACAGGATTTTTGCAGGTGATATACTATTTGATATATATTCGGATGTATATCGGGCGCCGCGCCGCGTATACGCCGTTTGGGAAAGGCCGTCCGCGCATGATTTATTCTGATAACCGTTGCCGTCCCGCGGACGCGCTGCTGACTATAAGCGACGGCCCCGCCATCTTCGCCGTGGTGGGCTGCGGCGGCAAAACGACTTTTATCGGGAGCCTTGCGCGCGCGTCGTGCGGCAAAAAGGTCTTGATAAGCCCCACCACGAAAATACGGCCGATGACGGAGCCCGGCGTCGCGCTTTGCCAAACGCTCGACGCATGCAAAGCGCATGTGCCGGCGCGCAGCATCCAATGCCTTGGCATAAGCAACGGAACAAGCGGCAAACTCGAAGCGCTGCCGCCCGATTTGCTTGCGGCGATCGCGCCCGGCTACGACCTTGTTCTTTTGGAGGCGGACGGTTCGCGTGGCCTGCCCTGCAAGGGCTGGCTTGCGAGCGAGCCTGTGATCCCCCCTTATTGCACGCACACCGTGGGTATCGTCACGCTCAAGGCGCTCGGCAAACCCGCGGATGAACGAAATGTTTTGCGCCTGCCCGAGTTTTTGAAGCTGACCGGCCTCCATAGGGGCGACGTCATTCTTGAACAGGCGCTCGCGCGCATGGTTTGCGGGGCAGAGGGCATGTTCCGCAATGCCGTGGGCAAACAATGCCTTTTTGTGAACCAAGTTGAGGATGAACACGCTGCCGCCGCCGCGCGCGCGTTTCTTTTGGAACTTCGCGCGCACGCGCCGGGGCGTTTTTTCCGCCTTGCTTACGGAAGCGCGCGCAGCGACTGCTGGACGGAGGTTTGATCGTGCATACTGAACTTATCGTCATCCGCGGCGGGGGCGACCTTGCTACGGGCGTGATCCAAAAGTTTTACCGCAGCGGTTTTCCGCTTCTGGTGCTGGAGGCGCAGGCGCCCACCGCCATCCGCAGGAGCGTCGCGCTGTGCGAGGCGGTCTATCATGGGGAGGCGCGCGTGGAGGATGTGCGCTGCGCGTTGATCCCCGACCTCCGCGCGATGCGGGCCTGCCACGAGCGCGGCGTGGCGCCGATGCTCGTCGACCCCGATGCAAGCTCTATTGAAAGGCTCAAGCCCCGCTGCGTGATCGATGCGATTTTAGCCAAAAAGAACCTCGGCACGCACAAAGCTATGGCGCCCGTCACAATAGCCCTCGGGCCGGGGTTTTTGGCGGGCAAAGACGTGCATGCGGTCATTGAAACCATGCGCGGACACGACCTTGGCCGCCTGATCCTTGAAGGAAGCGCACAGCCCAACACGGGCATACCGGGCGAAATCGGCGGCAAAAGCGCGCAGCGCGTGCTGCACGCGCCCTGCGGGGGCGAAGTCGCGCATATGCGCCGCATCGGCGATGTGGTAAACGCCGGCGAGCCGATCTGCACGGTTGGGGGAATGCCTGTCGCCGCCCCGTTCACGGGCCTGCTGCGCGGCCTGATCCGCGAGGGCCTCACCGTGCCCCAGGGCATGAAGATCGCCGATGTGGACCCGCGGCCGGAGGCCGACTGGCGCACGATTTCCGACAAGGCCCGCTGCCTCGGCGGCGCGGCGTTAGAAGCATACCTTTACTTAAATCGGATTCAGAACACGGAGGGTCGTTTATGACGCAGGATATCTTGGCCTTTGCCCAGCTTCACGCGGCGCAGGGCGAAAAAGTGGCGCTCGTCACCGTGACGGGCACGCAGGGAAGCTCCCCGGCAAGCGCCGGGCAGTTTATGGCGGTGCTCGCGGACGGAACGTCGATGGGCACGGTAGGCGGCGGCGCAAGCGAGCACGCAGTCGTTCAAAAGGCGGTCGAGGCGATGGCGGGCGGCATGAAGGTGTTTGAATTCGCTTTTGACCACGCGCAAAGCGGCATGGTTTGCGGCGGCAGCATGCGCGGCTTTGGCAATGTGCTTGGCAGCGAGAACCATTTGATCGTTTTCGGCGGCGGACATGTGGGGCAAAGCCTTGCGCCGCTTGCAGCCGCAACCGGGTTTTTTGTGACCGTCATCGAAGACCGCCCCGAGCTTGCCGCGTCTTTTTCAGGCGTGCGCTATGTGCTCGCAAAGCCCGAGGACTATGAAAAGAAGATTGTGCTATCCCCTTCGACGTTCGCGGTGATCTGCACGCGCGGCCACCGCACGGATGGCGAAGCTTTGCGTTTTTGCCTTGGGAAGCCCCTTGCCTACCTCGGCATGATCGGCAGCTCTCAAAAAGTGAATACCCTTTTTGAGAACCTGCGGCGCGAGGGCTATGGCGAAGAACAATTGCGAAAAATCTACACGCCCATCGGCCTCGATATTGCAAGCGCGATCCCCGCGGAGATCGCCGTTTCGATTTTGGCGGAAATCCTCCTTGTGAAAAACAATGGCTCTCCGCGTCATAAGCGAATGATGAGCCTATAGACCTGAAATCGAAAAGCTGCGGCGCGGTAAAAATCGCGCCGCAGCCTTGTTTGAAATATAAATGCGCGCTACCCGACCGCGCAAACATCCGCCCATTCCCCGCCCGAGCAGCGTTCGAGTTCCTCGCAGCTCAACTCCACCGCGCTTTGCGCGCTGCCCGCCGCCGGGAAAACGGTGGCGAAGCGCCGCAGCGAAACATCGAGGTAAACCGGCACGCCCGCGGGCAGAGCAAACGGGCAAACGCCGCCCACCGCGTGCCCCGTGAGCGCCACGGCTTCCTCGGGCGCGAGCATGCGCGCCTTCATGCCAAAGCGGGCCTTGAATTTTTGGTTGTCGACCCGCGCGTCGCCCGCGGCGACGACGATCAGGCAGCTTTCGCCGTTGCGAAAGGACAGCGTTTTTGCAATGCGCGCGGCCTCGACCCCGACGACGCGCGCCGCAAGCTCCACCGTGGCGCTTGATACTTCAAATTCGCGGATGCGCTCCGCCAGGCCATAGGGCGCAAGGAAGCGCCGGATCGTTTCAACAGACATTTTTTTATCTCCTTGGTTCGGCTAAAAATTCATCCCCGGGCAGCTTGGTTACGGATCCTGCGCCAGAGTTTTGTTTGCAAAACGATGAAATCGCGCACGGCGGCCGGGAAGCCGCGGCGGATGAAATAATCGTCGTTCTCGGGCGTCGTCACACCCGAAGCTTCGATGTAGGCTTGAAGGCTGCCCTCGTAAATGCAGCAATCAGCAAGCCTCTTCTCCAGGGCGCCGATGCTGCCGGTCTCCCCGTGCAGGTCGAGTAAATACGCCGCAAAATCGACGCAGGTGAACGCATCGCGCAAGCGCACGCGCCGGCCAAACGGCAGCGCCGCGGCGTCGTAAAGGTTGTAGAGCATGCGATCGGCATGCGTTTTGCAATGCTCTATGCGCTCGGTCATGCGCGCGTAGGCCGCGTCGTCGAGCGCAACGCGGCAGAGCTTGACGTCAAGATCGCGCCCGCCAACGAAAAAGTGCGAGGGATATTCGCGCATGAAGCTGCCCGAAAAGGGCGAATCGTAGCGCTTGCGCGAAAAAGAATACATCGTCGAAAGATTGCCCTCGAGCGCAACGGTCACATGGGTGTAGCGGCTGTTGCGGAAAAGGACGCGAATGAAGCGCCCGATCTTCGTATTCTGACGCGAAAAGAGCACATATAAGCATTTGCCCGCCTCTTGCATTGCAGCCTCCTTAAAGCAGCCTTTGCCCGTTGACGGACAAACGGAACGCAAGCCCCAAAAACTCCGCCGCGCGGCGGCAAAGAAGCATGCGGTTGAGGAAAATTTCGAAATAGTCCATCACCGAGCAATACTGCGTGTCGATGGTCATTTCAAGCGTAATGCTCTCTTTCCCCTCATCGATAAAGACGCGGCTCTCGCGCACGGCGTAATTAACGCGGTCATGAATATCGAACTTTACCGCATCCTGCTCGCGCACGCGCGTGTGGCGCACGTCCGTCTTATCCGCCAAAATCACGGCCGCGGCAATGGCGCTGATCAACTCCGCCGTGCCCTCATCGTGGTTGCCGATGGCGGCGATGATACGGGCGATCTCCGCCGGATCGCCCCCGAAGTTATCGAGGATGCGAAAGGCCATCATCGCCCCGCTTTGCGCGTGATCCGCGCGGTTGACGATGTTGCCGATGTCGTGAAGCCACGCGGCAATCTGCGCAAGCTCGGCCGTGCGCGCATCGTAACCCAAGGTGCGCAAAATATACTCCGCCGTATGGGCGACCTTGCCTGCGTGGGCAAAGCCGTGCTCGGTGAAGCCCATCGCCGCGAGCAGCGCGTCGGCCTCCTGAATATAGGTGCGGATCGCGGAGTCCGCCCGGATCCCTTCAAATGTAAGCATCAATCGTTTCTCCTTAAGCGAGGCTCCGGGCGATATCCCGCGCCTCGCGCATAGTTTTTTCGATATCGATCGTCGTGAATGCGCCGTTCTCATAAAGTATGTTGCCGCGGATCATCGTCAGGCGCACGTCGCTTCCCCGCGCGGCGTAGGCAACGGCGGAAGCGGGATGATAAACCGGGCACATGCCGGGGGTTTCGGTGTTGATGAGGATCAGATCCGCCTGATAGCCCGCCTTTACGCGGCCGATCTGCCCCTCCCTCCCCTGCGCTTTGGCGCCGTTGACGGTAGCGAGCTTAAGCGCCTCGAACGCGGGCAGCCGCGTGGGGTCGCCGCTGATGCCTTTGGCTAAGATCGACGCAAGCTTGATCTCCTCGAACAGATCGTGCGAGTTGTTCGAACAACAGCCGTCCGTGCCAAGCGCCACGTTGAGGCCGCGCTTTTGCATATCAACAACGCGCGCGACACCGCTGCCGAGTTTGAGGTTCGACACCGGATTGTGCACGACGCTTACGCCGTTCTCGGCAAGAAGGCCGATATCTTCATCGCTGAGCCACACGCAGTGCGCGGCAAGAACCTTGGCGCGGAATACGCCGCTTTCATAAAACGCCCGTGCGGGGGTCATATTGCGGCGCGCAAGGCATTCGCGGTGTTCGGATTCGGTTTCGGAGAGGTGCAGGTGCAAGACGAGGCCGTTCCCGAGCGCGAGTTCAGCCGCTTTCTCCCACGCCTTTGGAAAGCTCGTATACTCGGCGTGGATCGACGCGTCCGCACGGACGAGGCCGGCGCCATCGCCGTGAAAATCGCGCACGAGCGCTTCCAGTTCACGAAAGCAGCGGCTGCTCAAATCGAGCTTGCCGTCGAGGGCGACGATGCCGTTGGAAAGAGAAACGCGCATGCCCACCTCGAGCGCGAGCGCCGCGATATCCAGCTCGCAAAAGTACATGTCGCTCACCGAAGTCGTGCCCGAGGCGATCATCTCCGCAAATCCAAGGCGCGCGCCGGCGACGATCTGCTTTTGCGCAAGCTTCGCCTCCACCGGGAGCACATGGTCAAACAGCCATTCGCGCAGCGCATAATCATCCGCATAGCCGCGCAAAAGGCACATGGCCGTGTGCGCGTGGGCGTTGACGAGCCCCGGCATCAAAATCTGCCCGCGGCAATCGATCGTGCGCGCGGCGTGAAGCTCGGGTTTCTCCTTGCCAGCATAACTGATAAACCCGTTTTCAACGGCGACAAAACCGCCCTCCACAACGGGCGCTTCATCGCACATGGTGAGGACGGTGGCGTTTTCAAACAGTGTATTCATGCGCATATCATACCGCATTTTGTGCAGTTTGACCATATGCCTGTGCCGGTATATAATTGCAAGAAGAAGAAAAAGGGAGGACGTCCGATGCAGATCACGAAATTCGCGCTCGGCATCCGTTTTGCCGTAATGGCGGAGCAGCCCGAACGGGACTTCGCGCGGCGGGTTTATGAAGAAATTTTCTCCGTGCTCACGCTCTCCGAGCTCGAGGGATTGCAGCTCTACGGCGGCAGCGATCCGCTGCCGGTGGAAGCCGCCGACGGCAGCGAGGACATTTTCCTCGCCGTGCTCATGGGCGGCGGCCTCAAGCAGATGCGCAAGGTTTTTGACGCCATCGACAGGGACGCGGCCATCAGCATGTACCTGACGCACACGCGGCCCTATATTGAAAACAACCGCCTCGAGCACGTCGAGGGCCTTTCCTACTATGGCGCGGTGCAGAAAAACGGCGCCGTTACCGGCGGAAACGGCACACTCGACGGCCTCACCGTACCCAAAAAGCGCGGCAGGCGCTCGCCCGTGGGCAAGGGCATCAAAATTCTGCTCGCGCCCGAGGATTGCTCGCCCGGGCTTCCTTCGGCGGGCGCGATCAAACTCTTAACGCTCGCCGCGCGCAAGCATTATCAAGGCGTGAAGCTCGTGCCCATGCCCGTGAGCTACGGCGGGGCGGGCTTTGCGCGCGCGCTCATCACCGCTTACGACGGGGCGTTGCGCCGCGCGCAGACCACTTCGCCCGACGGCGGCGCAAAGGTCAAATCGGAATATGCGGTGCTGCGCGGCAAGCTCGCCGTCATCGAAACCGCGCCGCCCGAGCAGGCGCTTGCCCGCGGCATGGGCGACGCGCCGACCTCGCTGGGCACGGGCGAGCTGATCCGCCGCGCGCTCGACGAGGGGCTGCGCGAATTCCTCGTGGGCGTGCACGACAGGGCCGTGCACGATTGCGGCTTCGGCCTTGCGCGGGCGCTCGGCGTGAAGTTTTTTGACGAGGGCTGCAACGAACTTACCGGCGGCGCGGATGAGCTTTTGCGCATCGCCGAGGCGGACGCGGAGTTCCTCAACCCCGCCATTCAAAACGCGCGTTTCGTGATCGCCGATGCGTCGGGCGAAGGCCCGCTCCCCGAGGGGGCGGAAAACTTCCTTTCGGTGCTGGGGAACACGCTTGGAGAAAAAATCGATCCCGATGCGGGTTTTGCGGGCGCGCTCGCCGCGCTCACGGGCGGGCAGATCGCCGCAAGCTATGAAAGTATCCTCGACGCGGCAGGTTTTGATAAGCTTCTAAAAGGCGTGGCGCTCGTTGTGACGGGCAGCCAAAGCTTAGATGAAATGACGACCGCGCCGGAGCGCGCGCTTTCCTGCATCCTCAGGCGTTCGGAGGCGCGCAGGATTCCCGCCGCCGTCATCGCCGGGCAGCGCGAAGAACACGACGCGGCGGCGCTCGGCCGCGCGGGCGTCATCCTCTTTGACGGCACGGCGGCCGACCCCCGTGCATCGTTCGCGGAAGCGGCGGACAGCTTGTTCCGCTTCATCCGCATCGGCCGCGATGTGGAAAAGATCGGCGCGCCCAAGAAGCCGCGCCAAAAATCGTTCATCCGTTTGCAATGGGAAAGCTGGCGCAGCCGCCCGAAGAAGCATCCGCTAGCTTAATAACTCAACGACGCAATGTTCATCCGCAATGCTCGGGAGTCCCCCGGGCATTGTTGTTGAAAGGGCGGCCGCCGCCGCGCCGAAGCGCGCGGCATCAAAAAGCTGCGCCTCGCCTAACGCCTCGATGGGGCATTCGCAAGCGAGGATGCGGCTCATCGCCGCGCCAAAGAAAATATCCCCCGCGCCGGTCGTATCCCGCGCGTTGACCAAAAACGCCGGAACAAAGCGGCGCATATGCGCATTCTGCACATAACTGCCCTGCGCCCCCATCGTGATGAAAACGAGCCGCGCGCCGCCCTCGATAAGGCGCTGCGCGGCCTCTTCCCATGGGAGGCCGAAGGCGAAGGCAAGCTCATCCGCCCCGGCTTTCACAACGTCCGCATGGGCAAAGCCCCAGCGCATGGCCGCGCGCGCATCGTCCGCGCTTTGCCAGAGCATGGGGCGGTAGTTGGGGTCGAAGGTGACCAAAACGCCGTTTTCCAGCGCGCAGCGCACGGCGGCGAAAGTCGCGCTCTTTGCGGGTTCATCGGTCAAAGACAACGTGCCAAAATGGAACGCGCGGGCGCTTTTAATTTGATCATAAGGGATCTCATCGGCGCGCAGCAGCGTATCCGCACCGGGTTTGCGCGCGAAGGAGAACGAGCGCTCGCCGCGCGCGTCGAGCGACACGAACGCAAGCGTCGTGAACGCCCGATCCGTTTGCCCGCCAAGGTACGCGATTTTATGCGCCGCAAGCGTGCGCAGCAAAAGCGCGCCAAAGGCGTCCGCACCGACCTTGCCGATCATACCGCAGCTTCTTCCATAGCGCGCGAGCGCGCCAAGATAGTTGATCGGCGCGCCGCCGGAGTTGGCGGCCATGATGGGCGCGCCCTGATCCGTTATACCCGTTTGCACAAAATCGATGAGAAGCTCCCCAAGGGCGACAACATCCATATCCCCCACCCCCTCAATCCGCCGCAGGCGGGTATTCGGTGCAAAGCAGCCGGTAGGCAGGCTCGTCCTCCTCAATGGCGGGAAAGCGGCCGATGGGCTCTTCAAAGCGGTTGTCGGCAAGGTCGTCATTGCACGCGCTCACCTCGCCGATGAGCACATCCCCCGTGCCCGGCTCCACCGCGAAATCGTGGTAGAGATAGGGCGGGATCGCAATGCTCATGCCCGGCTCGAGCTTCACCTGCGTGCCGGCGGGGACCGTATATGCGACCCCGTCCATGTGCACGGTCACATCGCGCGTGCGGTCTACCTCTTCGTTGGGTAAGGACTCGTAAACGCGGATGAGCAAGTTGCCGCCGCCGCGGTTGATGATATCCTCCATCTTATTCCAGTGAAAATGGTTGGGCGCATACTGCCCCTCTTTGAGAAACAAAAGCTTTTCGGCGTAGGTTTTGGGGTATTTATCCTGCCGGCGCGCGTTGCCGTTGCGCAGCGTGATCAGCGAGAAGCCAACTTCCTCAAAGCGGCCGAGGCCGTAATCGGTGATATCGAAGCCGAGCATATTGTCGCGGATCTCATCGCACGCATGCCCTTTTTCCCGCCACTCCTCCGGGGTAAAGCGGCAAAACGGCGGCAAGGCAAAGCCGTGCCGTGCGGCCATTTGCTCGAGCTCAAGAAGCGCGCGGTTGATTTGAGAGCGTTTCATTTGCATAATCCCTCCCGCAATCTCCAAAGATTGAGCTCATTTTACCAGAGCGCGCGGGGAGGATGCAAGCGCTCAGGCCTCGCGCACGTTCGTGATGAGTCCCTCTTCAAACTCGAATTCGAAAATGCGCGCCGCGCATACGCTGCCCCGCGCGCAGGTAATAAGGCCCAGCGTCTTGCCGCTGTGATCTGAAAAGGGCGCGCGCGGATAGGAGAAATCACCAAAGAATTCGCGGATATCAAAAAAATCGAGCCGATCGGCAAGCTCCGGCTCGAGGCAGGCGGCGGCATCCCCTTCGCGGGCGTCGCGCACGGCCTCTGCGAACGTGCAGGCAAGGCGCAGTTCGGGTGAGGCAGGCTCTTCCATCGGTTCCTCCCCGACATAGGCGCCGGTAAAAAGCATTGCTTCGAACACGCCCCCCGGCCACACGCACACGGAAAGATCCGCCGGAGGTTCGCTTGCAAGCGTGCCGCGCTCAAAGGAAAGCTTGCGCGTCACATGCGCCCACATGCCCTCGAGAGGCGCTGCCGAAATATAATAATCCCCCGTGTCGGAAATGGGGATCGAAACATGCGCCGTGCGCGAACACTCGCCCACGATCCTGCCGTTGACGCTTGCAAGGCAGAGCGTATCCGCGCGGATGACGAGTGTGGGAACCGGTGAATAATACATTGGCACGACCTCCCGCCTTTATCGCAGGCTAAACATATGCGCAAGCCTTGCCAAGCATGCGCGGATGATCTATAATTTTACGATAACTGCGACTATGATTTTCCAAGGAGGATATGCAATATGCCAAGGCTGTGCGAACTCATCCGGGCGCCGGAGGCCCACCGGGGGGCGGTGGAAGTAGAGGGCTGGATCCGAACCGTGCGCGAGAGCAAGAATGCGGGCTTCATCGAGCTTTCCGACGGCAGCTCCTTTAAGACCGTTCAGGTCGTGTTCGACCCGGACGGCATTTCAAATGAGCTGGCAAAAAGCCTTGCAACAGGCGCCGCGATTCGCGTTGCGGGCGAAGTGGTGCTCACGCCCGAAATGCAGCAGCCCTTTGAAATCAAAGCCGCGCAGATCGAACTGCTCGGCGCGTGCGCGGAGGACTACCCGCTCCAAAAAAAGCGCCATACGCTCGAATACATGCGCACCATCGGCCACCTGCGCCCGCGGGCGAACATCTTCCAGGCGACTTTTCGCGTGCGCAGCGTCGTTGCTCAGGCGATCCACCGCTTTTTTGACGAGCGCGGCTTCCTCTATGTGCACACGCCGCTCATCACCCCGAGCGATTGCGAAGGCGCGGGCGAAATGTTCCGCGTGACGACGCTCGACCTTGCGGACGTTCCCAAAACGGATTCTGGCGCGCCCGATCTTAGCAAGGATTTCTTTGGGAGCGAAGCGAACCTCACCGTGAGCGGCCAGCTCTATGCCGAGGCGTTCGCGCTTGCCTTCCGCGATGTATATACCTTCGGGCCGACGTTTCGCGCGGAGTATTCGTTCACCGCGCGCCACGCGGCCGAATTCTGGATGATCGAGCCTGAAATGGCGTTTTGCGACCTCGCGGGCGACATGGATGTGGCCGAAGCCATGGTGAAGCACATCATCCGCAGCGTTATCGAACGCTGCCCGGAGGAGCTTCAATTCTTCAACAATTTTGTCGACAAGGGCCTGCTCGCGCGGCTTCAAAATGTGCTCACAAGCAACTTTGCGCGCATCAGCTACACCGAGGCGGTCGAGCTTTTGCAAAAATCCGGCGAAACATTCAAATACCCGGTCGCATGGGGCAGCGATCTGCAAACCGAGCACGAACGTTACATCGCCGAGAAGGTTTTTGGCAAACCCGTGTTCGTGACCGATTACCCCAAAGACATCAAAGCTTTCTACATGCGCCTCAACGACGACAATAAGACCGTCGCCGCCTCCGACCTGCTCGTGCCGGGCGTCGGCGAGATCATCGGCGGCAGCCAGCGCGAGGAAAGGCTTGACGTTCTCTGCCGCCGCATCGAGGAGATGGGCATGGACGTTTCCCAATATGATTGGTATCTCGACCTTCGCCGCTACGGCGGCGTCGCGCATGCGGGCTTCGGTCTCGGCTTCGAACGTATGCTCATGTATGTCACGGGCATGGCCAACATCCGCGACGTGCTGCCGTTCCCCCGCACGGCGGGCAGCATGGAGATGTAAGCGGCAAAAAAACGCCGCCCTGCGGCGCTGAAGTTTTTCGGCAAGCAAAGCAAACGGCCCCCAATTAAAAGGGGCCGTTTGTTGTTTGCGTCATCGCCGGTTCGTCAGGGATTTTCGTCCTCGTCGAACGCGGGAACTACCGGCTCATTGCAGCTTGGGCAGATGAGGGGTTCATCGCCCTCGAGCATGGATTGGTCGAAGAAGATGGTTTCGCCGCAGTGCGGGCATTCGAGTTCGATGAAATCGTCGTCGTCGTCATCGTCAAGATCATCATCGTCGAGCAGCGCGTCAAGGCACTCGTCAATATCGGCGAGCTCGTCGCACATGTCGTCAATGCACTCGTCCATGTCGATGATGGCTTCCTGGTTTTCATCGACCGTTTCGGCCATTTCATCGAGCGTTTCGATGATGAGATGGAAGAGCTTGGCGTATTTGTCTTCCCCAAGCTCCATGCCATCCGCGACGCCGCGCAGATAGGCGACTTTTTCTTTGATATAGCCCATTTTCAAATCCTCCAATAGCAAGTTTGGTCATGGATGGCGCGCGTTATACGCGCTCCATGTATTCGCCGGTGCGGGTATCCACGCGGATGCGGGCGCCCTGGTTGACAAACAGCGGCACATTGATCTTGTAGCCGGTTTCGAGCGTTGCGGGCTTGGTGGTTCCGGTCGCGGTGTCGCCGCGGAAGCCCGGCTCCGTTTCGGTGATGGTGAGCTCCACGAAGTTGGGCGCTTCCACCGAAAACGCACTGCCCTTGTAGAAGCGGATGCTGACGTTCTGGTTCTCGACGATGAAATCGATGGCGTCCTCCACCTGGTCGTGGTTGAGGGGGAGCTGCTCGTAGGTTTCCGTATCCATGAAGTGATACAGCTCGCCATCGTTGTAGAGGTACTGCATTTGCTTGGTTTCGATGTGTGCGCGGGGGTACTTGTCCGTCGGGTTGAATGTGCGCTCGAGCACCGCGCCCGTCATGACGTTCTTAAGCCTCGTGCGGACGAATGCAGCTCCCTTTCCGGGCTTCACGTGCTGGAAATCGGCAATGGTCCAAATCTGCCCGTCGATCTCCACGGTTACGCCCTTTCTAAAATCACCGGCCATCAGCATAGAAAATTACCTCCAAAGCGAATCTGTATGCGTTTAACCGGCGTGAGGCCGATTAAGCTTTCAATACTAACGTATATCATACCACAGTCAAAAGGCGCAAAACAAGCCCCCAAGTGCGTGTTTCCGCAGCCCTTGGGGGGTGAATCCTTTTCATTTTCAAAGGCGGATCACGGTTGATATGTTCGTTCGAGATAGGCGTTGAGCTTTTGCAGCGCCTTTTTCTCCAGCCGTGAAACATAGCTCCTTGAAATGCCCAGAAGCTCCGCCACCTCCCGCTGGGCAAGGCATCTGCCGCCCATAAGGCCATAGCGGCGGCGCACGACCGTGCGCTCGCGCGGCGTGAGCGCGCGCTCGATGGCCTCGCTTAGCTGCGCCGCGGCGATGGAGCGCTCCGCCTCAAGGATGACAAGATCCGGGTCGCTTCCGAGCACATCCGTGAGGGAAATGTCGTTGCCGTCCCCATCCGAGCCGATGGGCTCCGAGAGCGAAAGCTCGCAGGCGCGCTTTTTTTCCGCCCGCAGCGACATGAGTATCTCGTTTTCGATGCAGCGCGAAGCATAGGTCGCGAGCGTGGAGCTTTTGTGCTGGTCAAAGGTCGACACAGCCTTAATGAGCCCCACCGTACCGATCGAAATAAGATCATCGTTATCCCGCCGCGGAGAGACATATTTTTTTGCGATGTGCGCCACGAGGCGCAGGTTGTGTTCGATGAGTTTGTTGCGCGCGGCCGCGTCCCCCGCCGCCATACGCGCAAGGCAGGCGGCCTCCTCCGCGGCGCAGAGCGGCTCGGGGAAAGAGTTGCCCTGCGAAACATAGCCCGTGAAAAGAAACAGCTTGCCAAGAAGCGCCAAAAAAAGTTCGAGCATATTCCGCCCCCCCATCTTCGGTGTAACAGAATATGCCCGGAATCTGCAAAAGTTGCTTTTTTCTTACCAGAAGGGCCTGTACTTCTCCACGTTCGCCGTGTGCTCTTCGAGGGTTTTTGCATAGACGAGCGAGCCGGCCTCATCATCCGAAAGGCAGAAGTAGAGGTAGCCCTGCTCGGTCGTGCGCGCATCCGGCTCAAGCACGGCGCGGATGGCGCGCATGCCCGGGTTGCAGATGGGGCCAAGCGGCAATCCGCCATTCGCGTAGGTGTTATAGAGCGAGGGGTTGTTGCGCTGCTCTTCATTAAATGTGATGCCCTCGCCGGTTTTGAAGATATACTTGAGCGTCGCGTCGCTTTGCAGCTTCATGTCCCGCTCGAGGCGCAGATGAAACACCGCTGAAACACGTTTGAAATCGGCCTCGATCTTGGCCTCTTTTTCGATGACGGAGGCAAGCGTGATCAGCTCGTCCACACTCATGCCGCGCTCGGCCGCGCGGGCGGCAAGCTCATCGGTCAATACTTCGCCGAAACGGTAGAGCATGCGGTTGATGATGGAGCGGGCAGGTTCGTTCGAGTAGATCTCATATGTATCCGGGAAGAGATACCCCTCGAGCGCATAATCGCGCGCCTGCTGCGGGTTCTTCGCCTCTTCAAGCGCGGCGATAAACGCATAATCGGCAAAGGCCTCGCCGGTCTTGCAGAGTTTGAGGAACTCCTCCCCGCTTTCAAGCACGCCAAGCGCCACGAGTTTGTTGGCGATCTGCTCGACGGTCATGCCCTCGGTAATAACGAGCTTGAGGGTCGTGCGCGGCGCGGTGGGGGCGCACAGCGTATCGACGATCTGCCCCACATCCATGTTGCGCGAGAGGACATAGGTGCCGGCCTTGAGCTTATCGGATTTGCCGGTGAAATCGACGTAAATCTTGAACACGGTCTTGCTCGTGATGAGCCCCGGCAGGCGGTTGCCCGCTTCATCCGTGCCGCCCGCCTCATAGAGAAGGCGCGCGATGGAAGATGCCCCCGCGCCGGATTTGACGGTGATGGTCACGGGCGTGGCGTCGCCGATGTCAACGGGCAAAAAGAAGCGCGCCATCACGAAGCGGTAGCCGCCCCAAAGCATCATGGCGCACAGCGCAAGCGCGAGCGCGCCCACAACGAGCGGGCGAAACCTGCGCCAGGCTTTTGCCGCCGTCTTTTTGCGGCCGCGTTCGCGTTCGCGCTTCTCTCGCGCGCGGGCGTTTTGATTCCCTTCCATAACTTTACTCGTCCGGCAGGCCAAGGCTCAAGTCGAGCGCGTCGGCAAGAATCTTATACACATCGCCGAGCATGGTGTTGAGCCTGTATTCGGCAATGAGATAATCCGACGCATCCCGGTTGAGCTGGAGCACCTCGCCCACCTTTTGCAGGCGCTCGAGGCATTCCTCATCCTTCTTGCCGGAAACGACCGCGCCCTGCGCGCGCATGCGCAGCGCGTTGTACTCTTTGAGCAAAGCCTTTGTGGTGTCGTTTGCAAAGGCGCGCTCCTGCGTTTGGCGATAGGCCGCGTACTCTTCGCTCTTTGCGAGCATTTTTGCAAGTTCCCTTGCCTTGTCGTAAACCATGCTTCCTCCTTGCCGCTTAAATATCAAGCTCGATGATGATAGGCAGAATGATCGGCGTGCGCTTGGTTTTATTATACAGTTCGTTCTTGAGCGCCGTGCGGATGCCGTTTTTGATGGAGCTCCACTCCGAACGGTGCGTGTTCGCAAACTTCGCCGCAAGCTCGCCCACATGCGCGCGCGCGCCGGCGATAAGCTCCTCGGAATCCTTCACATAAATAAAGCCGCGCGTGATGATTTCCGGCGTACCGAGGAGCTCGCCGGTCTTCTTTTTGAGCGGGATGACGACCGTAAAAAGCCCGTCTTCCGCAAGCTGGCGGCGGTCCTTCAAAACGGCGTCGCCTATCTCGCCCACGCTGCCGCCATCGATCATGACGCTGCCCGCGTGCACGGGCGCAGCCTGCTTGATGCTGCTGCGCGAAAGTTCGATGACATCGCCGATGGCAGGCACGACGATGTTGCGCTCGGGAATGCCCATCTCCTGTGCAAGCTCGGCATGCATGTAGAGCTGCCGCGCCTCGCCGTGCACGGGGATGAAATATTTGGGTTTTGTCAAGGTGAACATCAGCCGCAGCTCCTCGCGGCGCGCGTGGCCGGAAACGTGAACGTCCGCCATGCGGTCATACACGACCTTTGCGCCCTTGAGGTAGAGCTGGTTGATCACGCGGCTCACGCCGATTTCGTTGCCGGGGATCGCCGAGGCGGAGATGATGACCGTATCCCCCTTGCCGATGTTGAGCCGGTGGGATGAGTTTGCCATGCGGAAAAGGCCGCTCATCGGCTCGCCCTGGCTGCCGGTGGTGATGACGCATACCTTTGAATCTTCGATGCGGTTGAGCTTGTCGACATCGACGATCTTCTCTTCGGGAATGCTCAGATAGCCAAGCTCGGTCGCGACCTTGGCGATGTTGACCATGCTGCGCCCCTGGAAGCAGATGACGCGGCCAAAGGAGATCGCCACATCCGCAATCTGCTGGATGCGGTAGATGTTCGAGGCGAACGTCGCAACGATCACGCGTCCGTCGGCGATGTCGAAATAATGCTCAAACGTCCTGCCGATCTCCCGCTCGGAGAGCGTATGGCCGGCAAGCTCCGCGTTGGTGCTGTCGGAAAGGAGCGCCAGCACGCCGCGCGAGCCGTAGTAAGCAAAGCGCGCAATGTCGATGGGTTCGTTGTCAAGCGGCGTATAATCCACTTTGAAATCGCCCGTATGGATGACCGTACCCACGGGCGTGATGATCGCCAGCGCGCACGCGCCCGCGATGGAATGGCTGGTTTTGATGAATTCCACGTTGAAACAGCCAAGGCGCAGCCTGTCCCCCGCCTTGACGCTGACGAGCTGCGCGTCGGCGACTTTTGCTTCCTCGAGCTTGTGCTCGATGAGCGCGCAGGTGAGCTTTGTGCCGTAAACCGGCGTTTTAAAACGCTTGAGCGCATAGGGCAGCGCGCCGATGTGGTCTTCATGGCCGTGGGTGATGAGAATCCCCCGCAGTTTATCCGCGTTCTTTTCGATGTAGGCCATGTCCGGTATGACGAGATCGATGCCGGGCAGGTCGTCATCCGGGAAGATAAGCCCGCAGTCGATGATGATCATATCCTTGCCGTATTCGAGCACGGTCATGTTCTTGCCGACCTCGCCCACGCCGCCGAGCGGTATGATTTTAAGCTTGTTAGCCTTTGCTTTGCTTGCCAAATGTAATCCTCTCTTTCTCCTATGGAGAGCCTACCTCCCCACGTTGCGTTCATTATACTATCTTCTCCCAGCCCAAGCAAGGTGACGCAATTGTAAACAAACGGAGCCATGCTAATATATTGCCCCGCGCGAGGTTGAAGCACACCCTACTTTGTTGTATAATAATCAATCGTGAGGTGACGAATGGAACACAGCATCCCCCGGGCCGGAAAAAGCCCGGGCACAAGCGTAAAATCCGCCGCCCGGCGCGGCAAACGGCGCACGAAACTCAGCCGCACGCTGGCCATCGCAAAGCTTGCTTTTTTTGCGCTCGCGGTCGCGGTGACGGCGGTGCTCATCGCCTATCTTTTCACCAACAAGCCCACGGGCAACGAGCTTGAGGCCATTAAGGACGACGGAACGTTTATCGAGGGCGTTTTTGTCAACGGCACGGATCTTTCCGGCATGACCTACCGCGCGGCGCGCGAGGCGCTTTTGCCCGGCGTGCGCGCACAATTGGAATCGATCAACATCACCGTTTCCCACGGCACGATGTTCTGGCTTTTGACCGCGGCCGATATGAAAGCAACCTCTACGCTCGACGCGGTGCTCACCGAGGCTATCGCCCTCGGGCGCAGCGGAACGGTGTTTGAAAACAGCGCCGAGAAGGACGATGTGCGCGAAAACGGCAGGGAGCTGCAAGTGACGTTCATGCCGAATGAAGGGGCGCTTCACGAAAAGCTCGCCGCCATCGCATCGGTGCTCAACGTGGCCCCCGTCGAACCGAGCGCCATGCCCATAACAACCGGCACAAAGCCCGCGTTCGATTACCGCGAGGGCGTGGATGGCTACGTGCTCGATGAAGAGGCCCTCGGCGCGCAGATCACAGCTATGCTTGCGAAGGGCACGCTCACAGGCGCGCTCAAACCGACGCTTAGCTATGCTTCCCCTGAAACTACGGTGGAGGACCTCAAGGCCGCGGTGCAGCTCGTAGCGACGTTTGAAACGAGCTTTGGCGGCAGCAGGGCCGCGCGCAACGAAAAGCGCGTGGGCAACATTCAGCGCGCGACGACGATGCTCAACGGCATGGTCGTCAAAGACCGGGAAGAGTTCAACTTCAACGCGTTCATCGGCCCGCGCACGGAGCAGGACGGATGGCCGCTCGCGCCGGGCATCGTAAGCGGCAACCGCTATGAGGACGAGGCCGGCGGCGGCATCTGCCAGGTTTCAACCACGCTCTACAACGCGCTTTTGTGTGCCGGGGCCTCCATGCAGCGCGGCTCCTCGCCCGAGGAGATCCTCGCGGCGAACATCGAGGGCATTTCGATCATCGAGCGCAAGCACCACTCCTGGCCCTCGAGCTATGTGGACACCGGCCTCGACTGCACCGTGACCGGCACGGTCGAGAGCGGCAAGAGCCTGAGCTTTATAAACAACACCGGCGCAACGCTCTATTTCTTCGTTTACTGCGATCAGGCCAACCGCACCAACACCGTTTACATTTACGGCAAGCCCCTGCCCGCAGGCGTCACCTACAAAGTGCGCGGCGTGAAGGATCAGGTTCTGCCCTCCACCGTGAACATCGTGTACGATACCACCAAGCCCGCCGATTATGTAGAGCAGACCATCGTCGCGCGCGACGGTGTCATCGCCACGGCCTACCGCGACAAATACATCAACGGCGAATTCCACTCGAGCGAAACGCTCTATCAGGATACCTACCGCGCGGTTCCGGGCGAAATGGTCAAGGGTACGGGCGGCGCGCCCGCTCCGAAGAATTGAGCGAATCCAAGTTTCGGATTCACCAATATAAAAATGCGCAACCAGGAGGATGTCATGAAGTTTTCGAGCAAAATCGGAAAATGCGGCCTGTCCCCGATCCGCAAGTTCTACCCCTATCAGGTGGAAGCCAACAAGCGGGGCGTGAAGATTTACCATCTCAACATCGGTCAGCCGGACATCGCCACCCCGCCGGCCTATTTTGAGGCGGTGCGCAATTTCCGCCAGCCGGTGCTCGCCTACGCGCCCTCCCCCGGCATTCCCGATATGATCGACGCCGTGCGCAAGTATTATAGCGGCATCGGCCTCGAGTATGCGGCGAACGAGGTGCTCATCACCACCGGCGGCAGCGAAGCGCTCACGATCGCGCTCGGCTGCATCCTCGACGAGGGTGATGAGATCATCGTGCCCGAGCCGTTCTACCCGAACTACCTCACGTTCGTCAACATGACGGGCGCCACGATCCGTCCCGTCCACACCACCGCCGAGGAGGGCTACCGCTTTGCCTCGCGCGAGAAGATCGAGCCGCTCATCAACGAGCGCACCCGCGCGATCCTCTTCACGAACCCCGGCAACCCCACGGGCACGGTGCTCACCCCCGAAGAGCTTCGCCTGATGGCGGATATCGCCCGCGAGCACAACCTCTTCCTCATCGGCGACGAAGTTTACCGCGAGTTCGTCTACGGCGGCGAGAAGCTCGCCTCCATCGGCGAATTTGACGATATCGCCGAAAATGCGATCATCATCGACTCCGTCTCCAAGCGCTTTAGCGCCTGCGGCGCGCGCATCGGCGCGCTGATTACGCGCAACAAAGAGCTCCAGCAAAACGCCCTCAAATATTGCCAGGCGCGCCTGTCGGTCGCGACCCTCGACCAGGTGGCTTCCGCCGCGCTCTATGGCGTGGGTACCGAATATTTCAACGACGTGCGCGAAGAATACCGCTGCCGCAGGGATGCGATCTACAGCAAGCTTTCGGCGATCCCCGGCGTGGTGTGCAAAGAGCCAAAGGGCGCCTTCTACGTGATGGCCAAGCTCCCCGTGGACGACACGGATGCGTTCCAGACCTGGCTTCTCACCGACTTTTCGGATAACAACGAAACCGTCATGTATGCCCCCGGCGCGGGCTTCTACGCAACGCCCGGCCTCGGCCGCAGCGAAGTGCGCCTTGCCTATGTGCTCAACTGCAAGGATATCGAGCGCGCAATGGACCTGCTTGCCATGGGCATCAGCCGCTACAACGCGCGCTAAACGGCGCGAACGGATAAACAAACGGCCTCGGGATTTCCCGGGCCGTTTTGTTTGATGCGGAGCGCCGAGGCTGCGCCCCCGCTCCCCCGCCGAAGAGTTATAGGCCCTTTGGAATTCCGTTGTGAAGCTATTCTTCGCAAATTAGCTCCGCCGCATAGGGCAGCGTTTCGACCCATGCGCAGAAGTCGCGCCATTCGCAAAGCTTGTGCGCCTTGCGCGAGGCATGCATGTTGACGAGGTTTTCGTAGCTCATTGTGCAGGTGCGCAACTGGTTATAGCTCGAGGGCAAAAGCTGGATGAGCTGATACCATTTTTCCTTGCCGCGCGTTTCATTATAGCAAAGCCTAACCCCTTCGAGATAGTCGATAAGGCCCTGCAAAACGGCCTTGCCCTCTTCATCCAAATGATCGTGGCTGAACGCGTCGAGCGTGAGCGGCCCCGCGTGCAGTTTGTGCATGGTGCTCGTGGAGTTTGCGGTCGTGCCGACCTTATAGGTATCGAACTCCTTCCACCAATAAAGCGGCGCGCAGATATCGACCGAAAGGAAGATCTGCCGCAAAAACTTGCGGTGGTCGCTGCCCGCACGGCGCAGCCTCACGGCGAGCGCCAAGTCGTTGGGCCCGAACACGAACCGCCCCTCGGGGTCAACAAAGCTATCCATCCGCTCCCAACTGTTCATGGGGTTGCGCGCGCCGCGGATGGCGTTGTCAAAATTATAAACATGCGTATTGGTGATTTCGATCAAGGCTGCGTTCCCCCGCTTTATGGTCCGGCTTGGCGTTACCTGGTGTTGATCGTTATTTTAGCACATGGCGCGAAAGAAGTCGAATTGCTTTTGCGTCAAGCCGCGCGCCTTGCGCGACGCGCGGCCCGCTGGTATGATATTGGAAAAGGCCGAAAGGAATGTCCCCATGGAACGATGCGCGTTTAAGATGAAGCTCTACCCCGGATTCCGCGAAGAATACCGGAAAAGGCATGATGAAGTATGGCCGGAACTCGCCCGGGCGCTGCATGAAGCGGGCGTTTCGGATTATTCTATTTATTACGACGAGGAAACGAACATCCTCTTTGCCTTCCAAAAACTTGCGTGTCGCGAGAAATCCGATCGGCTCCCGCAAAATGAAGCCGTGCAAAAATGGTGGGCCTACATGGCGGATATCATGGAAACGAACCCCGACCATTCGCCGGTGCAAAAGGAACTTATCGAGGTCTTTCACATGGACTGAGGCGCGCCCCTCACACCCAAAGCACGCCCCGGAACCCCCGTGCCGCATAAAAGCAAGCCCCCGGCGAGAGCGCATGCTGCCGGGGGCTTTTTATCTTTTTTAAGCTTTGTCAGTCTTGCGCCGCCTAACAACGCCTTTGACGAGCTTTGTCAGTTCGCCGAAGATCAGCGGCATCGCGCCGACGGCGAGCATGAAATCGATATCATGCAGGTGCAGTTGGGAAACGCTGAACACCTCGCGAAGCGCCGGGATGAACAAGATCACCGCCAGCAGCGCGAAGGAGAAGATCGTCGCAAGGTTCATGTTGCGGTTGCTGAACACGCCGATTTTAAATACCGAATATTTTTCGGAGCGGCAGGTGTAAGCGCGCAGCAGCTCGCTGATGATCAGCGTCACCAGCGCATAGGTGCGGCCCATCTCGAGGCCGTAGGCCTTCCATCCATAGTAGAACGCGCCGAGCACGGCCGCCGTCATCACGATGCTCTGCACGGCGATGTTCACGAGCATGTCGCGGTTGATGATGGGCTCGTCGGGGCTGCGCGGCGGCTCCTGCATGAGGCCGGGTTCTCTCTTCTCGGTGCCGAGCGCCAGCGCCGGGAACGCATCGGTCAAAAGATTGACCCACAAAAGATGGATGGGCAGCAGCGGGATTTCCCAGTTGAGCAGCATGGAGATGAAGATGATCAGAATTTCACCCACGTTGCAGCTCATCAAAAAGAACACGAACTTGCGGATGTTGCTGTAGATCACGCGGCCTTCTTCGACGGCGCGCACGATTGAGGAGAAGTTATCGTCGGTGAGGATCAT
>CAZJIS010000006.1:30013-44533 GCA_964546125.1 uncultured Clostridium sp.
CCCTCGGTCGGGTCGCCCACGATGCGCCACTCGTCCGCATCGTCCTCAATAATATGCTCAAGCCGCGCGTCGTTGCACAGCGCCTGTATTTCAAGCAATCGCATCACGGCGGGTTCGTTTGCAAAATCGAGCGCCGCGCCGTTTGCGCTCATCGCGCCGGCGGGATCATAACCATCGCCTTCGACATCGATCTCAAGGCCGGGGACATACATTTTAACGATGGTCATCTGGTTTTGCGTGAGCGTACCGGTCTTATCCGAACAGATGACCGTGGTGCTGCCGAGCGTTTCCACGGCGTGCAGCTTCTTCATGATGGAATTGTGCTTGGCCATGCGCTGCATGCCAAGGGCGAGCACGATCGTCACGACCGCGGGCAGGCCCTCGGGGATGGCGGCGACCGCGAGGCTGACGGCGGTCATGAACATTTCAAGCACATGTTCGCCGCGAAGAAGCCCCATCCCAAACACCACCGCGCAGATGACAAGGCAGCCGGTTCCAAGGAGCTTGCCCATCTTGGCCAGCTTCTTTTGCAGCGGCGTATCCTCGTTATCCTCCTCCTGGATCATCTCCGCAATCTTGCCGATTACGGTGTTCATGCCCGTTTCGGTCACAACGCCCATGCCTCTGCCGTAGGTGACAAGCGTGCTCATAAAGCCGGCGTTGATCTGATCTCCAAGGCCCACGTCGCCCGCGAGCTCCGCCTCCGCGTGTTTTTCCACCGGAACGGACTCACCCGTAAGCGCGGCCTCTTCAACCTTAAGGTTGACGGATTGCACGAGCCGCACGTCCGCAGGCACATAATCGCCGGTTTCGAGCACCACGAGGTCCCCCGGCACCAGTTCGCGCGCGGGAACGGTAAGCGGCTCGCCGCCGCGGATGACCTTGGCGTTCGGTGCGGTCATTTTCTTAAGCGCCTCGAGCGCCTTGCCCGCGCGGTATTCCTGCACGACGCCCAGCACGGCGTTGATGATGACGATGCCGATGATAACGAGCGCGTCGGTTACCTCGCTCATGATGGCTGAAACGACGCTCGCCGCGATGAGGATGAGCACCATGTAGTCCTTGAGCTGCGAAAGGAACATTTGCAAGATGCTCGCGCCCTTTTTATGCGCAAGCTCGTTGAGCCCATGTTCTTCGAGCCTGCGCGCGGCTTCTTGCGCCGTCAGGCCCTTGTGCGCATCGGTGTTGAGGTCTTCGCACACCTCCTGCGCGCCGCGCAGATACCATGGTCTTGTTTCCATGAGGTTCCACCTTTCTTCCTCGTTTACAAAGCGCCGCCCCGCGGGGGAAACCGGGTGGCCGGCTGCTTGGGGGCAACTCCCCACATTTACTATCATCCACTATTTTGCGCCGTTTTTCAAGAGGCCGGCCAAAAACAAAGGCGCACCGCAGGGGCCTTTTCGCTGTAAACGCGCCCTTTAACGCCGCCTGCGCATGCCGCTCGAAAAAAGCCGGGCATCATAAACTGTGTTCACACTGCCCCCATGCCCCGCGCCATTTGAATTTCGCTCTCGGCGCCGCGCCTGGCAAACCCAAGGCTTTCGTATAGGCCGATCGCCCTGTCGTTGTGCACATCGACCGCCAAAAAACCCTTCGCCGCGCCGCGCGCGGCGCCATATAAAACAGCCCCTTCAAGCAGCCGCCTGCCCACGCCCTTCCCCTGGCTTTGCGGGCGCACGGCAATTTCCCGCACCCAGAGGGTGCTGCCGCCATTGTAAATGGATACACAGCAAAAACCCGCAAGCTCGCCGTGCTCGTGTTCGGCGAGCACATCGCCCTCTTGCATCCATTCTAAAAAGAACGCCGGCGTTTCACCCAAAAAACCGCGCGACTGACCACGCACGGCCGCCGAGAGGGCGGCGGCGACTTCAGCTTCTTCTTCACGCAAAAAGCGCGGTTTGCGCGGCGCAAGCCCCGCGGCGGTCCGCGCAAGATCCATGTTGAAATGATCGGCAAATTCCGCAAACACCTCAAAGCCCGCGCCCGCAAGCACGGGAACGAAGGCTTGCGGCACAAAAGGGATGATCGCCGTATGCGGCGCTTTGGTGAGAAGCGTTTTCAAAGCCTCCGCGCCGTTTGCCGCCCAATGGATGCGCGCGGGCGCGCGCGAAGGGTCGCACAGCGCAAGGCCCGCTTCCCCGTCGGCGAACACATCGCAGGCGCAAAGCTCGTCGTAATCGGGATATTGCAGCGAGGTAAAGGCATATTGCCCGGCCCTCTCGAGGAGGGCTTCATATTGCATTTTGTTCAGCATGAACCGTTCTCTTTCGGCCCCTTCTTAAAGCAGGGGGCCTTTGCCATCCTTTAAGAGCACGTCGTGCGCGCCCCCCTCATCGATGCTCGCGGCGGAAACGAGCGTGAGCCGCGCCTTTTCGCGAAGTTCGGAAATGCTCAGCGCGCCGCAGTTGCACATGGTCGAACGCACTTTTGCAAGCGTCGTTTCCACGTTGTGGTGCAGGCTGCCCGCATAGGGCACATAGGAATCCACGCCCTCTTCAAACGAGAGCTTCGCCTCGCCGCCGCTGTCGTAACGCTGCCAGTTGCGCGCCCGCGCGCTGCCCTCGCCCCAGTATTCTTTCATATAGGTTCCGTTGATTAAAACCTTGCTCGTGGGGCTCTCGTCAAAGCGCGCAAAATAGCGCCCAAGCATGCAAAAATCCGCACCCATCGCAAGCGCCAGGGTGATGTGGTAATCCATGACGATGCCGCCATCCGCGCAGATTGGAACATAAACGCCCGTTTCTTCGAAATATTCATCGCGCGCACGGGCGACTTCCTGCACGGCGGTCGCCTGGCCGCGGCCGATGCCCTTGGTTTCGCGCGTGATGCAAATTGAGCCGCCGCCGATGCCGACCTTGATGAAATCCGCCCCGCTGTCGGCAAGGAAGCGGAAGCCCTCGCGGTCCACCACATTGCCCGCGCCGATTTTAACCGTTTCGCCATAGCGCGCGCGCACGAAGGAAAGCGTCCCCTGCTGCCATTGGGTGAACCCTTCGGAAGAATCGATGCACAGCACATCCGCCCCGGCTTCGACCAAAGCGGGGATGCGCTGTTCATAATCGCGCGTATTCACGCCCGCCCCCACGACATAGCGCTTGCCCGCGTCGAGCAGCTCGTGGGGGTTTTCCTTGTGCGTGTCGTAATCCTTTCGAAAAACGAACGCCGCCATGTTCCCCTCGCGCGTAACGATGGGCAATGCGTTGAGCTTATGCTCCCAGATAATGTCGTTGGCTTCCTTGAGCGTGACGCCCTCGTAAGCGAACACGAGCTTCTCCTTTGGCGTCATGAACGCCGAAACCGGGGTTTCAGGGTCCATGCGGCTCGGGCGGTAATCGCGGCTCGTGACCATGCCAAGGAGCTTGCCGTGGGGGCCGCCGTCGTCGGTAACGGCGACGGTCGAGTGCCCCGTTCTTTGCTTGAGTTCCATCACGGTTCGCATCACATCCGACGGAGTCACGTTGCAATCGCTCTTTGCAAAGCCCGATTTGTGCTTTTTGACGCGGCGCACCATCTCCGCCTGAGTTTCGATGGACTGCGAACCGAAAATGAACGAAATGCCGCCCTCGCGCGCGAGCGCAATGGCGAGCTTTTCGCCGGACACAGCCTGCATCACGGCTGACGCGAGCGGGATGTTCATCGAAAGCGGGCTTTCTTCCCCGCGGCGAAATTTGCACACGGGGGTTTTGAGCGTGGTATTCGCGGGCGTGCAGTCCGCGCCCGAATAGCCGGGCACGAGCAGATATTCCGCAAAGGTATGCGAGGGTTCGTCAAAATAATAGGCCATGGGGCTTCCTTTCGCTGGCTTTCATGTCGTTTTCCCTATAATAATGGAAACGCCCCCCGCGCGCAAGGCCCATTTGGCGCGGGAGGACGCATCGGAGTTGCAATCGGGCAACCTTTATCAATTGTTGGCGAGGATGACCTCTTCGATGACGTCGGCCGCATGCTCGCACGCGTCAAAGCAGCTCTCAAAGCAATCGTAAATCTCCTTCCAGACGATGACGTTGAGCGCGTCCTCGGGGGAGGCAAAGAGCTTGTCTACCGCGACGTAGTGCAGCGAATCCCCGTCGGACTCGAGGGTGTTGACGAGGATGATCTTATCCTTGATGGTCTTGGACTTTTTGAAGTTTTCAAATTCATCCACAACCTCCTTGAGCGCGTTGCAGCAGCGGATCAGGTGTTCGCTAAAGCGCACCGTATCCGGGCGCAGCGCCGCCACGCGGAACATGCCGAGCATGCGCATGACCTCGTCGATGCCGTCCACCACATTGTCGAGCTCGTTTTGGAGCGTTGAAATATCCGAACGCTCGATGGGCGGCAAAAATTCCTTTGCAAGGTACCCGAGCGCCGTGTGCTTGATCATATCCGACTCATGCTCGATGCGGTGCATCTCCTCCATGCGCGAGGCGACGGTGGTCATGTCGTAGCTTCGGAGCGTTTCATCGAGCAACGCGGCGGCCCGGCAGGCACAATCCGCGCAGGCGGCAAACCCCGCAAAATAACTGTAGTGCGCTTTTTTCGCCATGTTTCTTCTCCTTCGTTAAAAGATGAGCATAAACGCTTTCGCCATCAAAAAGCCCAAAAGGCCGCAGCCGGGGAAGGTCAAAAGCCAAGTGAGCACCATGTCGTTGACGACCGACCAGTTCACGGCCTTGAGCCGCCGCGAGGCGCCCACGCCCATGATGGCGGTGGTTTTCGTGTGGGTCGTACTCACGGGGATGCCCGTGAGCGAGGAGAGAAGCAGGCAGACCGCCGCCGCGATATCCGCGGAGAAGCCCTGATAGGTATTGAGTTTGACCATATCCATGCCCACGGACTTGATAATACGGTAACCGCCGATGGATGTGCCAAGGCCCATCACCAGCGAGCAGACGACCATCAGCCACAGGGGGATCGCAAAACTCGCCACATCGCTGCGCCCTCCCACGAGCAAAATGCCTAATAAGAACACGCTCATGAACTTTTGCCCGTCCTGCGCGCCGTGCATAAAGGCCATCGACGCCGCGCCGAAGATCTGCGCGCCCTTGAAAACGCCCGCGGTTTTACGCCGGTCGGCGTTGCGAAAAACGTGTTCAGTAAGCCTTGCCATCAAAAAACCCATCAAAAAGCCAAGGCCCGTTGAAAGCGCGAGGCCGTAGAGCACCTTGACCCATTCGGCCCAGTTGATGCCCGCAAAGCTGCCGTGCAAGGCGATAGCCCCGCCCGAAAGTCCCGCGATAAGCGCGTGACTCTCGCTCGTGGGGATGCCGAACTTCCACGCGACGACCGCCCACAAAACGATGGCCACCAACGCCGCGCACAGCGCGACGACCGCGTCATGCGTATTGCCGCCAAAGTCCACCATGTAGAAAACTGTTTCCACAATTTTGGCGTTGACGAGCGTCATCACAAGCACACCGAAGAAGTTGAGCACCGCCGCCATGATGATTGCCGCGCGTACGCCCATCGCGCGGGTCGAAACGCATGTGGCAATGGCATTGGGCGCGTCCGTCCAACCGTTGACGAGGATCACCGCGAGCGTGAGCAGCACGGTCACCAGCATCAGCGGCTGCCGCGCCACCAGCGAGAGGAAATTCAAAAAGCTAATTTGCATCCTGCCATCCTTCATCCGTTTTGCGCGCGATTGCGCGCCATTCAAGCGCGGAGCCATCTGCGCGCACTATTGTGATTATATACCCCCGCTGTACCGATGGCAAACAGGAAATTTCACAAAAAAATGCCCGCGTTTTCGAATATGAGTGCAAATTATGCCTGCTTTCCTAAAAAAACGGCGTTTGAGCCTGCGCAGATAAAGCGCAAATAAAGCGCAAAAAACGCGAAAATTTACGCAAACCAACGCAAAAAAGGGGCGCTCGGCCCCTTCTAAGCATCCAAATCGACCTGTGATCCGCTCAGTTTTCCCGCACGGCGAGGGCGAGGATGGCATCGGCGATCATCTTCGTATCCTCGATGAGGTGCGCAACGCTCATACATTCGTCGGCCATGTGGATGGAGGCGGGCTCGCCCGGACGCTCGACGCCAAAGGCCACGGCGTTTTTCAAATGCCGCGCATAGGTGCCGCCGCCGATTGCAAGCGGCGCGAGGCGCCGGCCCGTGCGCGCGGCATACACATCGAGCAAAGATCTGACAAGCTCGCTCTCGGGCGGAATATAATAGCCCTCGCTCCAAGTCGCCTGCATCTCCATAAGGCCCGCAGGGGCAAACCTCTCGGCAAGCTTTGCGCGGATCTCATTCCCATCGGCGGAGATGGGCGCGCGGATGTCGATCGTGAGGCGCTTGAGGCCGGTTTGATCCCAATCGATCACGCCCGCGTTGAGCGTGAGGCGGCCCGAAGCATCGGAAATGTCGAGGCCGAACGCCTCGCCGTGGTGGTCGAAGCGCAGCGCCGCCGCAAGGCCGGCGATGGTTTTTGCATCCTCCTCCCCAAGGGGGAGCTTGTCGAGCAGCGCGAGCAGCGCGAGAAGGGCGTTTTTGCCCTGCTCGGGCGTGGATGCATGCGCGGCGATGCCCGTCACCTTGATGCGGCAGCCCGCGCCCATCGCTTCCGCCGCGCAGGCGAACTCGCTCTTCTCCATAAACGACTCAAGGATGGGCAGAATGCGGTTGAGCGGGAGCGCGAGCTCCGCCTCCGCCTCGCCCGCAACCGCGTTGGGCACGGTGCCCGCCTTAATTTTCAACGAGGATGCGTATTCTTTTTTATATTCAGCGCGAAAGATCATTTTTTCGGAGTTGACCACGGGGTATTCCGCATCGGGCGAGAACGCAAGGTCGGGCGCTTTTTCGACCTTGTTATAATGCGCAAGGCATTGCATGCCGCTCTCCTCGTCGCACCCGAGAATGAGGCGCACGCGACGCTTCATCGCAAAGCCAAGCTCTTTGACGGCCTTCATCGCATAGAGCGCCGCAAAGGCGGGGCCTTTATTATCCATCGCGCCGCGCGCATAGAGCATGCCGTCGTGAATCTCGGCCCCATAGGGCGGGTAGGACCAGCCGGTCCCCTCGGGCACGACGTCGAGGTGGCAGAGGATGCCAAGCTGCTCCTCCCCTTCGCCAAAGTCGATCGTGCCGCAGTATCCGTCGAGATTCTTTGTTTCAAACCCGAGCGCGCGCGCCTGGGCGAGCGCATCCTCGAGGCAATCGGCAATGCCGCGCCCAAACGGCGCGCCCTCCCCAACCGCCGCGGGGTCTTTCACCGTTTTGTAGGAAAGGCACTTTTGAAGCCCGGCGATCAGTTCGCCCGCGTGTTCGTCGATCCAATTGTCCACACGTTGATCCATATTCTTTGCCTCCATATTTTAACTTCTTACAGCATAACGCATCGGGCGCCGCTTTTCAATCTTCCCTTGCTATATCCGCATGCAGCGCATAAAATAAAACGAAGCGCACTTGGCTTCCGCAAAAATACCGGCCGTATTTCTGTGAGATTACACGCTTTTCCCGCTGCCGCGCGGCGGCGGCAGGAAAGCGCGCAACGGATATGCCGCCGAAATCGGTATGAACCCCGGGGGACGCAATCGCAAAGCCCCCGAAAGAACAATCCCGGCCGGCGGGATTCCATAGACCCGCGGCCCTTTGACAGGGGCGTGGGGATGAATTCCCCGCAAAGAAGGAGATTATTATGAACGTATTCATCGCGGCGCTGCTGGGCCTGATTCAAGGCCTGTGCGAGTTTTTGCCCGTTTCAAGCTCCGGCCACCTGGTGCTGATGCAAACGGTGTTCGGCATCGGGGAGGGCACGCTGTTTTTCGACACGATGCTGCACATCGGCACGCTCGCGGCGGTCGTTGCGGTCTATTACCGCGAGCTGTGGTCGCTCCTTAAAAAGCCGCTCCAAAAGCGTGTTTACATGCTCGTGCTCGCCTGCGTGGCGACGGTGATTGTGTGGTTTGTGTTTGAGGATATTTTTGCGCAGGCTTTTGCCGGGCGCTTTTTGGGCTTTGGCTTTTTGATCACGGCCGCCGTTTTGTTTGCGACGCAGCGTTTCGCGCGGGGCAGCCGCACGGTGGAGCAGCTCAAGGTTCCCGACGCGCTCGCCATCGGCCTTGCCCAGGGCGTGGCGATCTTGCCGGGCGTTTCCCGCTCCGGCGCGACGATCGCGGGCGCGCGGCTCTTTGGTTTATCGAAAGAAGAGGCGGCGCAGTTCTCGTTCATTCTCTCGATTCCCGTCATTCTCGGGGCGCTGCTTTTGCAATTGCCCGAAGCGATCACGCTCGGCACGGGCGGCATTTCGTGGGGCAGCATCGCGGTGGGCGTGGTCGTCTCCGCGGTGAGCGGCTACTTTGCCATCCGCTGGATGCTGCGGATCATCGTGAAAAAAAGCCTCATCGGCTTTTCGGTCTACACGCTGCTCGTCGGCCTTTTCGTGCTGACCGATCAGCTTTTCACGAACTTTTTCTTCGCCAACCCGTTCTAATGCCGCAAGGAGGAATTATGGACCCGAGGGAAAGCATCGTTTATCAGATTTGGCCGCGTTCGTTTTATGACGCGAACGGCGACGGCATCGGCGACTTGCCGGGCATTACCGCGAAGCTCGATTATCTCAAGGAGCTTGGCGTCGATACGCTTTGGCTCTCCCCCATCTTCCCCTCGCCCAATGCCGATTACGGCTACGATATTTCGGATTACCGCGCAATCAACCCCGAATTCGGCACGATGGAGGATTTTGAGCGTCTGCTTGCCGAGGCAAAGGCCCGCGGCATCCGCATTTTGCTTGACCTCGTGCCCAACCACACCTCTGACCAGCACGCGTGGTTTCGGGCGGCGCTCGCCGATGCGAACTCGGAATACCGCGATTATTACATTTTCCGCAAGGGCAAAAACGGCGGCCCGCCGAACAACTGGCTGAGCTTTTTTGGCGGCAGCTCATGGACGAAGGATGAAAAGAGCGGTGAATATTACCTCACCTCCTTCACGCCGCGCCAATGCGATTTGAATTGGGAAAACCCGAAGCTTCGCCGCGAGATGTATGACATGATGCGCTTCTGGCTCGACAAGGGCGTGGGGGGCTTTCGCATCGACGTTGTGAACCTCATCAAAAAGCCCGCGGGCTTCCCCGACAAAAACCCCGAAAAGCGCGGCCTTCAGTTCCCCGCGGAGCTTGTGACGGCGCAGCCCGGCATCCACGAAATGCTGCGCGAAATGAACCAGGAGGTCTTTTCGCACTACCCCGGCTGCATGACCGTCGGTGAAGGCTGCATGGTGGGTATCGATGAGACGGCGGATTACACCGCCCCCGCAAGGCGGGAGCTTACGATGATGTTCCACTTCGACATCGCGCTGCTTGGCTGCGGCCCGCTTGGCAAATATGACTTCCGTAAATTCTACCGCTTTACGGTGCGCGATTTTAAGCGCGTGACCGACCGGTGGCAGCTTCACATGCAAAAGGAAAACGGGTGGATCGGCAATTACCTGTCAAACCACGACCAGCCGCGCCAGCTCGACCGTTTCGGAAGCGTTGAGGAACCGCTGCGCCGCGCGAGCGCCAAAGCGTTGTGCCTTTACAACTTCACGCTGCGCGGCACGCCTTTCATCTACCAGGGCGAAGAGTGCGGCATGACCAACCTTGCCCTTGAAGAACACGAATGGAAGGATTTTGAGGCGCTCAACTCCTACCGCTTGCTCCAAACGATGATGCATGTTCCCAAGGGGATCGCCCGGCGCATCGTGCGGCGCGCCACGCGGGATAACGCCCGCACGCCCGTGCAGTGGGACGCGGGGCGCAACGCGGGCTTCACCGCGGGCACGCCCTGGCTTCGCGTAAACCCGAACTACCACGAGATCAACATTCAGGATGATATAATCCACATGGATTCCATCGTGGGCTTCTACAAGCGCGCCATCGCGCTGCGCCGCGCGCACCCCGTGCTCGTCGCGGGCGCTTACGCGCCCATCGCCCCCGAACACCCGCGCGTGCTCGCATTCACGCGAACAAACGAGGGAGAAAAGCTTTTGGTTTTGATCAACCTTGGCAAAAAGAGCGCAAAAATAAAGCTCCCCGGGTTGCGGGGAGCCGAATGCCTGCTTTACACGCACGCCTCGCGCGCGTTTGCGCAGGAGTTGCGCTTACTGCCCTATGAAGGTTTGGTTTACAAGCTTGCGTAGCGCCTTGGGCTTTTCGCCCTTGGTATCGTTGAAGTAAAACTGCATGATGTCGCGGCGGGTGACAATGCCGATGAACGAGCCGATGTCGTCCACCACCGGCACGAAGTTCTGGTTCATCGCCATGTGCAAAAGATCCTCGAGCGAGGCGTTCACGTTGACCGAAGGGTTATGCTCCGGACGCATGATATCCCTGACATAGAGCCGTTCCTGCGCGTGGTTATCCCAGGCGGAAGCGTCCGAGAGCTTCCATAGAAAGTCGCCCTCCGTGACCGTGCCGACGTATTTGCCCTCCCGATCGATGACGGGAATGGCCGAATAGCCGTAAAACCTCATCTTCTCAAGCGCCTGACGCAGCGTATTATCGAAAAACACATAGGCAACCGAAGCTTTTGGCTTGAGGAAAAAGAGAACGTTCATGCCTGCACATCCTTCGTTTGATAGGTTCATCATACCACACAACAGCCATCAAATGTTGACCGCAATGTAAAATCGCGGGTACAAAATCGGCTCGCCCCGCGGGGCTATGTTTGCTTAGCGCAGGGCGGCGTGAAACGCGCAAAAAACGCTTCGAGCAAATCCGCCGCACGCTCTACGGCGATTACGCAGCGGCGCCCCTCGCGCGCGCAGTGCGGCTTGATTTCGCGGCACATGAGGCTGCCGAAGGCTTCGTGAAAATCCGCCACATACTCGGCGCAGGCTTCGCGAAAACCCGGCGTCGCATGCGCGCGGCCCTCAACAAGGGCGGCACTGAGCGCCGCGAGCGCCGCACACAGCGCGCCGCAGGTCTCCCCGCAGCCAAGACCGCCTCCATAGCCGCCCATGAGGCGGAGCGCATCCTCCGAAAGGCCGAAGGCATAGGCGTCGTTCGCCGCGCGAAGGAGCGCCTCCGCACAGTTGTAATCCCCCTCGAGGTAATACCGTCCGGCTATCTCGCGCAGCATAAAAGTCCCCCGCTTTCTAAAGCGCGTTTCATTTGCGCGCGACGCCGAGTGTCACGCTTTCGCCGTTGACATCCCACTCTTTGACAAAGCCCGCGGGAACAGTTTGGGCGATGGCATCGGCGAGCGTATCGGCGGCGATCTCTTTTTTAAAGCGGGCGAAGATTTCCGCGATGCGCGGGCTGCCCGCATAGGTAATCACGATGTGGTCGGTCACCTGAAAATCGGCCTCGCGGCGCATGGTCTGCACCTTGGAAACAAGCTCGCGCACGAAGCCCTCGTCGATGAGCGCGGGCGTGAGGTTCGTATCGAGCACGACCGAAAGCTCGCGCTCGCTTTCGCTCACAAAGCCCGCCTTTTGCACGGGCTCCACGAGCACATCCTCGGGAGAGAGGGAAACCATGACGCCCTCAAGCTCGCATTCATAAGGCGCGCCCCGTTTGTGCGCGGCGACGACGAGGTCGCCCACGCCCTCGCCCTGCAAGAAGGCGTTGATCTTCGGTAAAATCTTGCCGTAGCGCGGCCCGAGGGTCTTGAGCTGCGGCTTTGCTTTGTAGGAGATGAAGGCACTTGCGTCCTCCACAAACTCCACGGCCTTGACGTTGAGCTCATCGGCGATGATGGCGACGAACATCCCCCCGAGCCTTTTGCCCTGCACAAACATGCGCGCGAGCGGCTGACGGTTCTTGCGCGCGGCTTGGTTGCGCGCGCTGCGGCCCAGCACCACGATTTCGAGCGCCGCGTCCATGTCCCTTTCAAGCGCGGCGTCGATGAGGCTTTCATCCGCCGCGGGGAAATCGCACAGGTGCACGCTCTCGGGGGCCGCGGGGTCTACGCCGCGCACGATGTTTTGGTAGATCTGCTCGCCCAGGAACGGCGTATAGGGCGCGCAAAGATGCGCCATCGTGCAAAGCGCGGTGTAGAGCGTCATGTAGGCCGCTTCTTTATCCGCGGTCATCCCGCTTCCCCAGAAGCGCTCGCGGCAGCGGCGCACATACCAGTTGGAAAGATCGTCCGTAAAGCGCGCGATCTCCCGCGCGCCCTCGGTGATGCGGTAATGGGCAAGGTTTTCATCCACCTCGCGCACGAGGGTATTGAGGCGCGAAAGAAGCCAGCGGTCCATCGCCGAAAGGTTCTCGCGCACAAGCTCATGCTTTGTGGGATCAAAGCCGTCGATTTCGGCGTAGAGCACATAGAACGCATAGGTGTTCCACAGCGTGCCCATGAACTTGCGCTGCGCCTCGCTCACAGCTTCGGGCGAGAAGCGGCTCGGCAGCCACGGCGCGGAACCGGTATAGAAATACCAGCGCACGGCGTCGGCCCCCTGCGCATCGAGCACGGTCCACGGATCGACCACATTGCCCTTGTGCTTGCTCATCTTCTGCCCGTCCTTATCGCCCACATGGCCGAGCACGATGCAGTTCAAAAAGCTCGGTTCGTCAAAAAGGCAGGTTGAGATCGCAAGCAGCGTGTAGAACCAGCCGCGCGTTTGGTCGAGCGCCTCGCTGATGAAATCGGCGGGGTAGCGCTCTTGGAACTCCCTTTTATTTTCAAAAGGATAGTGCCACTGCGCAAAGGGCATGGAGCCGGAATCGAACCAGCAGTCGATCACGGCTTTTTCGCGCCGCATCACGCCGCCGCATTTGGAGCAGGCAAACGTGATCGGGTCGAGGAAGGGCTTATGAAGCTCGATGTTCCCGGGCGTGCCGGGCGCGGCGTTGAGAAGCTCCTGCCGCGAGCCGATGACATGGATCTGCCCGCAATCTTCACAGGTCCACACCGGAAGGGGCGTGCCCCAATACCGCTCGCGCGAGAGACCCCAATCGATGACATTCTCAAGAAAGTTGCCCATGCGTCCTTCCTTGATGGTTTCGGGCATCCAGTTGACGCGGCGGTTGTATTCGATGAGCTTATCCTTCACGGCCGTCATCTTGATGAACCAGCTTTCGCGGGCATAGTAGATCAACGGCGTGTCGCAGCGCCAGCAATGGGGATAGCTGTGCTCGAATTCGGGCGCCGCAAAAAGCTTATGATCCTTTGCGAGGTCGTCAAGGATCAACGGGTCCGCACTTTTGACGAACGTGCCCGCCCAAGGGGTTTCCTCCGTCATGTTGCCGCGCGTATCCACAAACTGCACGAAGGGCATGTCGTGGACGCGGCAGATGCGGTAGTCGTCCTCGCCGAACGCCGGCGCGTTGTGGACGATGCCCGTGCCGTCATCCGCGGTGACGTAACCGTCGGCCACCACATAATGGCCGCGCTTGCCGGTTTTCCGGGCTGCCTCGGCGGTGCAGGCGAACAGCGGCTCATACTCCCTGCCGATGAGCGCGCTGCCCGGATATTCCAAAACGATCTTCGCCCCTTCGCCGAGCACCTTTTCCACAAGCTCCCTGGCGAGAATGAAGCGTTCGCCGTCCTTTTCGGCGGTGCAGTAGGCGATGTTCGCGTTGACGCACAGGCAAACGTTGGAAGGAAGCGTCCAGGGCGTGGTGGTCCAGGCAAGGTAGGAGGCGTTTTCATCCTTGCAGCGGAAGCGCACCGTGGCGGATTTCTCCTTCACATCTTTATAGCCCTGCGCGACCTCGTGGCTCGAGAGCGCCGTGCCGCAGCGCGGGCAGTAGGGCACGACCTTGTGCCCCTTATACAAAAGGCCCTTGTCGTGGATGGTCTTGAGCGCCCACCACTCGGATTCGATATAATCATCCTCATAGGTGACGTAGGGGTGCTCCATATCGGCCCAGAAGCCCACGCGCTCGCTCATCTGTTCCCAATCGGTCTTATATTTCCAAACCGATTCCTTGCATTTGGCGAGGAACGGCTCCACGCCATAGGCTTCGATCTGCTCCTTGCCATCGAGCCCCAGCGCCTTTTCAACTTCAAGCTCCACGGGAAGGCCGTGCGTATCCCAGCCGGCCTTTCGCAGCACATCATAGCCCTTCATCGTGCGGTAGCGCGGGATGATATCCTTGATGGCGCGCGTGAGGATGTGGCCGATGTGGGGCTTGCCGTTGGCGGTGGGCGGCCCGTCGTAAAACGTATATTTAGGCGCGCCGCGGCGCAGCGCGACACTTTTTTTGAAGATATCTTCCTTTTGCCAGAATGCGAGCGTTTCCCTCTCGCGCGCCGCAAAGTCGAGCGACGTCGGAACCTTTGTGTACATATTGCCTCCCCAAAATAAAAAATAGCGCCCCTGCACGGGACGCGAATTCGCGCGGTACCACCCGAGTTGGCACAAATGCCCTCTCACGCGCTGTAACGTGCGCACACGGCGGGGCTTACGCAATCCCCATGGGGGATCTTCCGCCTCCGCGCTCGCGGGCGATGCGTGTTTTTCCCTTTCCCGCCGCGCTTACACCTGCCGCGGCTCGCTGTGGGGCGGTGAAAAACCGTGTGTCCCGCTCAAAGCTTTCCGATTGTGCATTATAATATGCAACAGGAGCGCGTGTCAACCACCGGGGCGGACAGGCCTTGCAGATTCCCC